>NZ_JAHBDN010000037.1:0-352501 GCF_019956445.1 Pseudomonas sp. BF-R-19
CGTTCAAGGCCAAGACCATCATCGTCAACAAGCGCTCGATGGCCAGCGGCTACGCCGGCCTGGACAACGAACTGTTCTACCTGGACAAAACCATGATGGTGTTCGGCGACGCTAAAAAGGTCATCGAAGACATGGTCAAAGCCGTCGACTAACCCTCTGCGGCAAACAAAAACGCCCCGACTCGTCGGGGCGTTTTTGTTTGCGCAAATCGTCGAACAAACTATCCTTTTGTTACCGATCCGGTAACGGTGTTTTGCTTGAAAGGCCCGGAATAGACGCCTCGATTGCGACCTTGGTAGCGGGACAGAAGCTGGCGCAATTCACTAGACTGCACGTCCTGCTACCTGTTGCCCGAGATAACAATCCATGTACCGTGACCGTATTCGCCTGCCTTCGTTGTTGGACAAAGTGATGAGCGCCGCCGACGCTGCCGCTCTGATTGAGGACGGCATGACCGTCGGCATGAGTGGCTTTACTCGCGCAGGCGAAGCCAAGGCCGTCCCCCAGGCGCTGGCCGAGCGTGCCAAGGTCACGCCGCTGAAGATCAGCCTGATGACGGGCGCAAGCCTGGGCAACGACCTCGACAAGCAGCTGACCGAAGCCGGTGTGTTGTCGCGACGCATGCCGTTTCAGGTCGACAGCACCCTGCGCAAGGCGATCAATGCCGGCGAGGTCATGTTCATCGACCAGCACTTGTCGGAAACCGTGGAGCAATTGCGCAACCAGCAATTGAAGCTGCCGGACATCGCCGTGATTGAAGCCGTAGCGATCACCGAGCAAGGGCATATCGTGCCAACCACCTCGGTCGGCAACTCGGCCAGCTTCGCGATTTTCGCCAAGCACGTGATCGTCGAGATCAACATGGCGCACAACCCGAATCTCGAAGGCCTGCACGACATCTATATTCCAACCTATCGTCCAACCCGCACGCCGATCCCGCTGGTCAAGGTCGACGATCGCATTGGCAGCACCGCCATCCCGATTCCAGCGGAAAAAATCGTCGCCATCGTGGTCACCAACCAGGCTGACTCGCCCTCCACGGTGCTGGCACCGGATGCCGAGACCCAAGCCATTGCCGACCACCTGATCGACTTCTTCAAACAGGAAGTGGCAGCCGGGCGCATGACCAACAAGCTCGGTCCGCTACAAGCCGGCATCGGCACCATCGCCAACTCGGTGATGTGTGGCCTGATCGACTCGCCGTTCGAAGACCTGACGATGTATTCCGAGGTGCTGCAGGACTCGACCTTCGACCTGATCGATGCGGGCAAGCTGAGTTTTGCCTCGGGCAGTTCGATCACCCTGTCGAGCCGGCGCAATGCCGACGTGTTCGGCAATCTGGAGCGCTACAAGGACAAACTGGTGCTGCGCCCGCAGGAGATTTCCAACCACCCTGAAGTCGTGCGCCGCCTCGGCATCATCGGCATCAACACGGCACTGGAGTTCGACATCTATGGCAACGTCAACTCCACTCACGTCTGCGGCACGCGGATGATGAACGGCATCGGTGGCTCGGGCGACTTCGCGCGCAACGCGCACCTGTCCGTGTTCGTGACCAAGTCGATCGCCAAGGGCGGTGCGATCTCCAGCGTGGTGCCGATGGTCAGCCATGTTGACCACACCGAACATGACGTCGACATCCTCGTGACCGAAGTGGGCCTGGCAGACTTGCGCGGCCTGGCGCCCCGGGAGCGTGCCCGGGTCATCATCGACAAGTGCGTGCACCCGGATTACCGCCAGGCGCTGAATGATTACTTCACCGCCGCGTGCGCCATCGGCGGGCACACCCCACACATCCTGCGTGACGCCCTGAGCTGGCACATCAACCTGGAAGAAACCGGGCAAATGCTGAAGAAGTAACTGGTACAGATAGCAGCTGGCGCAAACACAGTTTCGTCAGCTTGCTCCTGCTTCTTCGGAATATGAAAAAAACTGTACTGCTGTACTGGTCATTTCTTTAGGAAAACTCCTACCTTGCCGGGCAAAAACAGTAGTTTTGCACCATGACAGTGCAGGCAGGTACAGTTGCCTCAATTTAGACCAGTACACCCCCTATAAACAGTTAACTGAGCTCTCACAATACAGATGAACTGTATCTACAGAGACTAGGCAAACGAGAGGATCATGGGCACCAGTTAAACCACTACCTAATCCCGCCATAAGCGGAAGGATGACCACCATGGAACGTACACTCAGTTCCGATCTGTTCTTTCAAGACACTGCTGCAAAAACCCAGGCTTCCCTGCCTCTGCGCGTTATTGCCAACCTGATGCTGTGGCAGCGCCGCATCACCAGCCGCCATCAACTGGCTCGCCTGGATTCGCGTCTGCTGGCTGACGCCGGGATTAGCGAAGCACAACGCTACGAAGAGCTGAGCAAGCCGTTCTGGCGCTAAGTTAGCGTCGCTGGCTCTGACCTGAAGGTCCACCGCCAGCAACCCGAATTGAAAAAACAAAACCCGTCGTGGGAAACCACGACGGGTTTTGTCGTTTTGGCCTGTCAAATCCGCTCGTACAGTAGGAAACTAGGACACCAGTACAGCTTGCAAAAATAACTAATTGGATGAGTACAATATCGTCGCGGTGTGTCTGTAGCGGATATTCGACCGGTGTCAGCATGGAGCCCTCCACTTATCAGGACAGGGACCGCGCCATGAGTTCTTTACAGGATGTTTCTACACCACAGGTTCAATCGAGACCTTGCTTGCGCTGGGCTAGATACCTGTTAACAAGACTCTTCGCTAGTCTGGAAAGGGCGAGAACACGACGTTTACTGGCTCAACTCGATGATCGTCAGCTATCGGATCTTTGCATCAGCCATGCTGAGCGCATCAATGAATTGGATAAACCGTTCTGGCGCTGACTGCCTGTTTGCATGACGGGCTGTTCGAATTGACACACTCAGGCCTAATATCAGGTCAGAACGTGGCGAGCGCCAAGCGCCTGGCGTCTGAATTTGCAGACACTGCGCCATCTTCCAATCGACTTACCCTAGGAGTTACACCATGTCCCGACTTCGCCTGCTCAGCGCTGCAGCCCTGCTTGCCGTGGCTGCCAATTCCCACGCCACCAGTTTTATCGTGACCACCGACGCAGTCGTTGGGGCACTCAAATCCAGTTCCGATGCGACGTCCAACATCACGTCTTCGTTCAAAGATGACAAGATCGTGCTCGCAGCGCGTGACGACGCCGCCAGCTTCGTTGCCAGCGAAGGTTCCATCCGTGGGGTGAAACTGGAAAGTGCGCTCGACCATATTCGTCATCAGGCACCCCAGTTGAACGCAACCGATGCACAACTGGCGCAGGCGATCCTGACGATCTGATCGACTTCTGGCCGGGGACACGCTCGACGTGTCCCATTATTTCCGTGCTGGCTCTGGAATGGGCCTTGCGCTAGCCTTGGGACTCACTTTTAACTGTCGAGTCTCATGCGTTTTCTTGCAAATCTGTTGATCACTCCAGTCATGATTACTGCCGCCTGTTCAGGCTCAGCCCACGCTTACGACGCCTTTAACCTGTCAACCCAAGGGATCGTGGCCAGTGGATATGCCACAAGCATGGTGACCTCCGCTCCCTTCGACCATAAACTGCTGCTCGCGGCCCAGGATGACGCCGCGGCATTCATTGCCAGTGACGGCCAACTGAGAGGTGCACGACTGGAGTCGGCCCTGCGGTATCTGCGCCGAACCCAGGCAAAACTTCATGCCAGCGACCTTGAACTGGCACAGGCAATTCTCGTCCAATAGTTATCCCTGTTTTTTCTGGAGTCATTCCATGCGTAACCCGCTGATTGCTGCCACCTTAGGCCTGCTGCTGTTGGCCGATGTGGCCCAGGCACATACTCTGGTTGCCACCAGTAATATTCTGATCCGTGCTACCCAGCGCACCCTCGATTTCACCTCCGACACCACCACGTCCATTCGCGATTCGAAAATCGTGCGCGAAGCCCAGGACGACGCCGCCAGTTTCGTTGCCAGCAATGGCGACATTCGTGGCGCTCACCTGGAATCCGCCTTCGATTTGCTGCGCACCCGCGTGCCGGAAGCTCGTGACGCCAGTGACCAGGATCTCGCTGAAGCCATCCTCGCACTGTGAAGTGTCCAGGTGCCTGGCTGCTGGCCGGGGCCCTGTTGCTGCTCGGCAACACGGCCCACGCTGGCCTTCAATTACAGCTCAAGACCGAAGGTCTGACTCCCGCGCAACAGCAAGCCAGCCAGGCGTTGCTCGATGAAGCCATGCAGGCACTGCCGCCACGCTTTGTCGAGCAACTCGATCGACGCATCGATGTCGGCTGGACCGATGACATGCCGAGAAATGCCTACGGTCAGGCGACACTGGTGTCCGAACTCGATCTGAACCGCAACCTGCTGGCCGGCCTCACCGATGGCAGCGCCGCAACTAAAAAAACCCATCGCCCCCATGGCACCGTGCGCCGGGAAATGCTCGCCACGGTGTTGCACGAGCTGTCTCACATCTACGATCGCTCACGCCTGTGGCCAAAGGCGGAGCGCACACTGATTCAACGCTGTACCCGCCAAGACAGCAGTTCAGGGCTGGTCGGCATCCCCGATCAATGCCGCGGCCAGACCGGCCGCCGCTTTACCCTCAGCGATGATCCACGCCTGCTCGACCTCGCCGGCTGGCCGCAATACGTCGGCCGTCGTGGCGAGCGCGAACAGTACAACCGGCAGATCGCGCGCAGCCCGGACATCTACGAGACGAGCAGCCCCAAGGAGTTCGTCGCAGTCAATATGGAGTACTTCCTGCTCGATCCGAGCTACGCCTGCCGTCGTCCCGCACTGTACCGCTACTACAAAGAGCACTTTGGCTGGGCGCCCGCTGCCAAAAACGCTTGCGGCAAAACCGTCGCCTTCCTCAATGCCGGCAGTGACTTCGCCAAAACACCACTGGGACAGGTCGATCCTGAACGGGTTTACGCCATCGACTACCTGCTGGCCGAGGCTAACCAGAACTTGTTCAGCTACTGGGGTCACAGCATGTTGCGCCTGGTCATTTGCGCACCGGGCCGGCCTCGCGGGCCGGATTGCCGACTGGACCTGGACCAGCATCTGGTGCTGTCGTACCGCGCCTTTGTGGGTGACGTGCAGATGTCGAGCTGGAATGGGTTGGTCGGTAAGTACCCGTCGCGCCTGTTTGTCCTGCCACTTTCCCAGGTAATCGACGAATACACCAAGACCGAGTTGCGCAGCCTGGCCTCAGTCCCACTGAACCTGTCGCGCCGCGAGATCGAAGATGTGGTGGAACACGCCGCCGAAATGCACTGGAGCTACGACGGCAACTACTTCTTCCTGTCCAACAACTGTGCGGTAGAGGGACTGAAACTGCTGCGTAGCAGCACTAACAACCCGCAACTGGTGGGTCTGGACAACATCATGCCCAACGGCATGCTCGAAGTGCTCAAGGGTCGTGGCCTGGCCGATACCAGCGTGCTGGATGATCCTCGCGAAGCACTGCGCCTGGGTTATCGCTTCGATTCCTTCCGTGATCGCTACCAGGCGATGTTCGAAGTGTTGAGAAAGCAGATGCCGATCAAACAGGAAACTGTCGAAGAGTGGCTGGATTTGAAAGCCGCAGAGCGGCGGCAATGGTTCGAGCAGGCTGATTTGCGTACTAGCGCAGCATTGCTGCTGCTGGAGCAGGCGAGTTTCCGTCGACAGATGTTGCTGGCCCAGGACGAAGTGAAGCAACGCTATCTGGGCGCTCGGGAGCTGAAAAACGGCGGAATGGACAAGGCCAACGAGACGCTGAAGCAGATTCTCGCCAACAGCGGCTTCCTCAGCCGCCCGGCAGAGCTGCTGGGGACCGCAGGTTACGGGTTGCCACAACCGAGCGAATGGCAGCATCTGGAAGCGGAAAGCAGCCAGCGCCAGAAGCAGCTCCTGTCGCTGTCCGGGGATCTGGACAAGGAAGTGAGAGCGCTGCTTGAACCAGGCCGCGCCGCCGAAATGGCCGCCAACGAAGCCAACGTGAAGCAGATTGGTGAACACCTGCGCAAACTGCACAAGGCATCAGGCGGGATAGAGTTGCCTTGATACCGCAACCTTGTGGAAGCAAGCTCGCTCCCACAAGGTTTACAGTGTTTAGGAGCTTTACCTTCAGCTGACGCGGGCCTTACGCACGCCTTCGGCCAACGCCGAGCACAGGCTCAGTACGCCATCCACGGCTTGTTCCGGGGAAGTGGCATTGGCGATGTGATCGATCAACGCCGAGCCCACCACAACACCGTCGGCCAGACGCGCGATAGACGCCGCCTGCTCCGGCGTCCGGATACCGAAGCCGATGCTGATCGGCAGGTCGGTATGGCGGCGCAGACGGGCGACCGCTTCCTCGACGTGTTCCAGCGTGGCGGCACCGGCGCCGGTCACACCGGCCACCGAGACGTAGTAGACGAAGCCGGAGCTGCCGTTGAGAACGGTCGGCAGGCGCACGTCGTCGGTGGTTGGCGTGGTCAGGCGAATGAAGTCCAGGCCCGCGGCCTGTGCCGGGTCGCACAGCTCGCCGTTATGCTCGGGCGGCAGGTCGACCACGATCAGGCCGTCAACACCGGCCTCCTTGGCTTCGGCGATGAAGCGCGGTACGCCGTACATGTGAATCGGGTTGAAGTAACCCATCAGCACCAGCGGCGTTTCGTTGTTGTTCTGGCGGAACTCGCGAACCATTTGCAGGGTTTTCGCCAGATTCTGCTTGGCACCCAACGCACGGATGTTGGCGAGCTGGATTGCCGGGCCATCAGCCATCGGGTCGGTGAAGGGCATGCCCAGTTCGATCACGTCGGCACCAGCCGCCGGCAAGCCCTTGAGGATTGCCAGGGACGTGTCATAGCTCGGGTCGCCAGCGGTCACGAAGGTCACCAGGGCGGCGCGGTTCTGTTCCTTGAGTTCGGCAAAACGCGTTTGCAGGCGGCTCATCAGTGTTTCTCCTGCTTGGATTGTTCCATGTGGTGCATCACGGTCTGCATGTCTTTGTCGCCACGGCCGGACAGGTTGACCACCATCAGGTGATCTTTTGGCAAAGTCGGTGCACGCTTGAATACTTCAGCCAGGGCATGGGCGCTTTCCAGGGCAGGGATGATCCCTTCCAGGCGGCAGCACTGGTGGAACGCAGCCAAAGCTTCGTCGTCAGTTACCGAGGTGTACTGAACGCGGCCGATGTCATGCAACCAGGCGTGTTCCGGGCCGATGCCCGGGTAGTCCAGGCCAGCGGAGATCGAGTGGGCGTCGATGATCTGGCCATCGTCGTCCTGCAGCAGGAAAGTACGATTGCCGTGCAGGACGCCTGGAACGCCGCCATTCAGGCTGGCCGCATGCTTGCCGGTCTCGATGCCGTAACCGGCGGCTTCGACGCCGATGATCTCGACACTCTTGTCGTCGAGGAACGGGTGGAACAGGCCCATGGCGTTCGAACCACCGCCGATGCACGCCACCAGGCTGTCCGGCAGGCGGCCTTCCTGGGCTTGCAGCTGTTCGCGGGTTTCCTTGCCGATCACGGCCTGGAAGTCGCGAACCATTGCCGGGTAAGGGTGCGGACCGGCCACGGTGCCGATCAGGTAGAAAGTGCTGTCGACGTTGGTCACCCAGTCACGCAGGGCTTCGTTCATCGCGTCTTTCAGCGTGCCGGTACCGGCTACCACCGGGATCACTTCGGCACCCAGCAGCTTCATGCGGAACACGTTGGCCTGCTGACGCTCGATGTCAGTGGTGCCCATGTAAATCACACAGTCCAGACCGAAACGCGCAGCGACGGTGGCCGTGGCCACACCGTGCATGCCGGCGCCGGTCTCGGCGATGATGCGCTTTTTGCCCATGCGCCGCGCCAGCAGGATCTGGCCGATGCAGTTGTTGATCTTGTGCGCGCCGGTGTGGTTCAGCTCTTCACGCTTGAGGTAGATCTTCGCGCCCCCGCAGAACTCGGTCAGACGCTCGGCGAAGTACAGGGGACTTGGACGTCCGACGTAGTCGCGCTGGAAGTAGGCCAGTTCTTCCTTGAATGCAGGATCTTCCTTGGCCAACTCATATTCGCGGGCCAGGTCGAGGATCAACGGCATCAGGGTTTCGGCAACGTAGCGGCCGCCGAACGCGCCAAACAGGCCGTTGGCATCAGGGCCGTTGCGCAGATTAGTCTGGGTCATGGGGCGCTCCAGTTGAATGCGTGAAGTGATGCATAAAGAGATAGTGGGCTTCACTCTACCCCTGACGCCCCGACCTGAAAACCGATAAGATCGCCACAACCTGTCAGGAAAACTCACAGATCAAATGAGCCATGACCTTCCTCCGCTGAACGCGCTTCGCGCCTTCGAAGCTACTGCCCGCTTGAACAGCGTCAGTCAGGCCGCCGAACAGCTGCACGTCACCCACGGCGCGGTCAGCCGGCAACTCAAGGTGCTTGAAGAGCACCTCGGCGTAAGCCTGTTCATCAAGGACGGTCGCGGCCTGAAACTCACAGATGCCGGGCTGCGACTGCGCGACGCCAGCAGCGAAGCCTTCGAGCGCCTGCGCGGCGTTTGCGCCGAACTCACACAAAGCACAGCCGATGCACCATTCGTGCTCGGTTGCTCGGGAAGCCTGCTGGCGCGCTGGTTTATCCCGCGACTGGGGCGGCTCAATGCCGACCTGCCGGACTTGCGCCTGCACCTGTCGGCCGGAGAAGGCGATCTGGATCCGCGCAGACCGGGGCTGGATGCCTTGCTGGTATTTGCCGAGCCACCCTGGCCGGCGGACATGCAGGTTTTTGAGTTGGCCAGCGAACGCATCGGCCCGGTCATGAGCCCTCGGTTCGCCGGCTATGAACGGCTCCAGCAGGCGCCGGAAACCGCACTGTTGAACGAACCCTTGCTGCACACCACCTCACGCCCGCAAGCCTGGCCGAACTGGGCGCAACCACGCGGCCTCGACGCCAGGGCGCTGAAGTACGGTCAGGGATTTGAACATTTGTATTACTTGCTGGAAGCCGCCGTCGCAGGTCTGGGCGTGGCGATTGCCCCCGAACCCTTGGTGACAGAGGACTTGAAGGCCGGCCGCCTGGTTGCGCCTTGGGGCTTCAGTGAAACCCCGGCGCAACTGGCGTTGTGGCTACCCAAGCGCGCCGCGGACGGGCGCGCCCGACAACTGGCGCAGTGGCTCAAGAACGAACTGCGTCGAGCGGATTAATCACGTTTGCACAACAGATAAGCGGCCAGCAGGCCCAGTGCGCCCACGGCGACACCGGCTGTTGTCCAGGGGTGCTCCTGGGCGTAGTCCCGTGTAGCAATCCCGGTTTCGCGGGTTTTGACCTTGACCTCCTCATAAGCATCGGCAAGCAGATGGCGCGAGTGCTTCAAGGCATTCTCGGCGTTGCTTTTCAGGGTATTGAGGGTTTTACGCGACTCGTCCGAGGCGTCGCCCTTCAGGCTTTCCAAAGACTTGAGCAGACTCTCGATCTCGGCTTCCATGCTTTGCAATGAGGCTTTGCGTAACGAGGTATTGGCCATGGTGGCTCTCCTGCATTGGTGATGAGTGGCGTGTGTTGGTTGGGACTTCATGGGTTCGAGAAAGTGCAGAAAATCTGAACTTCACCCTCAGAACGGCCAACAGAAGAAATAGGAAAAATCACTGCTAGTCTGTAATTCACACGCCGAGGAGAACGCCATGTCTGACCATCACACCTACAAGAAAGTCGAGCTGATCGGCTCGTCCACCAGCAGTATCGAAGATGCGATCAACAACGCGCTGACCGAAGCCAGCAAAAGCATCAAGTACATGGAATGGTTTGAGGTAACCGAGACCCGTGGGCATATCAGGGACGGCAAGGCTGCACACTTTCAGGTGACCTTGAAAGTCGGGTTCCGGATTGCCAGCAGCTGACTTTGGGCTAGTCTTCTGAACTTGCACGCCGGTCGAATGCCATAGGGAATGGCAAAGCACTACATGAGTGCGTCCGGCTGACGGCTGGTTACCCCTATGATCCGACCAGGGAATGCAACCGATGAAGAAGTTTATGTTGGCAGTAGGTTTGTTGAGCCTTGCGGGGAGCGCATTGGCGGGCGGCAAGCCATGCGAAGAGCTGAAAGCGGAAATCGCAGCGAAACTTGATGCCAAGGGCGTTTCCGGTTATTCGCTGGAGATTGTCGATAAAGGTGCCGCTGCCGGCGGGAAAGTTGTTGGCAAATGCGAAGCGGGCGCCAAAGTGATCGTCTATAAAAAGTAGGCCGATTCCCACTTGAATGGAAAAGCCGACGTCAGGGCGTCGGCTTTTTCATGCCTGCATTTTGAGTATCAGCCTCGCATGACCTGCGCCAGCAACTCGTAGGAATGCACGCGATCGGAATGTTCGTACAGGTCACAGGTGAAAATCAGCTCGTCGGCCTGGGTCTGTTCGATCAGGACCTCGAGTTTGGCGCGGATTTTCTGCGGGCTGCCGATCATCGCCAGGCCAAGGAAATCGTGCACGGCGTCTTTCTCATGGGGCAACCACAGGCCGTCCATGGTCTTCACCGGCGGACGCTGTACCAGGCTTTGGCCACGCATCAGGGCGAGAATTCGCTGGAACACCGAGGTCGCCAGGTAATCGGCCTGCTCGTCGGTATCAGCTGCCACCAAAGGCACACCAAGCATCACGTAGGGTTTGTCCAAAACGGCTGACGGTTTGAAGTGATTGCGGTAGACCCGAATCGCTTCATGCATGTAGCGCGGTGCGAAATGCGATGCGAAGGCGTAGGGCAAGCCACGCTCACCCGCCAGTTGCGCACTGAACAGGCTCGACCCCAACAACCAGACCGGCACATTGGTCCCGGTTCCCGGCATCGCGATGATGCGTTGGTCCGGGGTACGTGGCCCGAGGTAGCGCACCAGTTCCGCCACATCTTCCGGGAAGTCGTCGGCGCTGCCGGAACGCTCACGGCGCAACGCACGTGCGGTCATCTGGTCGGAGCCGGGGGCGCGACCCAGGCCCAGGTCGATCCGGCCCGGATAAAGGCTTTCCAGGGTGCCGAACTGTTCGGCGATCACCAACGGTGCGTGGTTGGGCAACATCACCCCGCCCGAACCGACTCGAATGGTCGACGTACCACCGGCCAGGTAACCAAGCAGCACCGAGGTCGCGGAACTGGCGATGCCATCCATGTTGTGGTGCTCAGCCACCCAGAAGCGGTTGTAACCGAATCTTTCGACGTGCTGCGCCAAGTCCAGCGAGTTGCGCAGCGACTGGGCCGCGCTGCCGTTCTCGCGCACCGGCACCAGATCGAGGGTCGAGAACTTGATATCGGACAGTCGTTTCATAAACCTGCTTCTCCAATTGAGGGCGCAGGTTTGTTCTTGCGAACGCAAACCTGCCGAATCCAAAAGCGTGTTCATGCAATGAGGGCATATACCCGAGTTTCAATAGCCCGGTAAAAAATCCCGCGAAAAAAGCGGATTGATCAGACAGAACCACCCGGTGTCCAAAGTGCTGAATGCGAAGATCAGACTGGAGGCCACACTGGTCGGCTAGATTTTCGTTGAAAACAAAAGATCGCAGCCTTACGCAACCTGCCGGGATCATTCGGTAGAAGGTGCTCAGTCTGCGATCTTTTTTGCGTGGAGACAGACTTGCCCACTAAAACTGTGGTCGAATAAATGACAGCAGCGAAAACCCACGACTGTGCGTGCTGCCTCAAAGGAGCTTCAACCATGAAACGTTTTGCCCTGGCGGTTATCTGTTGCGCTCTGGCCACCTCGGCCCTCGCGGCGCCGAAACCCTGCGAAGAACTCAAGGCCGAGATCGAAGCCAAGATCCAGGCCAGCGGCGTCACTTCCTACACGCTTGAAATCGTCACCAACGACGAGGTACACGACCAGAACATGGTCGTTGGCTCGTGCGAAAACGGCACCAAGAAAATCATCTACCAGAAAAACGACCGCTGACCGCTCACATCAGGCAGTAGGATTCCCGGTCTTCTGCAACAATTTCGCGCTTGGCGTTGTACAGCCGGGCGCCGGGGGTAAAGGCGATGGAACGGCCTTCGAGCACATAACGCTGGCCGGCTTCGAAATGATCGTATTTGATGGTCAGGTAGCACAGCCGCTCAGAAGGGCCGCCCATCATGCCCAACCCGCCACCGGGTACTTCAAAGTCGAAACGCACGATCAGTTCATGGCTGCCCGGCGCGACCTCAAA
Source organism: Pseudomonas sp. BF-R-19 (assembly GCF_019956445.1). Classification (NCBI taxonomy): domain Bacteria; kingdom Pseudomonadati; phylum Pseudomonadota; class Gammaproteobacteria; order Pseudomonadales; family Pseudomonadaceae; genus Pseudomonas; species Pseudomonas sp. BF-R-19. The sequence continues at coordinate 12,150 of NZ_JAHBDN010000037.1, forward strand.
AAAACGCCCGTCGCGCAGGCGTTGTTTATCCAGTCGTTCGGCCATCAGCAATTTATCGTTGGGGAAGGGCGTAGAGAATTCGACCCAGGCCATTTGTGGATTAGGTGTCGGCATCGGGCTTTGGCAACCCACGACAACACTGGCGGCGAGTAACAGCATCAACCTGCGCATGATGGATGTCCCAAGGGATATACATCCAGCATAACGCCGATCAGCTGTGTTGACAGCCTGCCGGCGTGCCTTGGCCAATCACTTTGCGCTGTTGATCGTAGAGTTTCGCCCAAGGCCGAAAGCCGATGTTCCCCGCCTGTAGCTGATAACGCTCGCCCGCGTTGAAGTCGCTGAATTTCACGTTCAGCTGGCAATCGCGCCACAACGGCTCGGCGTCTGGGCCGATATTGGTGGGCTGGACCGCGAATTGGTAGCGGACCGTCAACTCATGGCTACCGGGATGAACCTGGAAATAGCGTTTATCGTCGGTGGCCTTGTCATCGACCTCCAGCGCTTGCAGCGTCGTATCTTCTTGCTTCGAGTCCAGGTCGATCCAGGCTTGCGCAGGATCAGGGCGGGGTAGTCCAAAAAAAGCACAGCCGGCCAGCATCAGCAGGCCTCCTGTCACTATCAACATGCGCATAGCGGAGCTCCAGTCAGGCGGGATAGTCTTGCGGAAAGACTCTCCAAGGAAGAATTATTGTGATCAGGCCGCTTCCTAGCCTTGGGTTACTTGATCGCGTTTTTCGCGTTTTGTTTCCGGGTGTGTTGTTTTTGTTGCTCAACGGTTGCGCCAGCATCAGCTACTACAACCAACTGGCCAGCGGCCAACTGCAGTTGCTGCGGGCCAGGGAGCCTGTTTCCAGCGTGGTTGCCGACCCGGCGCGCGATCAAAAACTGCGCACACACCTGGAGCAATCGCAAAAGGCACGAACCTTCGCCAGCCAGCAATTGCACCTGCCGGATAACCAGAGCTACCGCTTGTACGCGGACATTGGGCGCCCCTTCGTCGTCTGGAATGTCTTCGCCACGCCGGAATTTTCCCTAAAACCCGTAAACCACTGCTTCCCCATCGCCGGTTGCGTGGCCTATCGCGGTTACTACAGCCAGAGCGCAGCCCGCGGCGCAGCGGCTTTGCAACGCTTGCAGGGCATGGACGTGTCGATTGGTGGTGTCGAAGCCTATTCGACACTCGGCTGGTTCAACGACCCGATCATCAGTTCGATGATGGGCTGGGGGGATGAGCGATTGGCCACGTTGATCTTTCACGAGCTGGCCCATCAACGCTTCTATGTGAAGGACGACACGGAGTTCAACGAATCCTTCGCCACCTTCGTCGAGCAGGAAGGTACTCGCCAATGGCGCGCCTACCGCCACCTGCCACCGGATAACAATGCGCAGGCACGTCAGCGCGAACAGTTCACTGGGTTGGTGCTCAAGACTCGCGCCCGCCTGGAAAAACTCTACACCTTGCCGTTGCCAACCGAACAAATGCGCCAGCGCAAGGCGGCCGAGTTCGAGCGCTTGCGCAGCGAATACCGGCAATTACGTGACAGTCAGTGGGCCGCCGACAAACGCTACGACGCCTGGATCTATGCTCCCATGAACAACGCCCGGTTATTGCCGTTTGGCTTGTACGACCAATGGGTACCAGCATTTGCCGCGCTGTTCCATCAGGAGGATGGCGACTGGCTTAAATTTTACGCCGCCGTGGAAAAGCTTGGCGCCTTGCCGACGGACGAGCGCAAGGCCGCGCTGAAGGCTTTGGCTGACGGAGCCGATCAACCAAAGAACCAGTAGCAAACCCCGATCGCACCCAGCACCCCGGCAAGCTCGGCCAGCAACGCACAACCGACAGCATGGCGTGCGCGCTGGATGCCCACGGCGCCGAAGTACACCGCCAGGACATAGAACGTCGTTTCGGTACTGCCCTGGACCGTTGCCGCCACCAGCGCCGGGAAGCTGTCCACGCCCGAGGTCTTCATGGTTTCAATCAGCATCGCCCGGGCGGCGCTACCGGAGAAGGGTTTGACCATCGCCGTCGGCAGGGCGTCAACGAAACGCGTGTCCCAACCGGCCCATTCCACCAGATGACGGATCCCGTCCAGACCGAAGTCCAGTGCCCCGGACGCGCGCAGTACGCCCACCGCGCAGAGCATCGCCACCAGGTAAGGCAGCAGGTTCTTGGCGACGTCAAAACCCTCTTTGGCTCCTTCAACGAAGGCCTCGTAGACCTTCACTTTGCGCAGCGCGCCGATCAGTAAAAACAGCATGATCAGGCCAAACAGCGTCACGTTGCCGAGGATCGATGACAGGCCGGCCAGCGCAGTCGCCGAAAGGGTCGCCAGCAACGCCATGAAACCACCGAGGGCGAGGGCGCCGGGGATCAGGTAGGCCAGCACCACCGGGTCCCAGATGCGCAGACGCTGCATGAATGCCACCGACAGGAAGCCGACAATGGTCGAGCAGCTGGTCGCCAGCAGGATCGGCAGGAACACCAGCGTCGGGTCGGGCGCGCCTTGCTGGGCGCGATACATGAAGATCGTCACCGGCAGCAGGGTCAGCGAGGAGGCGTTGAGCACCAGGAACAGGATCTGTGCGTTGCTGGCGACGGTCGCGCTGGGATTGAGTTCTTGCAGCGCCTTCATTGCCTTGAGGCCGATCGGTGTGGCGGCGTTGTCCAGCCCCAGGCCATTGGCGGCGAAGTTCAGGGTGATCAGGCCGATGGCCGGATGACCCGGCGGGACTTCAGGCATCAGGCGCAAGAACAGTGGCCCCAGGGCCTTGGCCAGCCATTCGACGATGCCGGCTTTCTCGGCAATGCGCAGAAAACCCAGCCAGAGAGTAAGAGTGCCAAACAGCAGCACCATGACTTCGACCGACAGCTTGGCCATGGCAAAAATGCTTTCCACCATCGCCGCGAATATCCCGGCGTTGCCACCAATCAGCCACTGCGCCAGCGCCGATACGGCTGCCACGATGAAGAAGCCAAGCCATAGGCCATTGAGCATCAGTCAAATCCCCCCAAAAGATCCGCGAATGATAGCGGGGTGGCCAGAAACGACAAACCCCGGATTTCTCCGGGGTTTGTTTGTTACTGCCTGCACAATTCCAATGTGGGAGCAGGCTTGCTCGCGAAAGCGGTGTGTCATTCAGCATTGAATTGGCTGACATGACGCCTTCGCGAGCAAGCCCGCTCCCACAAGGGGTTTTGCATCAGCTCTTGGAAACTTCACCCGCCGGCAGCTTTTCCTTGCTGCGCCAGTGCGGCAGGGAGTTCCAGTAACGCTGGCCTTTGGCGTCGTCGTACATGCCTTCCCAACGAGCGATAACCAGAACCGCCAGTGCGTTGCCGATCACGTTCAGTGCGGTACGGGCCATGTCCATGACGCGGTCGACACCGGCGATGAACGCCAGGCCTTCCAGTGGAATACCGACGCTGCCAAGGGTAGCCAGCAGTACCACGAAGGACACGCCCGGTACGCCGGCGATGCCTTTGGAGGTGACCATCAAGGTCAGTACCAGCAACAGTTGCTGGCTGATCGACAGGTCGATGCCATACAGCTGGGCAATGAAGATCGCCGCGATGCTCTGGTACAGGGTCGAACCGTCGAGGTTGAACGAGTAACCGGTCGGCACCACGAAGCTGCAAATGGCTTTCGGTGCGCCGTAGGCTTCCATCTTCTCGATCACGCGCGGCAGCACGGTTTCGGAGCTGGCGGTGGAGTAGGCCAGTACCAGCTCATCCTTGAAGATGCGCATCAGCTTGATCACCGAGAAGCCGAACAGGCGAGCGATCAGGCCCAGGATCACGAAAGCGAAGAAGGCGATGGCGACGTAAACCAGGATCACCAGTTTGGCCAGCGGTATCAGCGACGCGAAGCCGAAGTTGGCCACAGTCACCGCGATCAGTGCGAACACGCCGATCGGGGCGTAGTTCATGATCATGTGAGTGACCTTGAACATGCTTTCCGATACGCCCTGGAACATCTTCACCAGCGGCTCGCGCAGGTCCGCCTGCAGGCTCGACAAACCGAGACCGAACAATACGGAGAAGAAGATGATCGGCAGCATTTCGCCGCGAACCATGGCCGCGAAGATGTTCGACGGGATCAGGTTGAGGATGGTTTCGATGAACGCGTGTTCATGCTGAACCTCGGCCGCCGTAGCCTGGTACTTGGAAATGTCCACAGTGCCCAGGGTGCTCATGTCGATGCCGGCACCCGGATGGAACAGGTTGGCCAGCAGCAGACCGACCACGATGGCGATGGTGGTGACGATCTCGAAGTAGATGATGGTCTTGAAGCCGATGCGCCCCAGCTTCTTGGCGTCACCGACGCCGGCAATGCCGACGATCAAAGAGGAGATGACGATCGGGATCACGATCATCTTGATCAGACGGATAAAGATATCGCCTGCCGGTTGCAGGACGTTGCTGATCCACCAGGCTTTTTCGGCACTGAAATGGTTGAGCAGCGCACCGATTGCAATCCCCAATACCAGACCGATGAGGATCTGCCAGGCGAGGCTAAGCTTTGCCTTCTTCATATCTTTACCCTTACTTGTTGTTTGACTCAGGGAGATGCGCGAACTGGAACGCTTGTGGCGAAAAAGTCCAGTGCATCTGCCCCCCGTATAAGGTGCCCCGGAGCGCGTGTTTACGGCTCTCTGGCAGGCGAAAAAAGGCGCAACTATTCCGATGCAAGGGAGCGCCGTCTAATGCCGTAAACGCCTACCCCATGCCGAATCGGCATGAGGTTTTTTTAGCGAAACACGCGTCCCAACCGGTTCGAATACGACATTTCGGCAGGCATAAGTGCCGTGAACCGGTCATCACAGAGCAGATTGAATGTTTTTTGAGCAGTGGCCGAGCGTTGATTTTTCAGCAAAATCCCGCCGGACGAAGGGAAAAATCGCGGCCAAAGAAGGGTGATTTTTCTCGATATACGGTCGCTGGTGAAACACCGGGAAAAGTATTTTCCGACGTAACAAGGACAAGAACGAGAAAACAGTGAGGAAATCGGGACGAGCGCTCTATTTCAATGTGTTGCGTGATCAAGCCCTTCGCAAGCCCGTCGAGCCTTGGCGGTCCGACGAACTTGCGCAGCAGCTTTTCCTGACCCGGCCCTTGCGCAGGTACTCCCTGTACCCGTAGGTCACTGCGCCCCTGAAACAGGCATAACGTCCCGACCCCTTGGTCATGCGCCGGCCTTCCTCAGGTGGCGCAGGTGGAAAGAGGCGCTGTGGCCTCCTTCGTGTACAAATTCAAATGCTCTATCAACAAGCCCTGCATGCGCAGGTCAGGCATGTCGGGAAAACGCCAGCCCGCATGCCATGGCACTACCGCCCAACAGCAGGGCGGCTGCCAGTGTCTTGAACAACCCTCTCATGTCAGCCTCGACCGCGACGGCCAAAGAAGAAGGAGGCAATGAACATCACCAGGAACACGACAAACAGAATCTTGGCGATACCCGTGGCGGTGCCCGCGATACCACCGAAGCCCAGTACAGCGGCGATGATGGCGATGATCAGGAATGTGATTGCCCAGCTCAACATGGTGATTCTCCTTACGCTTGTGTTTAGAGGTGCTGCGTTTCCCGGCGCATGGGGTGCGGCGGAAGTTTTGCCTAGAACACCCAACGCTCTTGATGACGTATTTCACCCACAGGCCCGGCCTGGTCGACATCCATCATGCGCATCGGGGTGCTATCGGCCTGACCGCTGCTGACAGCGCTGAAATGGGTTTGGGTCGAATGCGGAATCGACAGGCATGGCGCTTCCGGCTGCCGGCTCTGCTCCCAGCGCAGAAACTGCTGGCCGCCGATCAGGGTGATCAATAGCGCCAGAACAGCAAACAGGCCTTGCTGGATATGCACAGGCGAGAGATGCAGGTGGGCGACACGTTGACGATTCATCCTGGAGCTCCTACCACTCGGGTCGGTATTCGATAGCAGGCGTTTGTTTTTGAATGCCCTGGTCAACCAGACAATTGCAGAGCGCATGCCAGCTTTGAATCGAATTAATTCCCTTTAATATCAATATCTTATTAGCATCAAAAAAATCACTTCGCGCGCATCCTGCACGATGACACTTGTGCAGTCGTGCGTATTGCACGATTGGTTTGAAGGAACGCGTAAATTTTTTGAATTGAGAGGAGGGTGCGGAGGTCAGAAATTCACGCTGGCCGCTGGCAGAGACCGGGCATCCATTAAAAGACCCGCAAAATCAGGTGACTAACCGATACATCGGATGAGAGCTACCCTGCCATGACAGGAATGGCTCAGAATCAATCATGCAACTTGCCCGATTTCTCCGGGACTAAATAAAGATCAGTCATTAAGGAGCGTAGGAAAATGGAATCAGCCACTGAGCATCAAGGCCGCATTCTGCTGGTGGATGATGAGTCCGCCATCCTGCGTACTTTCCGTTATTGCCTCGAAGACGAAGGCTACAGCGTGGCCACCGCCACCAGCGCCGCGCAGGCAGAAGCCCTGTTGCAGCGGCAGGTCTTCGACCTGTGCTTCCTCGATTTGCGTCTGGGTGAAGACAACGGCCTCGATGTGCTGGCCCAGATGCGTATCCAGGCGCCCTGGATGCGGGTGGTGATCGTCACTGCGCACTCAGCCGTCGACACGGCAGTGGATGCGATTCAGGCCGGTGCCGCCGACTATCTGGTCAAACCGTGCAGCCCCGATCAACTGCGGCTGGCAACCGCCAAGCAACTGGAAGTGCGGCAACTGTCGGCGCGACTGGAAGCCCTGGAAGGTGAAGTGCGCAAGCCCAAGGATGGTCTGGACTCCCACAGCCCGGCCATGAAAGTGGTACTCGAAACCGCGCGTCAGGTTGCCACGACCGATGCCAATATCCTGATTCTGGGTGAATCCGGTACCGGCAAGGGCGAGCTGTCCCAAGCCATCCACGGCTGGAGCAAACGCGCGAAGAAATCCTGCGTCACGATCAACTGCCCGTCGCTGTCCACCGAGCTCATGGAAAGCGAACTCTTCGGCCACAGCCGCGGCGCCTTCACCGGTGCCAGCGAAAGCACCTTGGGCCGAGTCAACCAGGCCGACGGCGGAACGCTGTTTCTCGACGAGATCGGCGATTTTCCCCTGACGTTGCAGCCGAAGTTGCTGCGTTTTATTCAGGACAAGGAATATGAGCGCGTCGGTGATCCGGTGACCCGCCGTGCCGATGTGCGCATCCTTGCGGCCACCAACCTCAACCTTGAGGACATGGTCCGCGACGGTCGTTTCCGTGAAGACCTGCTCTATCGCCTGAATGTCATCACCTTGCACCTGCCACCGCTACGCGAACGCCGCGAAGATATTCTCAACCTGGCCGATCGTTTCCTGGCGCGCTTCGTCAAGGAGTACGCCCGTCCCGCGCGCGCCTTCAGCGACGAGGCCCGGGAAGCACTGTTGGGTTATCGCTGGCCGGGCAACATCCGTGAGCTGCGCAACGTGATCGAGCGGGCGAGCATCATCTGTCCACAGGAGCGGGTCGAGATCAGTCATCTGGGCATGGCCGAAACCCCGGTCAACAATACACCGCACATCGGCGCGGCACTGAGCCTGGAGGAGCTGGAAAAGGCCCACATCGGCGCGGTCCTCGCCACCGCCGACACGCTGGATCAAGCGGCGAAAACCCTGGGCATCGACGCCTCGACGCTGTACCGCAAACGCAAACAGTACAACTTGTGAGCAATAGCCGATGAAACTGGCGCTGAAATTGCGGACCCGGCTTTTCCTGAGCATCTCCGCACTGATCACCGTCGCGTTGCTCGGGCTCTTGCTCGGGCTGGTCAGCGTGATGCAGATGGCCGGCAGCCAGGAAGCACTGATCCGCAGTAACTTCATCACCCTGGACCTGGGGCTCAAGCTGCGTCAGACCCTGGGTGATCAACTGATCATCATGCTCAGCGAGAAGCCTGACTCCGCCGCTTTCGCCGCCTCGAAGCAGCATTACTTCGAACTATTGGAGCAAGGCATCGCACAGGAGCCGGCAGAAACCGGAAGCGACTACGGCTTCAGAAAAGCCAAGGCCGACTACGAGAGCTTTATCCAGGCTTATGAAACGTCCCCGGACCCGTCGAATGTGCTTAGTAGCCACGATAACCTGACGGAAAAATTCAACGCGCTACGCAATGGTCTGATCGCCGAGCACAAGCGCGCGCTGGATAACATCAGCGAAACCGAGCGTCAGTCCCGGGAGCAGGCACTGCTGATTGCCGGGCTGCTTGCCCTGGTGGGGCTGGCGGTGCTGATCATCGGCTTCGTGACCGCGCAGGCCATCGCCCGGCGTTTCGGGGAGCCCATCGAGGCGTTAGTCAAGGCGGCGGACAATATCGGCCAGGGCAATTTCGATGTCACCCTGCCGATTTCTTCGGCGATGGAACTGAACCAGCTGACCCGGCGTTTCGGGATCATGGCCCAGGCGCTGCGTGAACATCAGGCCACCAACGTCGATGAGCTGCTGGCCGGTCAGCAGCGTTTACAGGCCGTGCTCGACAGCATCGACGACGGCCTGCTGATGATCGACCGTCAGGGTCATCTGGAACACCTTAATCCCGTGGCCCAGCGTCAGTTGGGCTGGGAGTCCGATCGTCTGGGTCAAGGATTGGGCGCGGCGCTGGAGCGCCCCGAACTCGATGAGCAGCTGCAACTGGTGCTGCGCGGCGGCACGCTGGAACGGGCGCCGGAAGACTTGAGTGTCGAAGTCGATGGCGAGTCGCGACTGCTGACCTATAGCCTGACCCCGGTCAGCCATACCCAGGGCCATATTCTCGGTGCCGTGATGGTGCTGCATGACGTCACGGAACAGCGTGCCTTCGAACGGGTACGCAGCGAGTTCGTATTGCGCGCCTCCCATGAATTGCGCACACCGGTCACCGGCATGCACATGGCCTTCGGATTGTTCCGTGAGCGCGCGCACTTTGCCCCGGATTCCCGGGAAGCCGACCTGCTCGATACCGTGAATGAAGAGATGCAGCGGCTGATGCAGTTGATCAATGACCTGCTGAATTTCTCCCGTTACCAGAACGGTTTGCAGAAACTCACCCTGGCGCCGTGCTCCATCGAGGCATTGCTGGAACAGGCTCAGTCACGCTTTGCCACATCGGCCGAAGAGAAGGAAATCAATCTGCTGGTGGAAGTACAGGGACCTTTGCCGCGGTTACAGGCCGACCAGCCACAACTGGACCGGGTACTCGATAACTTGCTCGACAACGCCTTGCGTCACACCGGCTCCGGCGGGCGGATACGCTTGCAGGCCCGGCGCCACGGTGACCGGGTCATCATCAGTGTCGAGGACAACGGCGAAGGCATTGCCTACGGTCAGCAAGGGCGGATCTTCGAGCCCTTCGTGCAGGTCGGACGCAAGAAGGGCGGGGCCGGGCTCGGCCTGGCGCTGTGCAAGGAAATCGTGCAATTGCATGGCGGGCGGATGGGCGTTTATTCACGGCCGGGGCAGGGTACTCAGTTCTACATGGCGCTGACCGTTTAGGTCACCCTCACGCTTCGTCATCCAGGCGCCGGCCTGCCCGACGCCGCCCCCGGGTAATCAATTCAGTGAACTGCACTGCGCTCAGCGCGCGGGCGAACAGCCAGCCCTGGCCGAACTTCACGCCTTCGCTGCACAGGAACGCGGCCTGGGCCTCATGCTCGATGCCCTCGGCAATCACCTTCAGGTGCAGCGACTGGGCCATGTGAATGATGTGCGGAGCCACACCGCTGCTGGCGGCGTCATGGCCCAGCGCATCAATGAACGCCTTGTCGATTTTCAGGCAATCCACCGGCAAGGTTTGCAAATAGGCGAGGCTGCAATAGCCGGTGCCAAAGTCATCGATCAACACCTGGTGCCCGACATCCCGCAGCGCTTGCAGGTTTTCCCGAGCTACCACCACATCGACCAGCCCGCGCTCGGTGACCTCAAAGGCAATTTGCCGCGCAGCGACACGGTGCAGGGTCAGCAACCGCGCCATCACCTGGCCGATCCGCGGAACCATCACGTCACACGCCGCGAGATTGACCGAGATGTACAGTTGCGGGTTGGCACGCAGCAACTGGCCGAGTTGCTCGAGCAGGCGTTGCAGGACGAAGTCCGTCATCTGGCGAATCTGCCCGGTGTTCTCCGCCATCGGAATGAACAGGTCGGGACTGGTCAGGGTGCCGTCCGGCCTGCGCCAGCGCAGCAGTGCTTCAGCCCCGACACAGTTGCGGCTATCGAGGTCGAAGATCGGTTGATACAGCACCTGCAACTCGCCACGGCGAATCGCGCCGGTCAGTTCGGCGTCCAGCGACTGCCGCTGGCGCACCAGCAGAAACACCAGGAACCCAACGCATATGCCCAGCGCGAGGCTGGCCGGCAGCAACCACCACCAGACCGCCGGGATATGCATGCCGGTGCGCGGACTGATCAACACCAATTGATATTCCGGGTTGTCGGTGGGCATGCGGTATATCAGGCGTGTCTGGGTGATCTGCAGCGCATCACGGTTTTTCGGTGGCCAGGCCTCGGCTGGCGGCCAGACCTGAGAAGCACCGAGCACCGGAATCGCGCGCGCGCCATGGTCCAGGACCACCAGCAGGCTGCTGCCCGGCGACAGGTCGACCATATCGGTCAAATGCCCGCGAGAGGTCGCCACCCGGAAATTCCCGCGCCCGAGCATCAGCGCGGCGCGGTTTTCATCGGGTTCGGTGGTGGTGTTGAGCCAATAGCTGTAAGTCGGGCCTTTGATGTCTGGCGATCGACTCAGCGACAGCCCTTCCTGGCGAGGACGATTGGAGCAGATTCGCGAGGAGTCCATGTAGGCGGCTTCGTAGACGAAGCGATAATTGAATGAAACCTGTTGCAAGGTTGCGATCATTTCAGCATCGCAACCGCGCAACGGTTGCGCTTCAAGGTCGTCAAGGCTTTCACGCAGTTGCCCGAAGAGCTGTTCGAGGCGGGCGAGGAAGCGTTCACCCTGAGCATTCATTTCTTCGCTTTCGTTTTGCTCGACCTGGTGTATGGCGACGAACAGGCTGCCGGCCATCAATAACGTTGCGCTCAAGACAGTAGACATCAGCCCCAGGAACCAGGGGCGATGGAACCAACTACGGAAGGTCTCTCGAGCAGCGGTCATTGTGTAATATCCGAAGGATTACCAATGAGTTATAGCTGCTGATTGGAAAAAAGCCCTGACCGTCGGGCGGGCGTCATTATTTTGTCTGATTCAACACCAAAAGCAGCGCGGCAGTTTGCGCATCCGGAGTGCCATCGAAGCGCGCCGGACGGAAACGCATCTGAAATGCTGCGATCACATGTCGTGTCGCGACATCGAGCTCGCCGGTTTGTGGCGAGGCATAACCCAGGCGGGCCAATTGCGCTTGAAACCAACTGATGCTCGGCAACTGCTCGGCGAACAGCATTTGCTGGCGCGCCACCGACTGTTCATTTGGCCAGAGGCCCAAGCCTTCGGCGGCCAGACGCTTCCAGGGGAACAGCGGCCCCGGGTCCAGCTTGCGCATTGGTGCAATATCGCTATGGCCAATGATGTCGCGAGGCTTTATGCCGTGACGTTTGCTGATGTCCTTGAGCAACACGATCAATGACTGGACCTGATCTTCGGTGTAGGGATACCACACGCGTCCGGTCGGGGTGTCCTTGAACCCCGGATTGACGATTTCGATACCGATGGAGCTGGAATTCAGCCAGGTCCGGCCATCCCACTCGCTCTCCCCGGCGTGCCAGGCCCGCACATTTTCATCCATCAGCTTGTAGATGGTGGCGCCCTTGTCGTCGCCGATCAGGTAATGGCTGCTGACTTCACCGTGGGTCAGCAATTGCAACGAACGCTCCAGCGAGGCATTGGTGTAATGCACCACCACAAATTGCACGCGGCTGTCGTAATTGGCCGAAGGGTGGCTGGTGTCGAAACGGGGACCGCTGGCGCAGCCGGCCAGCAGAATCAGTGACGCGATCAGAGCAAAATATTTCATGGGAAGACAGTACACACAAGACAATAATGCAACAGTGTAACGTAGTGCCTGGCGGGCTGACGGCAATCAAACAAAATGGAACAATTGACGATCAGCCGGGCTCCACGCGGTTGCGGCCGGCATTTTTTGCGCGATACAGCGCCTGATCGGCTCTTTTAAGCACTTGATCGCCGTGCTCACCCGGCCTGAACGCCGTCATCCCGATAGACACGGTGATGGTCACCGGCTCTCCCTTGAAGTGGAACGGACAGGCCTCAATGGAGGCACGCAAGCTTTCCAGCAACTTCAGCCCCGCCGCCGGCACCGTGGATGGCATCAATAGCACAAACTCTTCGCCGCCAAACCGGGCAATGAAATCCGTCCCGCGCAGCCGCTTGCGCAACACGCTGGCGATGATTTTCAGCACTTTGTCACCGGCCAGGTGCCCGTAGTTATCGTTGATGCGCTTGAAATGATCGAGGTCGAGCATGGCCAGCAGCAGCGTGTTGCCATGTTGCTGCCATTGCGTGACTTCATGATCCAGGCGCTCGCTCCAGGCCGCGCGGTTGGGCAGCCCGGTCAACGGGTCGACCAATGCCTTCTGCCGTTGCTCTTCAAGGTGCTCACGGTAACCCTGGGCCTCCTGCTCCATATGGGCGACCCGTTCGGCCAGGCTGTGCAGGCGCGCAGCGACCTCTTGCTCGCGCTCATCGCGCTGTTTCTGGTGCTGGTCCATGGTGCCCAGCAAGCCTTCGAGATGGTTTTCCAGAACGTGCTTGAGATCTTCCAGGTCTGCGGCTTCCTGCATGCTGCTTTGCAGGCCATCGACCTGTTCGCGGATCTGCGTGTCCATCTGCCGCGCAGCCGAGCGGTTGTCGGCGTGTCCAGCGGTGGCGGCCTGCAAGTTGCTCTGGAACGATTCGAGGCGCTCGTTCAGTCGTTGCAGATAGGCTTCGAACTCATGCTGGCCGCTGTCGGTAATGGCCAGCATCAACGTGGCGAAGTCGTCGAGGATCGGCAGCAATTCGTACCAGTTCAGACCGTTTTTCAGACGATCGCGCATGGATTCGGCTTGCGGGCGATGACGCTCGGGCAATGTCAGGTCGTCGAGCAGCCCCAGCAGCGTATCTTCGATGTGACTGGCCACCGAGCTGTAGGAGGGCTCAGGGGAGTCCGGGAGTGCGTAGAGAATGTCGTGTTCGGATGGCGCCTGATCGACGACGGCCACGTCCTGCGTCGGAATCGGAGGTAAGGGCAAACTATCGGGCGATGCTGGCGCGATCAGCTCGTCGGGGTTTGTTTGCGACTCAGGACGCGTCGTGATGGTTTCCGGGGTCGGTTGCTCGGCCGGTTCGATTTCTGCTGCGGTTGCACTGGCTGGTTGAGGCTCCGCAGCCGGGGGGGCAAAAGCCAGCGCTGGCTCGGCAGCGGGCACCTTGGAGATTGCCGGCTCATTCACGACCGGGGCCGACTCGATAATCGCCGTAGGGTTCTCGGCTACAGGGGCGACAAGCGCTGTTACCGGCTGCAAGGCAAAGGCCTGGGCAGGAGAAGTAGCCGCTGATGCCACCGTCTCCTGCGCTTCACGCCCGCCGAACAACCGCTGCAGCAAACCCGGCCGGTCGATCTCCGTCGGGGCCTCCAGCTGGCTCAGGGCCTTGCCCTGCAAGCCACTCAGCTCGCCGAGCAGCAAGGGTATCTCACGCGCCTGACTGACCCGCGCCTCCAGCTGCTTGGCGAAACTCTTGAGTGGCCGACTCACATCCCGTGGCAGCGGCAATGTTTGCAGTTGCGTGACCAGCGCAGTCAGGGCGGCACTGGTCTGGTTGACCCGGGTTTCCCGACGCTGTTCGGAGTCGAGCACAGCTTTTTCCAGGCGCGGAATCAGCGCGGCCAGGCCGGCGTCCATGTCGTCGGTACGCACGACCTCGCGCATTTCCTTCATGCATTGGTCAACGGCGCGGTCAGTACCTTCCGCCGCCAGGGTGCTGCGCACCAGCCCGCGACGCAGCAAGTCGAGCCGTGCGTCCCAGCGACGCTCGAGTTGTTCCTGTTGTTCGATGCTTTTGAGGTATTTCTCTTTCCAGCGCTGTGCTTCGTCGCTCATTCATGGGATCCGCGAGGGGCAGGACTCAACGCGGGCAATGCATCGGCCGTGAGCGAACCCGGCAAACGAATCTCTACCGCGACCGGCAGGTGATCGGAAATGGGCTGTGCCAGCACCTCGACCTTTTCCAGGGTCAGGCTCGGGCTCAGCAGGATATGGTCCAGGCAGCGCTGTGGGCGCCAGCTGGGAAACGTTGCTTCCAGTTGCGGCGCGAGCAGGCCGAGATCGCGCAACGGGGAATGTTGCAGCAGGTCACTGGCATGGGTGTTCATGTCGCCCATCAGTACCTGATGTTTGTAGTCGCCAATCAACTCGCGAATGTAGGCCAGTTGCAGGCTGCGCGCCCGGGCGCCCAACGCCAGGTGCATCATGACCACCACCAGCGCCTCCGGGCCTTCGCCGAACCGTACCAGAATGGCTCCGCGACCCTTTGGCCCCGGCAACGGATGATCTTCGATTGCCCACGGGCGCAATCGGCTGAGTACGCCGTTGCTGTGTTGGGCCAGGCGACCGAGATTGCGATTGAGTTGTTGATACCAGTAGGGAAAGGCACCGAGCTGGGCCAGGTGTTCGACCTGATTGACGTAGCCTGATCGCAGGCTGCCGCCATCGGCCTCTTGCAAGGCGACCAGATCGAAGTCGCCCAGCAGATTGCCGATTTTCTGCAGATTGTCGGCACGCCCGGTGTGCGGCAGCAGATGCTGCCAGCCCCGGGTCAGGTAATGCCGATAGCGCTCGGTACTGATGCCGACCTGGATATTGAAACTGAGCAAACGCAGACGACTGTCTGCGGGCAGGCCCGTGGACTCCAGATGATGCTCGTTGACCCGCGGATCATGCAGGCCAACGATGCGTTCAGTACCCCATCGGCGCATGGCAGTGACTGCCCTTAGTTGGCGGCAGCCTTGTTAGCCGCTCGCTCTTTGTCGATCAGTTTGTCGGCCAGTTGCAGGGCCTGTTCGGCACCGCCGGCAGAACCCACGTCAAAGCGGTACTTGCCGTTGACGATCATGGTTGGAACGCCGGAGATCTCATACTTCTTGGCCAGCTCACGAGCCTTGACGATCTGACCCTTGATAGCGAAAGAGTCGAAAGTCGCGAGGAACTTGTCCTTGTCCACGCCTTGGGTAGCGAGGAAGTCGGCCATCTCATCCTTGTCGGTCAGTTTCTTGTGTTCTTTCTGAATCGCGTTGAACACCGCGGCGTGAACGTTGTGCTCGACACCCATGGCTTCAAGGGTCAGGAACATCTGACCATGAGCGTCCCACGGGCCACCGAACATGGCTGGAATGCGCACGAAGTTCACGTCCGAAGGCAGCTTCTCGGCCCAGGGATTGATCACTGGCTCGAAGGCGAAGCAATGCGGGCAGCCATACCAGAACAGCTCTACCACTTCGATCTTGCCAGGCACGGCGACCGGAACCGGATTGGTCAGTTCGACATAAGGTGCGGCGGGGGCGTCAGCGGCCTGGGCAGTCATGCCGAACAGGCTGGCAGCGGCAAAAACGGCGCTGATGATCAGATTACGCATGCTTCACTCCTGGACAAATTTTTTCGCCTCGCGCGACCTGTTATCAGACAGGTCCTGGCGGGCTTGAGTTCTGTAGTGTAACGGCAGCGGCCACAAAAAAGGGCGGCCAAAGCCACCCTTTTTATACTCGTTGCAACGGATTAATCGAGCGTTAACGTTGCAGGTGATAAGCACCCCGTTCAACGCCCGATCCACCGGCCTTAGTGCAGGCCCTGAATGTAGCTGGACACCGCGGCGATGTCTTCGTCGCTCAGCTTCTTGGCAATGCTCTGCATGGGCTTGGTATCGCCGTCGTTGGTGCGGCCGCCTTCTTCCTTGCGGAAATCGATCAGTTGCTTGCCGACGTATTGAGCGTGCTGGCCACCCAGGTGCGGGAAACCGGCAGCCGCGTTACCTGCGCCATTTGGCGAGTGGCAACCGGTGCAAGATGGCAGGCCCTTGGCCAGGTCACCGCCACGGAACAGGGCCTCACCGCGAGCGACGATCTTCGGATCGGCGGCACCGACGCTGCCTTTCTGGCTGGCGAAGTAGGCGGCGATGTCCGCCAGGTCCTGATCGCTCAGGTTGGTCAGCAGACCGGTCATTTCCAGAACGGTGCGCTTGCCCGACTTGATGTCGTGCAATTGCTTGGTCAGGTAGCGTTCACCCTGACCCGCCAGTTTTGGAAAGTTTGGCGCCATGCTGTTGCCATCCGGGCCGTGGCAGGCGCCACATAGGGCGGCTTTGGCCTGGCCGGCTTTTGCATCACCCGGTTGTACTGCCTCACCTGCAGCATGGGCCATGCCGGAGATGCCCACGGTCAACAGCAGACTCACGATCAATTTCTTCATCAGCTAATCCAACTACGGCTAAGGGTTAAGAGTTATGGACCGGGCTTACTCGCTCATCCAAAGGATGATGGCTTGGTAATCCTCGGCACTGCAGTCCATGCACAAACCACGCGGCGGCATCGCCTTGAAACCCTGGGTCACGTGTTGCACCAGCGTCTCCATACCTTTCGCCAACCTCGGCGTCCAAGCTTCCTGATCGCCTTTTTTCGGCGCCATGGGGAGTTGGCCGGAATGACAGGCACCACAAACACGGTTGTACACAGCTTCCGGATCCTGTGTAGCCTGAGCGCTGTAAAGCGGCATCAAGACACCGGCAGCTAGCAGCCATTTCGTCATAAAACGACCTTTTCAGGGTTGAGAGCGAGCTGCGTTCTAGTGCGCAATCAAGGTCTGTCGCTCTCGTGAACTTCATCCTACGCTGGGACAAAGCGCACACAAAATCTGCGGCATTATATACTGGCGTCACTGAAACGGAAGCGACACTGCTTGCCGCACCCATTCCTGGCGCCGCCCACATCGGAAATCCCATGCAACTCAAGAATCCCATCCTCGGTCTGTGCCAACAGTCCACCTTCATGCTCAGCGCCGCCAAAGTCGACCAATGTCCGGATGACGAAGGCTTCGAAGTCGCCTTCGCCGGGCGTTCCAACGCCGGCAAGTCGAGTGCCTTGAACACCCTGACCCACGCCAGCCTGGCGCGCACCTCGAAAACCCCGGGGCGCACACAGCTGTTGAACTTCTTCAAGCTAGACGATGAACGCCGTCTGGTCGACCTGCCGGGCTACGGTTATGCAAAAGTACCGATCCCGCTCAAGCAACACTGGCAGCGTCACCTGGAAGCATATCTGGGTGGTCGCGAGAGTTTGAAAGGTCTGATCCTGATGATGGACATCCGCCATCCGATGACCGATTTCGACCTGCTGATGCTCGACTGGGCAGTGGCTGCCGGTATGCCGATGCACATTCTGCTGACCAAAGCGGACAAGCTGACTTATGGCGCGGCCAAGAACACGCTGCTCAAGGTTCAGGCGGAAATCCGCAAGGGCTGGGGCGATCTGGTGACAATCCAGCTGTTTTCGGCCCCGAAACGCATGGGCCTGGAAGATGCCTACACCGTACTGGCTGGCTGGATGGAGCTGGCGGACAAGGGTGCCGAAGCAGAAGCTCAGTAAGTGCCAAAAACTGCCTGCGGCGCACGCAGGCAGTTTTCTCTGGGCAAAAAAAACCCCGGGCTTCATATGGGGAGGGAGAAGTTCCGGGGTTGAAGCTCTAGACCGCTAGGGCGGGGTCCAGATATCTGCCAACACTTAACACAACATAGGAGCATCGAAGGGCTTCACCAGCCATTCAGTATCTCTGAGTGGTGGTGTGCAAGATTAGTTCAGATTTTTTTCAAATAGCTTTGAAATAACTCTGATCGCCCTCCGGACTGAGCTGTTTTGCACCCTTCTGCCGCGGCACTATGCCGCAGCAGAAAAGGTCTTTTCAAAGGCCTCAGTGAGCCTCATCCCAGTTATTTCCAACACCCACTTCGACCAGCAACGGTACATCCAGTTTCGCCGCCTCGCTCATGTGCACGCGAATTTCATCGCGAACCTGGTCGATCAGGTCCTCCCGGACCTCAAGCACCAGTTCATCGTGTACCTGCAAGATGACTTTGGCATCGAGGCCCGACGCGGTCAGCCAGTTATCCACCGCGACCATGGCTTTCTTGATGATGTCTGCTGCGGTGCCTTGCATCGGTGCGTTGATCGCCGTGCGTTCGGCGGCGGCGCGCTCTTGCGGCTTGTTGGAGTTGATGTCCGGCAGGTACAGGCGACGGCCGAAGAACGTCTCGACATAACCTTGCTCGGCGGCCTGGGCACGCGTGCGGTCCATGTACTGGCGAACGCCGGGGTACCGGGCGAAGTAGGTATCGATGTAGGCCTTGGCGGTCTTGGTGTCGACGCCGATGTCCTTGCCGAGCTTCTGCGCACCCATGCCATAGATCAGACCGAAGTTGATCGCCTTGGCGCTGCGGCGCTGGTTGGAGGTCACGTCGGCCAGTTCGACCTTGAACACTTCGGCGGCGGTCGCGGTGTGTACGTCCAGATTGTGGCGGAAGGCGTTCATCAGCCCTTCATCCCGGGACAGGTGCGCCATGATCCGCAGTTCGATCTGCGAATAGTCCGCCGCCAGCAGCTTGTAACCGGTCGGGGCCACGAACGCCTGGCGGATGCGCCGCCCTTCGGCGGTGCGCACCGGGATGTTCTGCAGGTTCGGATCGCTGGAGGACAGCCGCCCGGTGGACGCCACCGCCTGGTGATACGAGGTATGGATCCGCCCGGTACGCGGGTTGATCTGCTCTGGCAGACGGTCGGTGTAGGTGCTTTTCAGCTTGCTCATGGAGCGGTATTCCATGAGCACTTTGGGCAATCGATAGTCGTCTTCTGCCAGTTTGGCCAGCACTTCTTCGGCGGTGGACGGCTGGCCCTTGGCGGTTTTCTTCAGTACCGGCAGGCCGAGCTTCTCGTAAAGGATCACGCCAAGTTGCTTGGGCGAACCGAGGTTGAATTCCTCCCCTGCAATCTCGAAGGCTTCACGCTCCAGCGCCACCATCTTGTCGCCCAGTTCGATGCTTTGCACGCCCAGCAAGGCAGCGTCGACGAATGCGCCCTGGCGCTCGATACGCGCCAATACCGGCACCAACGGGATTTCGATGTCGGTCAACACGCTGGCCAGGCTTGGAATGGCCGAGAGCTTTTCGAACAGGGTCTGGTGCAGACGCAAGGTGATATCCGCATCTTCGGCGGCGTAAGGCCCGGCCTGCTCCAGGGCGATCTGATCGAATGTCAGCTGTTTCACGCCTTTGCCGGCGATGTCCTGGAAACTCACCGTGGTGTGGTCCAGATACTTCTGCGCCAGGCTGTCCATGTCATGGCGCGTGGCCGTGGAGTTGAGCACGTAGGACTCAAGCATGGTGTCGAAGGCGATGCCACGCACGGTAATGCCGTTGTCCTGATCGCCACCGATGGCGCAGTTGGCCAGGATGTTCATGTCGAACTTGGCGTGCTGGCCGACCTTGAGCTTGTTCGGGTCTTCCAGAATCGGCTTGAGCGCGCGCAGGACCGTGTCGCGATCCAGCTGCTGCGGCACTCCGATGTAGGAGTGGGTCAACGGGATGTAGGCCGCTTCGTTAGCCTGAACCGCGAACGAAAGGCCCACCAGTTGCGCCTGCTGCGCATCGATGCCGGTGGTTTCGGTGTCGAAGGCAAACAGCTCGGCGCTGTTCAGTTTTTCCAGCCAGACATCGAAACGCGCTTGATCGAGGATGGTTTCATAGGCGGCTTCAGCAGCAGCGGCCGGTGCTTCGGCCTCAGGTTCGCTGAACAGATCGGCGGCCGGTGCAGGCTCGGCGGCAGCGCTCAGCTCCAGGCGTTTGGCGTCGCGATCAAGGTCGTTCAGCCAGCTCTTGAACTCCAGCAGGGTGTACAGCTCGTAGAGTTTCGCCGGATCTTCAGGACCCATTTGCAAGTCGTCGAGCCCGACGTCCAGCGGCACGTCGACCTTGATGGTCGCCAACTGATAGGAAAGGAAGGCCATTTCCTTGTGCTCTTCGAGCTTGGCCGGCAGGGTCTTGGCGCCGCGAATCGGCAGGGTCGGCACGATGTCGAGCTGCGCATAGAGCTCGGTCAGGCCACCGTTCACACCGACCAGCAGGCCGGAAGCCGTCTTCGGACCGATGCCCGGAACGCCCGGAATGTTGTCGGAAGAATCGCCCATGAGCGCCAGATAATCGATGATCTGCTCCGGAGCGACGCCGAATTTCTCCTTCACGCCCTCCACGTCCATGCTGCTACCGGTCATGGTGTTGACCAAGGTAATGTGACCGTCGACCAGTTGCGCCATGTCCTTGTCACCGGTGGAGATGATCACAGGACGATCCGCCGCCGCGCTGCTGCGGGCCAGGGTGCCGATCACGTCATCGGCCTCGACGCCTTCGACGCACAGCAGCGGGAAGCCCAGGGCGATCACGCTCTGGTGCAGCGGCTCGATCTGCACGCGCATGTCGTCAGGCATGCTCGGACGGTTGGCCTTGTATTCGGCGTACATGTCATCGCGAAAAGTCCCACCCTTGGCGTCGAACACCACGGCGAACGGACTGTTCGGATATTGCTTGCGCAGGCTCTTGAGCATGTTCAATACGCCCTTGACCGCGCCGGTCGGCAGGCCTTTGGACGTGGTCAGCGGTGGCAGCGCGTGAAAGGCGCGGTACAGGTAAGAAGAACCGTCCACCAGGACGAGGGGGGCTTGGCTCATGAGCAGGATCAACCTTTTCGGCGGGTCCGGCGCTAGAATAGCGGGACCGTTGACGACAAAGGGACAAGATTATCATGCGCACACTAAATCGCCTGTTGCTGGCTGGCTTGTTTGCAATCACACCTTTGGCCGTCATGGCGGCGGATGACGCCCCATCGGCAGATCCGGATGTCACGATCCGCACGGAAGGGGACAAGCTCATTCAGGAATACCGCCAAAACGGCTTCCTGTATGCGATCAAAGTCACGCCCAAAGGCGGCAAGCCGTATTTTCTGGTGCGCGCCGACGGGTCGGACGGTAACTTCATTCGCTCGGATTACCCGGATATGCTGATTCCGGCGTGGGAAATTTTTAAGTGGTAAGTCGTCCTTAACTTTAATCGGCGCTGGCTCAACAGCGGCGCCCGTACTGGCAGCTTAAACATGTCTGTGTTCACCCCCCTGGCTCGGCCCGAGCTGGAAGCTTTTCTCGCCCCTTATGGCCTCGGCCGCCTGCTTGATTTCCAGGGGATTGCCGCCGGTAGCGAAAACACCAATTTCTTTATCAGCCTGGAGCAGGGCGAATTTGTCCTGACCCTGATCGAGCGCGGTCCGGTTCAGGAAATGCCGTTTTTCATCGAACTGCTCGACGTGCTGCACGGCGCCGACCTGCCGGTGCCTTACGCCTTGCGCACCACCGACGGCGTGGCCTTGCGCGAACTGGCGGGCAAACCAGCGCTGCTGCAACCACGCCTGGCCGGCAAGCACATCAAGCAAGCCAACGCGCAACATTGTGCGCAGGTCGGTGAGCTGCTCGGCCATCTGCACCTGGCGACCCAGGCCAATATGATCAAGCGCAAAACCGATCGCGGCCTGGACTGGATGCTGGAAGAGGGCACGCAATTTTTGTCGCACCTCGGTGCCGAACAGAAAGACTTGCTGCAACGGGCGCTGGAAGAAATCACCCGGCAGAAAGAAAAAATCCTGGCACTGCCGCGGGCGAACATTCACGCCGACCTGTTCCGCGACAACGCGATGTTCGAAGGCACGCACCTGACCGGGCTGATCGACTTCTACAACGCCTGCTCCGGGCCGATGCTCTACGACGTGGCGATTGCCTTGAACGACTGGTGCTCGGACGACGATGGCGTGATCGATGGACCGCGAGCGCGGGCCTTGCTCGGCGCTTACGCGACCTTGCGGCCGTTCACCGCGGCCGAAGCCGAGTTGTGGCCGACCATGCTGCGGGTGGCTTGCGTACGGTTCTGGTTGTCACGCTTGATCGCGGCGGAGTCGTTCGCCGGGCAGGATGTGTTGATTCACGATCCGATGGAGTTCCAGTTGCGCCTGGCACAGCGGCAGACGGTCAATACGCCGTTGCCTTTCGCGCTTTAAAGGCTTTGACCTGTGGGAGCGAGCTTGCGCCCACAGGTTCTGGTGTCGGTTACAACGACTCCAGACACCCCGCCAGATCATTCCCCAGTTTCTCCAACACCTGCTCATAACCCTGAGCAGTCGCCGGCGTGTACCCGCCCAGCGCATCCAGCTCAGCCAGTTTCACTGGCAAACCCGCCACCAGGGTTTCCGCCAGGCGCGGCCGCAGCGGCGGTTCGCTGAACACGCAGGTCTTGCCGACTTCCTGCAAACGCGCGCGCATCGCCGCGACATGCTGGGCACCTGGTTGCACTTCGGCCGCGACGCTGAACACACCCACGTGCTTGAGGCCGTAGGCGTCTTCGAAGTAGTCGAAGGCTTCGTGGAACACGAAGTAGGGCTTGCCCTGAACATCGGCCAGGCGTTTCTTCAGGCGCGCATCCAACGCATCGAGACGCTCGTCGAAGGCTTTCAGATTGCTCTGATAGCGCGTGGCATTGTCAGGATCGGCGGCACTCAGGTCAGCGGCCATTTTGGTGGCGATGACCCGGGCGTTGACCGGCGACAGCCACAGGTGCGCATCCAGGCTGCCCGGACGGTGATCGTGATCATGTTCGTCGGCTTCTTCGGCGTGGGAGTGGTTATCTTCGGCAAAGTGACGCAGTTTCATGCCTGGCAAATCCTGCACGGCGACGCTGGGCAATGTACGACCATTGAGCACCCGTGGCAGGAAGCCTTCCATGTCCGGGCCGATCCAGTACAGCAGGTCCACCGATTGCACCTTGCGCACGTCGGAAGGGCGCAACGCATAGTTATGCGGCGAAGCACCCGGTGGCAGCAAAACCTCAGGAATCGCCACGCCGTCCTGCACCGCCGCGGCGATCAATTGCAGAGGCTTGATACTGGTCAGGACCTTGACCTCGGCCTGCGCCGAACCGATCAGCAGAAAACTTGCGATAAATGCGACAAAAACAGAAAAAAGTCGGGACACGATGACCACTCGAAGAGGCGAGAACGGGTAACATAATAACGTCTCTCACAAACGTCGTCGCCGCTCATGCTAAAAACACCGATCGCCAGCCGTCCCCACGACCACTCACATTGCGTTCACAGCGCTTTGTCCGAGGCCGATGCCCTGTGCGCACGTCAAGGCCTGCGCCTGACCGCGCTGCGCCGGCGAGTGCTGGAACTGGTGTGGCAAAGCCACAAGCCGCTGGGTGCCTACGACATTCTCGCGGTCCTCAGCGAGCAGGACGGTCGCCGCGCCGCGCCGCCGACGGTGTACCGTGCGCTGGATTTCCTGCTGGAAAACGGCTTGGTCCATCGGATTTCCTCGCTCAACGCCTTCATCGGCTGCAATCACCCGGAACATGCTCACCAGGGTCAGTTCCTGATCTGCCGTGTATGCCACGCCGCAATCGAACTTGAGCAAAAATCCATCAGCGACGCGATCATCGCCAGCGCCAGGGATGTCGGGTTTGTCGTCGAAGGCCAGACCGTTGAAGTGGTCGGTCTCTGCTCCGGTTGCCAGGGGGCTTGATGAGCAACGCACTGATCCGTCTTGAGCAGGTTGCGGTCACGTTCGCCGGGCAACCAGTGCTGGACAACATCGAGCTGAGCGTCGAGCCGGGGCAGATCGTTACCCTGATCGGCCCCAACGGCGCTGGCAAAACCACCCTGGTACGTGCCGTGCTCGGCCTGTTGAAACCGGACAGCGGCAGCGTCTGGCGCAAGCCGAAACTGCGGGTCGGTTACATGCCGCAAAAGCTTCATGTCGATCCGACTCTCCCGCTGTCAGTCCTGCGTTTCTTGCGCCTGGTACCGGGCGTGGACCGTGCGATGGCCTTGGCGGCACTCAAGGAAGTGGGCGCCGAACAGGTGATCGACAGCCCGGTGCAAAGCGTTTCCGGTGGCGAAATGCAGCGCGTGTTGCTGGCCCGGGCCTTGTTGCGCGAACCGGAACTGCTGGTACTCGACGAACCGGTACAGGGTGTCGACGTGGCCGGCCAGGCCGAGCTGTACAGCCTGATCACCCGCCTGCGTGACCGTCATGGTTGCGGCGTGCTGATGGTCTCCCACGATTTGCACCTGGTGATGAGCACCACGGACCAGGTGGTTTGCCTCAATCGTCACGTCTGCTGTTCCGGTCATCCCGAGCAGGTCAGCGGCGATCCGGCTTTCGTCGAGCTGTTCGGAAAGAACGCACAAAGCCTGGCGATTTATCACCACCACCACGACCACGCCCACGACTTGCATGGCTCGGTGGTCAAGGCGCCCGCGTCGGGCCAACCCCATGTTCACGGAGATAGCTGCAAGCATGGCTGATTTTCTGCTCTACGCCCTGCTTGCAGGCCTGGCTCTGGCCGTCGTCGCAGGCCCGCTGGGGTCTTTCGTGGTCTGGCGGCGCATGGCCTATTTCGGCGACACCCTGTCCCACGCGGCATTGCTCGGGGTGGCCTTGGGCTTCCTGCTGGATGTCAGTCCGACCGTTGCCGTGACCGTAGGCTGCTTGCTGTTGGCGGTGATGTTGGTGACTTTGCAACAACGCCAGCCGCTGGCATCCGACACGCTTTTGGGGATTCTCGCACCCAGCACGCTCTCTCTAGGTCTGGTGGTACTAAGCTTCATGCACGAAGTGCGGATCGACCTGATGGCTTATCTGTTCGGCGACCTGCTGGCGATCAGCCCGAGCGATCTGGCCTGGATCCTTGGCGGTAGCGCTGCGGTACTGCTCTTGCTGGTTGCGTTGTGGCGCCCATTGCTGGCAATCACGGTGCACGAAGAACTGGCCAGGGTCGAAGGCCTGCCGGTGGCGGGATTGCGCCTGGCCCTGATGCTGTTGATCGCCGTAGTGATTGCCGTGGCGATGAAAATCGTTGGCGTATTGCTGATCACTTCGTTGCTGATCATCCCGGCGGCTGCGGCACAACGTCACGCCCGCTCGCCGGAGCAGATGGCACTGGGCGCGAGCCTGCTGGGCATACTCGCCGTGTGTGGCGGACTGGCGCTGTCCTGGTTCAAGGACACCCCGGCCGGCCCGTCGATTGTGGTGACGGCCGCCGCGCTATTTCTGCTGAGTTTTGTTCTGCCCCGTCGAGGGGTGTAGACTTGCTCGTTTTTTGCGCAAATAGAGAGTCGCAGGAATGAAGTCGTTCGCCTCCCGTTATCTGCTCCTTGTCGCATTTTCTTTGCTGCTGGGCGCCTGCCAAAGCACGCCACCGGCGGCCACCGAGGCCGCCGATGCGCGGGCCACGGCCATCGTACAGCTGGAACAAAACATCGCCAGCGATGAACTGGCCATCGCCGAAGACCAATTGGCAGCCTTGCAGGCCGCATCGCCCAACGATGCGTCCCTTGAGCAATACCAGCGGCAACTGGCCGAAGCCTATCTGCGCCGCAGCCAGAGCGTGCTGCAAAAGGGTGATGTGGATGCCGCCGCGACCGCCCTGAGCCGTGCCCGCGCGTTGATGCCCAAGGCTCCGGCACTGACCGGCGGAGTCAACGGCTCGATTGCCCAGGCGCGCAAGGCTGAGCTGGAAAAAGCCGAAGCCGCCCTCAAGGCTGCCGAAGCCAAGCCAAAAGCCAAGGTTGTCGACCTGACGGCTGAAAGCACCACGGTTGTGCTGAATATCAACGATATGGGCAAACTGCGTCGCCAACTGGATGCCATCGCCGCCGATGTGGTGAATTTTCAGTGCGACGTGAGCATTCAGGCTCCACGCACCAACGATTACCCTTGGCTGGCTAACTTGTTGACCAAACGGGTGAAGAAACTCGATCCTGAGTTTGATCTGAAGCTGGAGCGGCAGATTTTGCGCAGTGTTCCGGCGCAGATGGTTCTAACGCCTCGTAAACCTTAAAAAGCTTCGCGAGCAAGCCCGCTCCCACATTGGATCTGTGACCGCCGCAGGCCCCATGTGGGAGCGGGCTTGCCCGCGAAGGCGTCCTATCTGGCAGTAAAACTCTCAGGCCGGAATCGCTTGACCTTCGCCTCCCTGCCCCAAACCCGATGCTGCCCACCAGGTCGAAATTGCCTTCGGCCTTGGGCGAGCTTCTTCAGCCGTTCCTTTTTTCTGACCTTTGATCGCGTTATTGCCAAATGACAGGACAAATGCGAAATAAATGCTAAGAACCTCTATACGGACAGGCTAAAATGCGCGCCCGGCTAACCGCTGATCCTTTTCTAACGCGCCCCACAAGGTTCGCTACGTGATCGAGTTTCAAAACGTCCATAAAACCTACCGCGTCGCCGGTAAGGAAATCCCCGCCCTGCATCCGACCAATCTAACGATTGAGAACGGGCAGGTTTACGGCTTGATCGGTCATTCCGGCGCAGGAAAAAGTACCCTGCTGCGTCTGATCAATCGCCTGGAAAACGCCAGTGGCGGCAAGATCATCGTCGACGGTGAAGAAGTCACCGCTCTCGACGCCAATGGTCTGCGCCGCTTTCGTCAACAGGTCGGGATGATTTTCCAGCACTTCAACCTGCTGGCCTCCAAGACTGTCGCTGACAACGTCGCGCTGCCACTGACCCTGGCCGGCGAGCTGTCGCGCAGCGAGATCGATGCGCGCGTGGCCGAGTTGCTGGCGCGGGTCGGTTTGTCCGACCATGCGAAAAAGTACCCAGCGCAATTGTCCGGTGGGCAAAAGCAGCGTGTCGGCATTGCCCGCGCCCTGGCGACCAAGCCAAAAATCCTGCTGTGCGACGAAGCCACCAGCGCTCTCGACCCGCAAACCACTGCATCGGTCTTGCAATTGCTGGCCGAGATCAATCGCGAGCTGAAACTGACCATCGTCTTGATCACCCACGAGATGGACGTGATCCGCCGGGTCTGCGACCAGGTAGCCGTGATGGACGCCGGCGTGATCGTCGAGCAAGGCTCGGTGGCCGAGGTGTTCCTGCATCCGAAACACCCGACCACCAAGCGCTTCGTGCAGGAAGACGAGCAGATCGACGAAAGCGAACAGCGTGACGACTTCGCTCACGTGCCGGGGCGCATCCTGCGTCTGACCTTCCAGGGCGAAGCGACCTACGCGCCGCTGCTGGGCACTGTCGCCCGGGAAACCGGTGTGGACTACAGCATCCTGGCCGGTCGTATCGACCGCATCAAAGACATCCCTTACGGGCAACTGACCCTGGCCGTGACCGGCGGTGACATGGAAGCGGCCTTTGCCCGCTTCACCGCAGCCGACGTCCACATGGAGGTGCTGCGCTAATGGAAGCCCTGACAAGTTTCTTCGCCAATATCGACTGGTTCGAAATCTGGCTGGCCACCGGCGACACCCTGCTGATGCTCGGCGGTTCGCTGTTGTTCACCGTGCTGCTCGGTTTGCCGCTGGGCGTGCTGCTGTTCCTGTGCAGCCCGCGCCAGTTGCTGGAAGCCAAAGGCGTCTACGCGATGTTGTCGCTGGTGGTGAACATTCTGCGTTCGCTGCCGTTCATCATCCTGTTGATCGTGATGATTCCGTTCACCGTGCTGATCACCGGCACGTCTCTCGGTGTCGCCGGTGCGATCCCGCCGCTGGTGGTGGGTGCCACGCCATTCTTCGCGCGCCTGGTGGAAACCGCCCTGCGTGAAGTGGATCGCGGCATTATCGAAGCGACCCAGGCCATGGGGGCGACCACGCGACAGATCATCACCAACGCCTTGCTGCCGGAGGCGCGTCCGGGCATCTTCGCGGCGATTACGGTGACAGCCATTACACTGGTTTCCTACACGGCGATGGCCGGTGTCGTGGGCGCCGGTGGTCTGGGTGACCTGGCGATCCGTTTCGGTTACCAGCGTTTCCAGACCGATGTGATGGTCGTGACGGTGGTATTGCTGCTGGTATTGGTCCAGGTGCTGCAAACCGTCGGCGACAAACTGGTTGTGCATTTCTCCCGTAAATAAGACAAGACATGAGCCGGCCATACGCTGGCAGGCGCCGGAAACGGTGCCGCACAAGGAGTTAGCTGAATGAAAAAACTACTCGTCGCCTTCGCTGCTGTTGCCGCATTCTCGGCCCACGCGGCCGAGACCCTGACCGTCGCGGCCACTCCGGTGCCACACGCCGAGATCCTCGAATTCGTGAAGCCGGCCCTGGCCAAAGAAGGCGTGGACCTGAAGGTCAAGGTATTCACCGACTACATCCAGCCGAACGTGCAGGTCGCGGAAAAGCGCCTGAACGCCAACTTCTTCCAGCACCAGCCGTACCTGGATGAGTTCAACAAGGCCAAGGGCACCCACCTGGTTTCCGTGGCCGGCGTGCACCTGGAGCCCCTGGGCGCTTACTCCAGCAAGTACAAGACCATTGCCGAACTGCCTGGCGGTGCCACCGTGGTCATCCCGAACGATGCCACCAATGGCGGCCGTGCACTGTTGCTGATGGCCAAGGCGGGCCTGATCAAGTTGAAGGATTCGAACAACATCCTGTCGACCGTGAAGGACATCACCGAGAACACCAAGGACCTGAAAATCCGCGAACTGGAAGCCGCGACCATCCCGCGCGTGCTGACCCAGGTCGACCTGGCGCTGATCAACACCAACTACGCGCTGGAAGCCAAGCTCGATCCGGCCAAGGACGCGCTGTTCATCGAAGGCAGCGACTCGCCTTACGTGAACATTCTGGTGGCTCGTCCGGATGACAAGGACAGCGAAGCGATGAAGAAACTGGTGGCTGCCCTGCACAGCCCGGAAGTGAAGGCCTTCATTCTCGAGAAGTACAAAGGCGCGGTGGTGCCGGCGTTCTGATCGACTGCTGCAACGAAACAGGGGACGCCAAGTGCGTCCCCTTTTTTGTACCTTGAAACATAGACCCCTGTGGGAGCGGGCTTGCTCGCGAAGGCGGTGTGTCAGCCACTATCAATGTCGGCTGAACCACCGCTTTCGCGAGCAAGCCCGCTCCCACAGGGTTTGGTGGTGTTTTCAGTTGCGCTTGAGCATCACCGGCAACTGCGCCACCAGCTTCGCATTGTTCAACGGCGCCCGAATAAACCCGCGCTGGGTACCGTCCGGCCCGATCACAGCGAGGTTGCCGCTGTGGTCAACGGTGTAGTTCGGCTTGCTGGTGTCCGCCGGAATAAACGGAATGCTCACCGCGTTGGCGATCGTTTGCAGCTCATCAGTCGACGCCGGGGTCAGGCCAATGAACTGCGAGTCGAAGTAGCCCAGGTACTGCTTCAGTTGCTTGGGTGTATCGCGGTTCGGATCGACGCTGACCAGCACGATCTGCAATTTATCCACAGCCTCGGGCGGCAACTCGCTCTTGATCTGCCGCAACTGGGCGAGGGTGGTCGGGCAGATGTCCGGGCAGAAGGTGTAGCCGAAGAACAGCAGGCTCCACTTGCCTTTCAATTCATTGATCGCGACCGGCTGGCCGTCCTGATTGGTCATCGTCACGTCCGGCAGATTACGGCTCTGCGGCAGCAAGATGATGCCGGCGTCGATCAGCGCCGTCGGATCGCCCTGGTTTTTCCCGGACAATACCTTGTTGACGGTCAGGCCCAGGATCAGTGCGACCAGGGCGACGAGTATGAAGACGGTTTTCTGGGTTCGAGTCATAGGTTCAACAGTAAGTAGTGGTCTACGAGCAGGGCGATAAACAGCAGGAACAAGTAGTAAATAGAGTACTTGAACGTGTTGATCGCCGCGTGCGGCCGAGTGCCACGGTACAGCACCACGGCCCATTGCAGAAACCGCGCGCCCAGCCCGAGCGCGCAGACCAGGTAGAGCGTGCCGCTCATGTGGATCACATAAGGCATCAGGCTGACGGCAAGCAATGCGAAGGTATAAAGCAGGATGTGAATCTTGGTGTAGTGCTCGCCATGGGTGACCGGCAGCATCGGGATATCGGCCTTGGCGTATTCCTCCTTGCGGTGGATCGCCAGCGCCCAGAAGTGCGGCGGGGTCCAGGCGAAGATGATCAGCACCAGCAGCAGTGGCTCGGCGCTGACGTGACCGGTGGCGGCCGTCCAGCCGAGCAATGGCGGCGCGGCACCGGCCAGCCCCCCGATGACGATGTTCTGTGGGGTCGCGCGCTTGAGGAATCCGGTGTAGACCACCGCGTAGCCGAGCAACGAGGCGAGGGTCAGCCATGCAGTCAGCGGGTTGGTGAACGCCAGCAGCATGGCTTGTCCGAGGACCGCCAATACCAGCGCGAACGTCAGCGCGGCGGTCGGCGAAACCCGGCCTTCGGCGAGCGGCCGTTTGTGGGTGCGCGCCATCACCGCGTCGATGCGCCGGTCCACCACATGATTGACCGCCGCTGCGCCACCGGCACACAGGGCGATGCCCAGGTTGCCGAAAATCAGCACCGTCCACGGCACTCCGGCACGGGTCGCAAGGAACATCCCCACCAGCGAAGTGATGAGCATCAGCACCACGACTTTGGGTTTGGTCAGTTCCAGGTAGTCACGCCAGATCGCCTGACTGGGACGTTCGCCGATCAGAATCGCCATGGCATCTCTCCTTTTATTGTTATGGGCCCGGCTGAGTGTTTACGCGGGCTGAAGTGCCAGCGCGCTTGCTTGACCCGGACCAGACTGGTTCGGGCGTGGTAATTGACCAGCACCATGGTCAGCAACAGCGCCGCGCCGCCCGCGTTATGTGCGACGGCCACCGGCAGCGGCAGATGGAACAGCACGTTGCTGATGCCCAGGGTGATTTGTGCGCCAAGGGCGATCAGCACCAGGCCTGCCAGGCGCGTCATGCCGACCGCTTTCAGTTGCCAGGCCAGACCGAGCAATACCAGTGTGACCAGTAACGCGCCGATGCGGTGGGTCAGGTGAATCGCCGTACGGGCGTCGCTGTCCAGTTGCCCGCCGAGGTAGTTCGGGCCGATGTGCTGGGTCAGGTGAAAGCCGTTGGCGAAGTCCGCCGCTGGCAACCACTGGCCGTGGCAGGTCGGAAAGTCGATGCAGGCCACGGCGGCGTAATTGGAACTGACCCAGCCGCCGAGGGCGATTTGCCCGATCACCAGCAACAGCCCCGCCGTCGCCCAGTGTTGCAAACGTCGTGGCACGGTCAGCGCCGGCAGTACGCCGGACAGGCGCAAGGTCAGCAGAAACAACAGGCTCAAGGTCGCGAAGCCGCCCAGCAAATGCCCGGTGACCACCTGCGGCCAGAGCTTGAGCGTTACCGTCCACATGCCAAACGCGGCCTGGCCAAAAACCACCGCCAACAGAAACAACGGCAGCTTCACCGGTTGCCCGGGATGGCGGCGATGCACCCACGAACGACCGGCCAACACCGCGATCAATAGCCCCAGCGTGCCGGCGAAGTAGCGGTGGAGCATCTCGTTCCAGCCCTTGTGGGCCTCGACCGGAGCGTCCGGGAAATGCAATTCGGCATGGGCCAGCTGGGCTTCGCTTTTCGGCACGCTGATGAAGCCGTAGCAGCCGGGCCAGTCCGGGCAGCCGAGGCCGGCGTGGGTCAGGCGGGTGTAGGCGCCGAGCAACACCACAATCAGTGCCAGCAAGGTGGCAAACAGCGCGAGGCGAAATCCAGGCTTGGCCATGACGATGCCCTTATCCGATGTTCGACAGTTTCAGCAGGTGGCGCAGATCGTTGAGCAGGTCCTTGCCCTTCACCGACGGGTCGTAGCGCAGCACCAGATTGCCGTGGGGGTCGATGATCCACAGGTGCGGCGCGTCATTGCTCTGAGCGCCTTTAGTGTAGGCAGGCAAATCCAGTGAATAGCGTTGCAACTGCGGGTACTCGCGTTGAAGTTTAGTCTCGTAATCGCTGTTCAGCGTCTGCGCGGCGGCCAATGCATGGCTGGCGCGGGACGCATCACGGCCGAGGCCGATCTGGACTTGCCGCGCCAGATACACCAGTTGCTGGCAGTCCACCGCGCATTCCTTGGGCGCCGTCACCAGTATCTGCCAGCGAGCTTCCTGGGCCTGCACACCGATGTCCGCGCGGGTCTGGCCGTTGCCGATCAGTTCGCCGTGATAACTGCGGCCCTCGGGCACCCAGAAGTTCAGCTTGTACATGCCTGTGGCGAGGATCATCGGACCGATCACCCCGAGCAGGATCAGCAGCAATTGCATACGGCCCTTGCGCCGGTTCACCGAAGGTTTCGCCTCAGACATGCTGGGTGGATTCATGGCCGCTCCCATGGTGTTTCTCCTTTGCGTTGTGCCAGCCGAGATAGAGATAAAGACCGAACAGGGCGATCGCCATGGCGAACCACTGCACGGCATAAGCGATGTGTTTTTCCGGGCCCATGGCGACTACTGGCCAGTCGGCCTGATAGATGGCGGGGCCGGTTTCGGCGCGCAGTTCGTAGGCAAAGCCTTCGCGGCTCAATGCTGTCCAGAGCTTTTCTGGCTCAACGGCCGTAATCAGCTTCGGCCATGTCAATGTTGTGGGATCTGCGTGCAATTGGAACGTCGCCCCGGGGGAGACGTAGACCCACGCGTCGAGGCTGACTGCTTCGGCAGGTGTCTTGAATTGCGGTGGTGTGCGACGCTCCGGCCAAGGCAACCAGCCGCGATTGACCAGCAGCCAAAGCCCGGAGGCCAGATCGTGAAAGGGTTGCAACAGCTCGACGCCGACCTTGCCGTTGCGTTGACTGTTATCCAGCAGCAGGCTGTGTTCGGCATCGAACTGGCCGTACAGGTGAACCCGACGGAAGGCCGGGTCTGTCGTGTGTTGCAGTTCGGTACTGGCCATCGGCTCGGCGGCCCGGCGTTCGGCGTAGGTTTGCAGCAGCGCGCCTTTCTCCGCGCCCCGACTCAATTGCCAGAACCCCAGGGACACCAGTAGCGGCAGCAACAGCGCGACCACCAACGTTGGCACGATACCCGGCCGAAAGCGCTTCATGGCATCGCCAGAAAGTCGGTCATCGCGATAGCTATACTCAAGTGCATCGCTTGTCCCCCTGGAGTCTCACCATGCTCAAAGCAGCCATCGTCCTGATGCTGATTGCCACGGTTGTCAGCCTGTTCAGCGGCCTGTTTTTTCTGGTCAAGGACGACAGCCGCTCAAACCGCCTCGTCATTGCCTTGAGTGTGCGAGTGACGCTGGCCGCCCTTACCCTCGGCCTGATCGCCTGGGGTTTTTTCAGCGGCCAACTGGTTTCCAATGTCCCGTGGTAGCTGTAGGAGCGAGCAAGCTCGCTCCTACAAGCCGCTTTAAAGCACATAGACGAAAACGAACAGCCCGATCCACACCACATCCACGAAGTGCCAGTACCAGCTCGCCGCTTCGAAGCCGAACTGGTGCTCGCTGTCGAAGTGCCCGCGCATGATCCGCATCAGCATCACGAACAGGATGATGGTGCCGATGGTCACATGGGCGCCGTGGAATCCGGTGAGCATGAAGAATGTCGCGCCGTAGATGCCCGAACCCAGGGTCAGACCCAGCTCGCGGTATGCGTGCATGTACTCTTCGGCCTGGAAGGTGAGGAACGCACAGCCCAACACTACGGTGAGCGCCAGCCAGAGTTTCAGTGCGCCGCGATGGCCCTTTTTCAAAGCGTGGTGGGCAATGGTCACGGTCACGCTGGAACTCACCAGCAACACGGTATTGAGCAATGGCAGACCCCAGGGGCTGATGACTTCCTTGGGCGGCGGAAACAGTTTCGAGTCGGGGTTGCTCAGCAGCGGCCAGGTGAACTGGAAGTTCGGCCACAGCATGTGCGCGATGCCTTTGGCACCTTCACCACCGAGCGCCGGCCCGGAGATGTGACGGACATAAAACAGCGCGCCAAAAAAGGCGATGAAGAACATCACTTCCGAGAAAATGAACCAGCTCATGCCCCAGCGGAACGAGCGATCCATCTGTGCGCTGTACAAGCCGCCGCGACTTTCCTTGATCACCGTGCCGAACCAGCCGAACAGCATGTAGGCCAGCAACAGGCCACCGACGAAAAAGATCAGCGGGCCGTGGGATTCCGGACGCGCTGCTTTCAGATCATTGAACCAGGTGGCCAGGCCAAACACCGTGACGAACATGCCGACCGTGGCGATGATCGGCCATTTGCTCTGGGCCGGGACGTAATAATGTTCATGAGTTGCCATTTATTGTTCTCCTTATCGGGCACGCTCAGCCGCCAGTGTTTACAGCTACCGGTGGATGTCGGGCGGTGATATCGAACAGCGTGTAAGACAGCGTCAGGTGCTTCACATCCTTGGGCATGTCACGGTCAACGATGAAACGCACCGGCATCTCGATCCGTTGACCGGGCTGCAGCACTTGCTGGGTAAAGCAGAAACATTCGGTCTTGTGGAAGTACGCCGCCGCGTTGCTGGGCGCGATGCTCGGCACGGCTTGGGCGCTCATCGGTTTATCGGTGGGGTTGTGGGCGATGAATATCATTTCGTTCACCGCCCCCGGGTTCGCGGTCAATTCGTCATGCTTTGGGTAAAAGTCCCACGGCATGTCGGCGGTGTTGGTCGACAGAAACTGCACGCGCACCTGGCGCGAGGTGTCGACCGTTTGCTCACCCTCGTACTGCCCGCCGGTCTTGCCATTAATGCCGAAGGCCTTGCACATCACGTCGTAGATCGGCACCAGCGCAAAGCCGAAGACAAACATTGCCACCACCACGGTCAGCAGGCGCGTGACCAGTTTCTTCAACGAAATCGAGTCAGCCATGGGCCAAGCCCTCCACGCAGAACCCTGTTGGAGCGGGCTTGCCCGCGATAGCGGCCTGCCTGACACACCGCGTCGCATGCATCGCAGGCAAGCCAGCTCCCACAGGACCGAGGCGTTTCATTTCACTTCCGGCGGCGTGGTGAAGGTGTGATACGGCGCCGGTGACGGAATGCTCCACTCCAGGCCTTCAGCCCCATCCCACGGTTTGGCCGGTGCCGGCGGGCCGCCGCGAATGGTCTTGATCACGATGAACAGGAAGAAGATCTGCGTGGCGCCAAACATGAATGCGCCGATCGACGACACCATGTTGAAGTCGGCGAACTGCAGGTTGTAGTCCGGAATCCGTCGCGGCATGCCCGCCAGTCCAACAAAGTGCATCGGGAAGAAGGCCAGGTTCATGCCGATGAACGACAGCCAGAAATGCAGCTTGCCCAGGGTTTCGTCGTACATGTGGCCGGTCCATTTCGGCAGCCAGTAGTAGGCCGAGGCGAAGATCCCGAAGATCGCCCCCGGCACCAGCACATAGTGGAAGTGCGCGACCACGAAGTAGGTGTCCTGGTACTGGAAGTCCGCCGGAGCGATGGCCAGCATCAACCCGGAGAAACCACCGATGGTGAACAGGATCACGAACGCCACGGCAAACAGCATCGGCGTCTCGAAAGTCAGCGAGCCTTGCCACATGGTGCTGGCCCAGTTGAACACCTTCACGCCCGTTGGCACCGCAATCAGCAGCGTGGCGTACATGAAGAACAACTCGCCCACCAGCGGAATGCCGACCACGAACATGTGGTGCGCCCAGACGATGAACGACAGGAACGCGATACTCGCCGTGGCGTAGACCATCGAGGTGTAGCCGAACAGTGGCTTGCGCGAAAACGCCGGAATGATCGAACTGACGGCACCGAAGGCCGGCAAGATCATGATGTACACCTCGGGGTGACCGAAGAACCAGAACACATGCTGGAACAGCACCGGGTCTCCGCCGCCGGCGGCACTGAAGAAACTGGTGCCGAAGTGGATGTCCATCAGCATCATGGTCACGCAACCCGCCAGTACCGGCATCACCGCGATCAACAGGAACGCGGTGATCAGCCAGGTCCAGACGAACAGTGGCATTTTCATCAGCGTCATGCCGGGGGCGCGCAGGTTGAGGATGGTGGCGATCACGTTGATCGCGCCCATGATCGAACTGATCCCCATCAAGTGGATGGCGAAGATGAAGAAGGTCACGCTTTCCGGCGCGTAGGTGGTCGACAGCGGCGCATAGAACGTCCAGCCGAAGTTCGGCCCGCCACCCGGAGTGAACAGGGTCGACACCAGCATCAGGAACGCCGCCGGCAACAGCCAGAAGCTGAAGTTGTTCATGCGCGGCAGGGCCATGTCCGGCGCGCCGATCATCAGCGGGATCATCCAGTTGGCGAGGCCGACGAAGGCCGGCATCACCGCACCGAAGACCATCACCAGGCCGTGCATGGTGGTCATCTGGTTGAAGAATTCCGGCTGGACGATCTGCAGCCCCGGCTGGAACAGCTCGGCGCGAATCACCATCGCGAACGAACCGCCAAGCAGGAACATGGAGAATGCAAACCACAGGTACAGCGTACCGATGTCCTTGTGGTTGGTGGTCAGCACCCAGCGCATCAGGCCTTTGGCGGGGCCGTGGGCGTGGTCGGTGGCGGTATGAACATGTTCATCGATTACAGCAGTCATGTTCTGTCTCCTGCAAACAGATGGGCTGGGCAGGCCGGGGTACGTAGCCCCGACCGGTTCCTTAAGTGCGCAATAGACCGGGTCATTTGCTTTCCGCCTGTTTCAGCTCCAGCACTTCTTTAGGCGTGACCATGTCGCCCTTGTTGTTGCCCCAGGCGTTACGTTCATAGGTCACGACCGCCGCGATATCGACTTCCGAGAGTTGCTTGCCGAATGCGGCCATGGAAGTGCCAGGCTTGCCGTGGAAGACAATGCTCAGGTGAGCGTCTTTCGGTCCGGTGGCGATTTTCGAGCCCTTGAGTGCCGGGAACATCGGCGGCAGACCCTGGCCTTCGGCCTGGTGACAGGCCACGCAGGTGGTGTGATAGACCTTGTCGCCGCGCTCTTTGAGCTCGTCGAGCGTCCATTCCTTGCTGGTCAGCTCTTTGAGCTGCGCGGCCTCGGTCTTGCGATCGGCCAGCCATTTTTCGTAATCGGCCTTTTCCTTGACCTCGACCACGGTCGGCATGAAGCCGTGATCCTTGCCGCACAACTCGGCGCACTGGCCACGGTAGATGCCGGGCTTGTCGATACGGGTCCAGGCTTCATTGACGAACCCGGGAATCGCATCGCGCTTGACCGCGAAAGCCGGCACCCACCAGGAGTGGATCACGTCGGCGGAGGTCACAAGGAAGCGCACTTTGGCGCCGACCGGCAGCACCAATGGCTTGTCGACTTCGAGCAGGTAATGCTCGCCCTTGGCTTCCTTGTTGTGGATCTGATCCTGGGGGGTGGTCAGGTTGCTGAAGAACTCGACGTCCTGGCCCAGGTATTTGTAGTGCCACTTCCACTGGTAGCCGGTGATCTGGATATCGATTTCCGGCTCGCTGGCGTCGTACATCTTGATCAGGGTTGCGGTAGCGGGAATCGCCATGGCCACCAGGATCAGGAAGGGCACGATGGTCCAGAGGATTTCGACGGTGGTGCTTTCATGAAATTTGGCGGCCACCTGCCCGGTCGAGCGGCGGTGGAGAATCATCGACCAGAACATGGCACCAAAAACGATGATGCCGATCACCACACAGATCCAGAAAATGATCATGTGCAGGTCGAATACTGCGTGACTGATTTCAGTCGCTCCAGGCGCCATATTCACAGTCCAGGCCGCTTGCGCCTGACTGAAAATCGACCACAACAGGAGGCCCATCCAGACATGTGGATGTCGCATCATTGCGGGTTCCCCTTATCGTTCTTGTTATCCCGCCGGCTTTCACCTGCGGCAAGGGAGCGGCTGCATCAGACTACGAACTTGAGCACCGGGCCTTGCTGCACATGCAGTCGGGCGTCATCAGCTAACTCCATTCCAACCCGAGTATAGACAGCACCTCTGACCTCGCAATGCGAAGGCGTAAATCGTCTGAAACAGCATTAACTTGCTTTGCAGGGTACGAATGGAGAAGGATGCAGACGAGTGGTGGCTAATCGATATAACGGGGCCGTCTCAAGGATGAAATAATTATGACAAATGCGTCTTAGCATTTTTCGTAAGCCAGCTAAGTTATGTCTTCCCTATTTCATTGCCTTGTTTCCTGGAGTTTTCATGAACACCGCCGCATTGCGCGAGCAGATCCAAAAAGCCCAACAACACGAAGCCGAGACCGGTCTGCTGACGCGTCAGCTGGCAAGTAAACTGCCTCATCTGCACCCGGCGATCCAATTGCCGGAGACCGATACCAACGGCGTACTGACGCGATTTGTCGCCGCCTACATCGAAGAAGTGCCCGATCTGCTGGATGCAGCCAATGAAGTCGCCAGGGAAGCGGGCATTGAGTCACAGATCAAACCGGTGCTGGCAATCGCCGAGCAGTACTTCCTCCAGCCGCCAGCCATCATGGCCGGCCATGTCGGGCTCGACAGCCTGCTGGATGAGGCCTATCTGGCGCACCGGTTTGTCGAAGAGGTCAATGACCTGTACATCAAGCATTTCGGCCAGCCACTGATCCCCTTGGACATGACTGTCGCCAACCTGATTGCTCACCAATTGATCGGTGAGTCGTTCGCCAACCAACTGGACGAAGTGGTGCATCACGCCATCGACGAGATGCTCAACGACGAAAGCTTCGCACTGGAGTCGGTGGAAGCCTACCGTGAAAAGCTCAACAGCCCGGACACCGGCGCCGCGTGGAAACGCTGGCCGTGCATGTCCCGCCGCTTGGGCGTAGGCCTGGAACTGGATCAGCCGGCGGCTTGATCCATCGGTAAACACAATCCCCTGTGGGAGCGGGCTTGCTCGCGAATGCGGTTTCACATCCAACATATGTGTTGGCTGATCCACCGCCTTCGCGAGCAAGCCCGCTCCCGCACTGTTATCTACCCGGCCGCGCCGACGCCAGTATTCGTCCGCACCCGCCCCTCAAGTCTGCGCTTCAACCCCCGCGATTCAATCATCAGCTTCGAACCCTTGGCCGCATTCGCCCGACCCCATTCCTCCAGCAACTCCAGACACGAGTGATCGATGTAGCTCAGATTATTGAGCGGCACATGCACCGTCGCGCCTGGTGGAATACTACCCAGCACCTGGGTCAGCGCCGGCACTTTGAGGAAGGTCGCCGCGCCTGCCAGACGCAATTCCATTTCCCCTTCCCGGGGCAGGTCGATCAGGCTGATTTTCAACCGCGAGGCTTTCAGCGCCAGTTTCACCAGCGTCAGGCCGAAGCCAATCAACACGCCGGTCAGCAGGTCCGTGAAAACGATGGCGAGCGCAGTTGCCGCATAGGTGAACATCGGCGCCCGGCCATACCGGCCCAAACCACGGAAGACCTTGAGATCCACCAGTTTGAAACCGGTGTACACCAGCACGCCCGCCAGGCTCGCCACCGGAATGCTTTGCAGCACGCTGGACAGCAACAGCACGAACGCCAACAACCACAGGCCGTGGAAAATGGTCGAAAACCGCGTGGTTGCTCCGGCCTGAACGTTCGCCGAGCTGCGCACGATAACGCCGGTCATCGGCAACGCCCCTAGCAGGCCACACAGCATGTTACCGATACCTTGCGCCGACAATTCCCGGTCGAAGTCCGAGCGCTGACCACTGTGCATGCGATCAACCGCGGCGGCTGAGAGCAAGGTTTCAGCGCTGGCGATGAAGGCCACGGCAAACGCCGCGATCAGCAAGGTC
This sequence comes from Pseudomonas sp. BF-R-19, assembly GCF_019956445.1. Classification (NCBI taxonomy): domain Bacteria; kingdom Pseudomonadati; phylum Pseudomonadota; class Gammaproteobacteria; order Pseudomonadales; family Pseudomonadaceae; genus Pseudomonas; species Pseudomonas sp. BF-R-19. The sequence continues at coordinate 51,665 of NZ_JAHBDN010000037.1, forward strand.
GGATCAGCCAGGTTGAGCAGATCCGCTGGCTTCAGCCAGTCGATGGCCTCCGTCAGGTTGGCCGGAACCTCGACCCGTTTGACCTGCAACGCCAGCACCAGGCTGGCAAGCGTGGCCAGACCGACGCCGAGTAGCGCGCCAGGAACGAAGCGCAGGGATTTCGGACGGAATTTCTCCCACAGCCACATGACGGCGATCGTCGACAAACCGAGCAAACCGGCTTGCCAGCCAAACGAGGGCAACGCCTGAGCCAGCGCCGCCGGGAAGGCCGCCAGGTTATCCAGACCCGAGGGCTTGGGCACGGCATCCAGCATCACATGCACCTGGGACAGAACAATCAGCACGCCAATCCCGGCCAGCATGCCGTACACCACCGCAGGCGCCGTCACCCGAAACCAGCAACCCAGCTTCAAACGGCCAGCCACCAGTTGCAGAAAACCTGCCAGCAACAGTATGGGCCCAAGCATGGCGATGCCGTGCTGGCGGACCAGTTCGAATACCAGAACGGCCAGGCCCGCCGCCGGGCCGCTGACTTGTAGCGGCGAGCCAGCCAACCAGCCGACCACCAGACCACCTATGATGCCGGTGATCAGACCTTTGGCCGGCGGCAGCCCCGAGGCAATCGCGATGCCCATGCACAGGGGCAGGGCGACCAGAAAAACAACCACCGAAGCCAGCAGCTCCCGTGGCAGAACAGCTTTGAGTCGAGCAGCACGCATGGTGAGTCTCCCGAAGTTTTCTTCAGGCATGGCAAAACCAGGCTGCCTGAACGGCAGCCTCAGCTGAACCACACAACGATTTAGGAGGGTTTAGAAGCGCGCTTTGGGCGTCGCCACGGGAATTGGCAGGCTGCCATTGAGCGGCAGGAAACAGCCTTGATCGGCGTCGTACGCTTTGATTTCGCTGGTTTCGATGTTGTAGACCCAGCCGTGAATAAATAACTGACCGTTGGCCATGCGCGAGGCCACCGACGGATGGGTGCGCAGATGCTGCAATTGAGCGATCACGTTCTCTTCGGTAAGGATGTGCATGCTTTCGCTTTCGCTAGAGCAGTTGCAGTTCTCCTGCACCATGGTTTTGGCCACTTCGGCATGACGCAGCCAGGCTTTGACCGTGGGCATTTTTTCCAGACTGTCCGGGTTGAGCACCGCGCGCATGGCGCCGCAGTCGGAATGCCCGCAAATGATGATGTGATGCACCCCCAGAGCCAGTACGGCGTACTCGATGGCCGTGGAAACACCACCGTTCATTTGCCCGTAAGGCGGCACGACGTTGCCGACGTTACGGGTCACGAACAGGTCGCCGGGGGAGCTCTGGGTGATCAACTCGGGAACGATGCGCGAATCGGCGCAGGCAATGAACATCGCTCGTGGCCGCTGGGCCGTGGCGAGTTTCTTGAAGAGCTCTTCCTGCTGGGGAAAGACCTCATGATGAAAATGCAAAAAGCCGTCAACGATGTGCTGCAACGCTGCATCGGCGGTTTCCGCCTCGGGTTGGGCTGAAGCCGACGCAGCCAACGGCTGTTTATCCTTGTCACTCATGATTCATCCTCATTGGCGAAGTCAGGGAATCTTCCCGTGTGGTCCGGTGTGAAGCCAGTGGCTGGTTAAAAAACATCCAGGTCAAGCATTTCGACCCATCAGTCACTCGATGAACAAGGTAGCGGCCGAATCTTAATTGAAACTGAATAAAACGCTCTAGGACGCGTGTTCCAGGTCAAAAAAAACGTGACCAGCCTAAGGCCTGAGCGCGCTCTTCAGTACTCAACCATAGGCCAATTGTCCTCAAATCAACGACATTTGGCGACCGGGCGGACAAAAGGCATTGCAGTCCAGGTCAAAGCCTTCCCGGCGATTGAGCCCTAGGCGCTTGATGGTTTTGGCAAAGCGCTGTGCCAGCAGGTCGGCGAAGGGGCCTTCGCCGCGCATTCGAGCACCAAAGCGGCTGTCGTAGAGTTCACCACCACGGCTCTGACGAATCAGGCTCAGCACATGCGCCGCCCGTTGCGGATAGTGGGCACCCAGCCATTCTTCGAACAGCGGCGCCACTTCCAGCGGCAGGCGCAACATCATGTAAGCAGCACTTTGCGCCCCGACCGCATGGGCCTCGATGAGCAGGCTTTCGAGTTCGCTGTCGTTGATCATCGGGATCATCGGTGAACACAGCACGCCCACCGGAATGCCTGCATCGCGCATGACCTTGATCGCCCGCAACCGGGCCTTGGGCGCCGCCGCGCGGGGTTCGAGGATGCGCTTGAGTTCGTCGTCCAGGGTGGTCAGGCTGATCATTACCGCCACCAGTCTCTGGCTGGCGAGCTCGGTCAGCACGTCCAGGTCGCGAAGAATCAGCGATCCCTTGGTGACGATGGTCACCGGGTGCCGGTAACGCAGGAGTACTTCGAGGGTTTGCCGGGTGATCTTGTATTCACGCTCAATCGGCTGATAGGGGTCGGTGTTGGAGCCGAGGTTGATCGGCGCACATTGATAGCCACGTTTGGAGAGCTGCTCCTCCAGCACATCCACGGCGTTGGTCTTGGCAATCAGTTTTGTCTCGAAATCCAGCCCCGGCGACATGTCCCAATAGGCGTGACTGGGACGTGCGTAGCAATAGATGCAGCCGTGCTCGCAGCCGCGGTAGGGATTGATCGAGCGATCGAAGGGCAAGTCCGGTGAAGTGTTACGGGTAATGATGGTTTTTGCCCTTTCGATGCTCACCTCGGTGCCTTGGGTGAGCGGCACTTCCTGATACCAGCCGTCGTCCTCAGCCACTGAATGGTTGGGGGCAAAGCGGTTGTGCGGGTTGGTTGCGGTGCCGCGGCCGCGGGGAGGCAGAGGACTAACCATCGGCGGACTCCTTTATCTGTATATTCATACAGTATCCGACCTGCTGCGAATCGGCCAGTACCGCTCAGCCCTTCATCTGACGACAGGGCGTCATGAGCTTACTTGTTCATCAATTATGAGAAAACTGAGGAAACATATAGTCAGTGGTTAGATCCAATACCCACCCGTATATTCAGCCAGACAAGCAACATCCTCTTCAGCGATCAAATAAAAGGATTTATTTATGTCTTTCTTTAATCAGCGCGGCATCTTTCTGCAACTCATGCAACCGAGTCCTTCGGAGCCCAACACACTAGTTTCGCTACAACTGGCTCGAAAAGAGTTAAGTTGGGATGCGGAAAATAATGTTCAAATTGAAAATCTGGTCGACTCGGAGTTTTACACTGCTGTTTCCAAAGACAAGGGTAAATCGTTCAGCATCAGGTTCGTTGGCAAGGATGTCGATGGAGACGGAAACATCAGTGCCGACGACAAAGCCAAGTTACAGGCGCTGGCAAAGGCTTATGCCAGTATCGTCAATCCCTGAGCCCTGACTTTCCAATCACTGGAAAGCGCTATGCCGAATGCATGCGGGCTCCCGCATGCATTCCAGACATCCACGAGGATAAAAAATGTCCACACCCATAAAAACCGGTGCTTATCTACAACAAATAGAAACGCCGGAAGATGTGCAGGTAGTTATCAGGCTAATAAGGGCAGGCGAGTATCCGAACAAAACAATGGAGCAGTTCGCTGATGTTCTCGCAAGCGCTCCCTCCATGACACTCCATATAAAAGACGACGGCAAGACTTCAACGCTCGATTTTGATCCATGGTCCGATATCAATGTGATTCCAGACAATAGCATCGACGAAAAGGACATTGCCGCCCTTACACAACTTGCACTCGCTTTTTATCATCAACAAATAATTGCTCCAGAGGGCATAGCGTATCTTTATCGTCTTCCCGCTGAACCACCCGAGCGTCGAGTAGATGTTGAGGTATTCGACATTGATGAAGAGGATCACCAACTGTATAGCCTCGGTGTGTACGAGACCAAATCTGCGGATTCCGGCTCGCCTTTTAAAGGTAGTGAGCGCAACCCTGAAACTGGACAGGTGTTTGACTATGGGACCGCACTGAACGAGTTGCTCAAAGCATTCATCAAACTGAAACTGTAACCTGAGCGCGGACTTCACGATTCTTTGACGGTCCGCTCACAGGCCTTTGACCGTGCATGACTGATCCTTGCCACCATCTTCCCGTCCCTTTCTGAACGGTCGCTCAAGCATGCCTTTACCACGTTTTTTATCTGCAATATGCCTGTCGCTGGTCGCACTCGTTAACCTGACATCGGCACTTGCTGACGACAGTGTGATGCAGCGTCCGGCAGACTGGGCCCAACCGGTCGAGAAGCAATACAACCTCTTTCAAATGTCGCCAACCCTCTATCGCAGTGCCTTGCCGGACAACGGGGCAGTGCCGCTGCTGGAGAAACTCAAGGTCGGGACGGTAATCAACTTCTTGCCTGAAGCGGACTCCAGTTGGTTGTCCACGCCAGGAATCACGCAAGTACAACTGCCTTATCGCACCAACCATGTGGATGACGCCGATGTGCTCAAGGCCTTGCGTGCCATCAAGGCTGCCGAAGCCAAAGGCCCGGTGTTGATGCATTGCAAACACGGTTCCGACCGTACCGGCCTGATGGCAGCCATGTACCGGGTTGTCATCCAGGGCTGGACCAAGGAGGAGGCCCTGAACGAAATGACCCAGGGCGACTTTGGCGACAGCACCCACTTCAAGGACGGCATTCGCTACATGATGCAGGCCGACGTGGAAAAACTGCGCACGGCCCTGGCCAATGGCGATTGCAGCACCAGCCCGTTCGCCGCGTGTTCAATGAAGAGCTGGTTCAAGTCCGCTCACATCGAATAAAAAAGCCCCCGCTGTATTGCGCAACGGGGGCTTTTTTCACTCAGTTTTGTTCGTCAGGCTTTTTCTTCAGTTTCGGATTCGGGAAGAACTGAACCGCCTGAACCTTGGTGTCGGCAGGTTTGAGTGCGCTGGTATTAACCCGCGTACCCAACTCCTTGGGCACCGACAGCCCTTGCTCATTGAGTGTGTCGGAGTAACCGCAGGCCACGCACTCGCGGTGCGGGACCTGGTCTTCATTCCACATCATCAATTTGTCCGGCTCGCTGCATGCCGGGCAGACCGCCCCGGCGATAAAGCGCTTTTTCGTAATCACAGGTCCCTCACTCATGCTGCCGCGTCCTCACTCAGGCCGCTGTGGCGCAAGAGTGCGTCAATTGATGGCTCACGACCACGGAAGTCGACGAACAGCACCATCGGTTCCTGGGAACCGCCACGGGCCAGGATTGCTTCGCGGAAGGCGCGACCGGTGTCGGCGTTGAGCACGCCTTCTTCTTCGAACTTCGAAAACGCATCGGCGGACAGCACTTCAGCCCATTTGTAGCTGTAGTAACCCGCGGCGTAACCGCCAGCGAAGATGTGCGCAAAGCTGTTGGGGAAGCGGTTGTAAGCCGGTGGACGCATCACCGAAACCTCGTCGCGCACGCCTTCGAGCACTTGCAGCACGCTACGGCCGTCACCGTGGGTGGCGTGCAGTTCGAAGTCGAACAGCGAGAACTCCAGTTGGCGAACCATCATCAGGCCGGACTGGAAGTTTTTCGCCGCGAGCATTTTCCCGAGCAGATCCTGAGGCAGCGGCTCGCCGGATTCATAATGACCGGAAATCAGCGCCAGGCCTTCCGGCTCCCAGCACCAGTTTTCCATGAACTGGCTCGGCAGCTCGACCGCATCCCAGGCCACGCCGTTGATGCCGGACACGCCAGCATGCTCGACGCGGGTCAGCAGGTGATGCAGGCCGTGACCAAACTCGTGGAACAGGGTGGTGACTTCGTCATGGGTCAGCAGCGCAGGCTTGCCGCTGTCGGCCGGGGTGAAGTTGCACACCAGGTTGGCCACCGGGCTTTGCAATACACCGCCAGCGGTGCGACGACGGTCGCGTGCGCCATCCATCCACGCACCTCCACGCTTGTTGGCGCGGGCGTAGAGATCAAAGAAGAAGCGACCGACATGCTGGCCGTTTTCCTTGATTTCAAACAGGCGGACATCCGGGTGCCAGGTGTCGAAGCCTTTGAGCTCGGCAATCTCGATGCCGTACAGGCGCTGGACGATGGCGAACAGGCCACTGAGCACCTTGTCGATCGGGAAGTAGGCGCGCAGGGCTTCCTGGGCCACGCTGTAGCGTTGTTCACGGAGTTTTTCGCCGTAAAAACCGCTGTCCCAGCTTTGCAGGTCCGGGCAGCCTTGTTCGGCGGCGTAAGCCTTGAGCTGCTCCAGATCCTGGGCAGCGAACGGCTTGCTGCGCTTGGCCAGGTCGCGCAGGAAACTCAGCACCTGATCGCTGGACTCTGCCATTTTGGTCGCCAGGCTCAGCTCGGAGAAACTACTGAACCCCAGCAGCTTGGCCAGTTCCTGACGCAGGTCGAGGATTTCTTCCATGACCGGGCTGTTATCGTTCTGGCCGGCATTCGGCCCCTGGTCCGACGCACGGGTGCAGTACGCGGCGTAGACTTCTTCACGCAGTGCGCGGTCCTGGGCGTAGGTCATCACCGCGTAATAACTCGGGAATTCCAGGGTGATCAGCCAGCCATCCAGATCCTTGGCTTGAGCTGCGGCAGCCATTTGCGCCTTGGCCGAATCGGTCAGGCCGGCGAGGGCGGTTTCATCGGTGATGTGCTTGGTCCACGCCTGCGTGGCATCGAGCAACTGGTTGGAGAAACGGCTGCCCAACTCGGACAGCTTGCTCTGCACTTCGGCGTAACGCTTCTGTTCGGCTTCCGACAAGTCGATACCCGACAGACGGAAGTCACGCAGGGAGTGTTCCAGGATAGTTTTCTGCGCCACGTCGAATTCGGCAGCTTCCGGACTGCTGGCCAGGGCTTCGAAAGCCTGGAACAGTTCGCGGTTCTGACCCAATTCGGTGGAGTAGGCGCTCAGGGCCGGCAGGCACGACTCGTAGGCTTCACGCAGTTCGGCGCTGTTGCACACGGCGTTGAGGTGGCTGACCGGGCTCCAGGCGGCACCCAGGCGGTCATTGAGTTCGTCCATCGCCAGCACCAGGCCAGCCCACGTTGGCTGTTTCACCTGGGTCTTGAGGATCTCGACGATGGCGGCACGGTTGTCAGCCAGGATCTGTTCAATGGCCGGTTGTACGTGTTCAGCGCGGATGGCGGAGAACGGCGGCAGGTCATAGGACTGCAAAAGAGGGTTGTTCACGCTCACGGTTGATACCTTGGCTGGAGAAACATGCAGCCATCTTAATTACAATCGACGTTCACCGCAGCTATCAGCAACAGAGAGAAACCCTATCGTGAACCTTCGCAAGTATCAGAACCACACGCCGCTGCTGGGTAAAGGCGCTTTTGTCGATGGCTCGGCGGTGGTGATCGGCGACGTTGAAATTGGCGAAGACAGCTCGGTCTGGCCGCTGACAGTGATTCGTGGCGACATGCACCGCATCCGCATCGGCGCGCGCACCAGCGTGCAGGATGGCTGCGTGTTGCACATCACCCACGCCGGGCCGTTCAACCCGGACGGCTATCCGTTGCTGATCGGCGATGACGTGACCATCGCCCACAAGGTCATGCTGCATGGTTGTTCGGTAGGCAGCCGGGTATTGATCGGCATGGGCAGCATCGTCATGGACGGCGCGGTGGTCGACAATGATGTGATCATCGGTGCCGGCAGCCTGGTGCCGCCGGGCAAGCATCTGCAAAGCGGCTTCCTGTATGTGGGCAGCCCGGTGAAGCAGATCCGCCCGCTGACTGACAAGGAACGCGCCTTTTTCACCTACAGCGCGGCGAACTACGTGAAGCTCAAGGACCTGCATCTGGCCGAAGGCTACGACCAGCTTTGACCCGGCCCCCTTATTCAGGATTCGACATGCATTACCAAACCGTTTTGTTCGACCTCGATGGCACCCTCACCGACCCGCGCGAGGGCATCACCCGTTCGATCCAGTTCGCCTTGGGCAAACTGGGTATCGATGAGCCGGACCTGGCGAAACTCGAACACTTCATCGGCCCGCCGCTGTTGCAGGCGTTCATGCAGTTCTACGACTTCGATGAAGCCAGGGCCTGGCAGGCTGTGAATTTCTATCGCGAGCGCTTCAAGGTCACCGGTCTTTACGAAAACCGCGTATTCGATGGTGTCGCGCCGCTGCTGGAAAGCCTGAGCGGACAAGGGCGGCAGCTATACATCGCTACCTCGAAACCGTGGGTGTTCGCCCGGGAAATCGCCCGGCATTTCGACTTTGCCAAACACTTCAAGGTGATTTACGGCAGCGAACTGGACGGCACCCGGACCAACAAGGTCGAGCTGATCGCTCACCTGATGGCCGAAGAAAACCTGGACCCGGCCAACACCTTGATGATCGGCGACCGCAAGCACGATCTGATCGGCGCGCGCAGCAATGGCCTGGACGCGGCGGCGGTGGGTTACGGGTTCGGCAGCCATGAAGAGTTGAGCGCCGAAGCGCCGGCGTATCACTTTGAAACGCTGGCTGAGTTGCATCAGGCGTTTTTGCAGCGCTGACAGGATCGACACAAATCAACTGTGGGAGCGAGCTTGCTCGCGATAGCGGTGTGTCAGGCACATTGATTGTGAATGTGCCTCAGTCATCGCGAGCAAGCTCGCTCCCACAGGGGATTGCGCAGGATTTCAAGGTCTGGGCGGCGGCGCCAGCCTCTGTCCTTGCTCAACCGCCCAGCTCACCACCTGCGTGGTCAACTGATCGTTCGCCTGACCGAACCCGACCACCACCGCCGGGACCTGCACATCGCTGAGTGACTGGCGCACTTCAAAGCGGCGGCTGGCGAGGATGCGCTGGTCATAACTGCGCACCAGCAATGCGTCCAGACGCACGACCACGTTGGCATTCGTGCCCTGGTATTCAGTCTGGAACGCCTGCAGGCTGCCGCCCAATTCAAGATCGGTCTGGAAAATGCTGTCATCGGTGCTCAACAGCGGCACCCGTCCATCATGCTGGAAACCTTCCAGCAAGCGATTGCGCACCAGCACCGGCGCCGGGTCGCTCCAGCGTGAGCCCTTGTAGTGGCTGATCACATCGCCCTGGGGAATCACTGCAATGTTCGGACTGTTCAACGCTTCGCTGGACTGGAATTTACTCAGGCGCAGCGACCAGCGCTGCGGCGTGCCATGGCTGGCCGATGCGCTCTGGGCCGACGGCAATCGATAGACCTCGAAGGGCTCGGGCTTGGGCAGTATCGAGCACGAGCTGATCAGCGTGAAGCCAGCGAGGAGGGCAATCCGAATCAGCTTCATGGCGTGAATTCCTTGGTCTTTTCACTACCCAGCAGGTAACCGCTGGGGTTGGCTTCCAGGCGTGTGGTAATGGTGCGCAACGAACTCAGGGTTTCGCGCATCTCACGCACGGCCGGGCCCAGGCCATTGAGACCTTGCATGCCGCTGTTGAGCGAGTCCTGATTGGCGGTGATCAATTTGTTGAGGGTGGCGCTGCTCTCCTGCAGCGACTTCATCGCCTGCTCGGCGCTGCCTAGCGCCTCCTTGCCATGATCATTGAGCAGTCCGTTGGCATTGCGCATCAGCGCCGTGGTCTGCTCCAGCATGGTGTTGGCCTGCTTGCCCACCGAGGCCAGCTGATGCATGGCCTGACGGATATCGCCGCGCTGCTCGGCAATGGCCCCGGTGGTTTGCTCCAGGTGCTCCAGGGTGTTGCTGATGCGCTCGATGTTTTCCGTGGAGAACATCAGGTTGACGTTATGCATCAGCGTGGTCACCCCGGCCATCAGGTTTTCGCTGTCATTGAGCAGGCGGGCGATGGGCGAGGGCGAGGCGACGATGGTCGGCAGGTTGCCGTCCTTGCCCTTGAGCGTCGGGCTCTGTGGCGTACCGCCGCTGAGCTGAATGATCGAGGTCCCGGTGACGCCGGTCAGGGCCAGTTTGGCCTGGGTGTCTTCCTTGACCGGGGTATCGCCGGCCAGGCGAATTCGCGCCAGCACCCGACGCGGGTCTTTCGGGTCCAGCCGCAGCAAGATCACATCGCCGACCTTGATCCCGCTGTACTGCACCGAACTGCCCTTGGACAAGCCGCTGACCGCCTCGTTGAACACGACTTCGTAGTCCTTGAACTCGGTGTCGACACTGGACTTGGCCAGCCACAGGCCGAACAGCAACGCGGCCGTCACCACAATCACGGTGAACAGGCCGATCAATACATGATGGGCTCGGGTTTCCATGTCAGACCTCTTTGAGCTGTTGGGCGGCTGTCAATGCCGCGCGGCCGCGGGGGCCATGGAAGTATTCGTGAATCCACGCATCGTCGGTTTCCGAGACCTTGTCGATGGCGTCCGCCACCAGCACTTTTTTCTGCGCCAGCACCGCCACCCGGTCGGTGATGGTGTAGAGCGTGTCGAGGTCGTGGGTCACCAGAAAGACACTCAGGCCCAAAGCATCGCGCAGAGTCAGGATCAATTGGTCGAACGCGGCGGCACCGATCGGGTCGAGACCGGCGGTGGGCTCGTCGAGAAACAGGATGTCCGGGTCCAGCGCCAACGCTCGGGCCAGTGCGGCACGCTTGATCATGCCGCCGGACAGCGACGAGGGGTATTTCTCTGCCGCCGACAGCGGCAACCCGGCCAGGGCCATTTTCACCGCCGCCAGGTGCTCAGCGTCGTTGCGGCTCAAGCCGGCGTGTTCGATCAGCGGCAGGGCGACGTTCTCGGTCACGGTCAGCGAAGAGAACAACGCGCCTTTCTGGAACAGCACACCGAATCGCCGCTCCACCAGCGAACGCTCGTGTTCGGACAAGGTCGGCAGGTTTTTCCCGAAGACTTTCACCACGCCTTCACTGGGCTGGCGCAACCCGACAATGCTGCGCAACAGCACCGACTTGCCGCTGCCGGAGCCGCCGACCACGGCGAGGATCTCACCTTTGTACAAGTCCAGGTCGAGGTTCTCGTGCACGCTCTGGCGGCCAAAGCGGTTGCACAGCCCACGGACTTCAATCACCGCCTCGGAGGGCGCTCGGGGGACACGACTCACCATCCCATCTCCATGAAAAACATCGCGGCTATCGCATCCATCACGATCACCACGAAAATCGACTGCACCACACTCGACGTTGTGTGTGCGCCCACAGACTCAGCGCTGCCACTGACCTTGAAGCCTTCCAGGCAACCGATGGCGGCGATGAGGAAGGCGAACACCGGCGCTTTGACGATCCCCACCAGAAAGTGCTGAACGCCGATGTCCGTTTGCAGCAGCGACAGGAACATCGCCGGCGAGATATCCAGCGCCACCGCGCAGACCACGGCACCGCCGATAATCCCCGACAGCATCGCCAGGAAGGTCAGCATCGGCAGGGCGATCAGCAACGCCAGGACCCGCGGCACCACCAGCAACTCCACGGGATCGAGGCCCAAGGTGCGGATGGCGTCGATTTCCTCGTTGGCCTTCATCGAACCGATTTGCGCCGTGAACGCACTGGCGGTGCGCCCGGCCATCAGGATCGCGGTCAGCAACACACCGAATTCACGCAGGAAGGCAAACCCCACCAGGTCCACGGTAAAGACAGTGGCGCCGAAAGTGGCCAGCACCGTCGACCCGAGGAACGCCACCACGGCGCCCACCAGAAAAGTCAGCAATGCAACGATGGGGGCGGCGTCGAGACCGGTCTGTTCGATGTGGGCGATCATCGGCGTGACGCGCCAGCGCTTGGGACGGAACAGGCCACGGGCGATGGTTTCGATGATCAGGCCGACGAAACCCAGCAGTTGCAGGGTGTCCTGCCAGACGGCGTCCACCGCGCGGCCAATGCGGGTCAGTAACTGAATGGAAACGCTGACTTCCGGTTCCTTGATCGGTACGCAGAAATCGGTCAACGAGCAGTAGACGGTTTGCAGCAATGCACGATCGGCAGCGGAGAGTGTGCAATCAGGATGTTCGGCGGAGCGGCCGAGGCGCTCGGAGCCGAGCAGCTCGACCAACAGCGAGGCGCCGGCGGTGTCGAGGGCGCCCAGTCCATTGAGGTCGATGGGGGTGTTGGCGTCGTACTGGCCGTGGAGTTTTTCGCTCAACAGCTTGAGGTCAGCGTAATGGGCAAGCGTCCAGTCGCCCGTCACCCGCAACCGCGCAGGGGTAATCGACGTGTCCAATCGGGCATTGCCGGCCATTGTGCTGCTGATCATAAGCTCCGTGCTTGTTCAGTGATTACGCAGCTTTACGTAATAGCACGAACCGGATTACTTTTCTTTGATCGCTGTGCTGTCCGTGACTTTGAAGCGCAGCACGCCGATGACCTGGCCATCTTCGGTCAGCACCCGAACCTGCCATTTGCCGGCCGGGTTGCCCGGGAAGTTCTGCTTGTGGGTCCAGGCCCGGTAACCTTCCTTGCGCCCGCCACGAATATCCAGGGGGATGCGGTCGACCTCTTTACCGTTGAATTTCCAGACGTGATAAATCCGCTCGTCCAGGCCACGCGGGGCGTTGATCGCGGTGTACGCGTAGAGCCCGCCATTGCGAATCTGCTCGGCGCTGACTTCGTCGAGGCTGGCGCCAGGCGTGCGGTCTTGCATCTGCGTGCTGATGGCCACATCGGTCATCCACAGCGTCGCCGGCGGCACCCACGAGCGCAGCGCCCAACCAATGGCGCCGATGCCCAGGGTGATACTCAAGATCGCCAGCGCATTGCGCAGGGTACGAATCGGGAAGATCGACGCCAGGCTCGGGAACGACAACAGCACCGAGATACCCAGTGCCCATTTGAAACTTTGCGCGGTGGTCAGGTGCATGATCACCGGCAACGCAGTGAGCAGCGCGGCGAACAGGGTCAGGGTGTGCAAGGCCAGAAACGCCCAGCGCCGTGGAGCCAGCCATTTGTAGTAGAGCGGGTCGATGATCGAAATCAGCGCCGCGACGCCCAGCAGCCCGGTGAAAAACAACTGGCCGCTGTTCCACGTCGTGGTGATGAAGAAGAACGGCAGGACAAAGAACAGGCTTTCCTGGTGGATCATCTGCGTTGCGTAACGCAGCAAGGGTTCCGGGATTTCTCGCTTGAAGATGCGCGTGAACAGCTTTGTCAGACTGTTTTCCAGCATCAGCCAGATCCAGCTGATCAGCATGATGGTGGTGATCCAGCTCGCCAGGCCTTGCTGGCGATCGACCAGAATGAAACTGCCAACCCCGGAGATGAACCCACAGAGCGCAATGACCCCAGGGTAGCGCTTCATCAATTCGAGGATGCGCTGTACGAAAAGGGTCAGGTTTTGCATTCGGCGGTTTCACAGTCGTCGTAGGAAAAAACCTCGACAGGGTACCGCTGGTGCGGCGCTGTGGCGAGGGTTCACGGTCAGTTACACCACGCTTCCACAGGGAACCGGCAAGGCCTCTCAGTCCGTTGTCACATGGAATGGTTACTTCCTGCGCTGCAAACGCCAGCCCACCAGCATCAACACGATCAAACCCACCCCACCGACCACCGCCCACATCACTTGGTCATAACTGAACAACGGCTTCTCGATCCGCAAATACCCCGGTTGCAGGAGCAATTCACGCACGGCCTTGTTCGCTTCTTCCAGCGTCACTTCTTGCAGCTCCCGGGCCGGGTTGGCGAAGTGGCCATCTTCGTAGTTGCCAATGGCGCTCCAGTAGTAGTCGGCCAACGCGCTGTTGCCTTGTACGGCCCAGGCCTGGCGGGCGATCGCGGCCTGCTTGAGGCGGTTGAAGGTGTCGGCATTGAGGCCGTCCTTGAGCAGTCCGGCCTTCAAGTCATCGAGCACGTGCTCGGCATCGAGCACGTCGTCGCGTTCCAGGTCGGCATTGAGGCTCATGAAACCCACGCCGCCGAACACCTCGCGTTCCGCCCACGGGCCGTAGGACAAACCGTGAGCCAGGCGCAGCTGGCGATAGAGCGCCCAATCCAGATAGTTCTTGAGCAAATCGAAGGTTTCGTCGTGTTGGTCCTCCAGTACCGGCTCCGGCACCAGCCAGTGCAACTTGGCGCCGTTGCCGACCAGACCGCGGGCCAGGGTGCGCTCATGGGCGGCGCTGGCCTGGATTTGCGGCAGCGGCGGATGCTCGCCAGGGGGGATCGCTTCCAGCGCGCCATACGCCCGCTCCAGATAAGCCGGCAGCAACTTGTCGAGATCGCCGACCACGATCAGGGTCATGTTGTTCGGCGCGTACCAGTCCTTGCGCACGCGCTCCAGTTGCTCATGGGTCAGGTCATCGACTTGCGCACGCTCCGGGCACTTGAGGCCCAGCTCCACGGCCAGTTGGTTGCTGGCCGTGTGGCCGAGGTCCTGACGATCGAGCCAGCGCTGCAGGTGCGAGTAGTGGCCGCCGTCTTCACGCTCGACCACTTGCTTGGCCGCGTTGATGGCGTTGTCGTCAAAACGGGTCTGGGTCAGCAGTGCCAGCAGCAGGTCGAGCACCTTGCGCTGGTTTTTCGCAGGGGCTTCGATGACGAAAGTCGTATCGGCATTGCTGGTGAACGCGTTCCACTCACCGCCCAGAGCTTGCATGCGTTCTTCCAGGCCACCTTCGCCGCTGGCGTCGATGCCGCTGAACAGCAGGTGTTCCAGCAGATGCGGCAACTCCTTTTCTTCGCATTTGAAATCGTCCAGGCCAACGCCGACCACCAGCCGGATCGCCACATGCCCGCGGTCGGTGCCGGGTTTGAGCAACAACTGCAAACCATTGCGCAGGGTGTAGCCCTCGACCTGGAAGCGATCCAGGGCAAATGACGGGAATGAACCAAGCAACAGGCAGGCGAACAACAGACAACGCATAACGGGTTTCCATACGACTAGCGTAAGTTCTACAGACTTCAGGCAATTGTGAATGTTCAGGGTGAATGAGTGATGTCGCTCAAATCGTCGACCACCAGCGCACCGGTGTCCGATGTTTCCAGCACCACGTAGGCACTGCTGCAAAACAGCGAATTCAGACGCTTCATGTCGGCGATCAGCTCCAGATGCAACGAACTGGTTTCGATACTTTGCACGATTTTACGTTGCAAGCGGCTGACATGAGCGTGGGCCAGACGCCGTTCCTGTGCGCGGAAACGACGTTTTTCACGCACCAGCTGGCGGGCACTTTCCGGGTCGCCACTGAGAAACACCGACATCCCGAGCCGCAGGCTGGAAATCAACTGCGCATGCAGCCCGGTCAATTCGTCCAGCCCGACTTCGGAAAACGACCGGCGCTGCGAGGTTTTCTGCTGCTGAATCTTGCGCAGCATGCGTTCGATCAAGTCGCTGGCGAGTTTCAGGTTGATCGCCAGTTCGATGATTTCCGCCCAGCGCCGGCTGTCCTGATCGCTGAGATCTTCCCGGGGCATTTGCGCCAGATACAACTTGATCGCACTGTAGAGCGCTTCCACATCGTCGGTCAGGCGGCGGATTTCCTGGGTGACGGCGGTCTGTTTGCCGCGCAACACGTCGAGCATGGCTTCGAGCATGTTGTCGATCAGGTCGCCCATGCGCAGGGTTTCCCGGGCTGCGTTGGCCAGCGCCAAACCGGGCGTGACCAATGCCGTGGGGTCAAGATGCCGGGGCTTGGCCGTGCCGTTGGCCTGCTGGCGCTCCGGCAGCACCCAGGCACAAAACCTCGCCATCGGTTCGAGGCTGGGCAGCAGGATCAGGCAGCGCACGGTGTTGTAGAGCAGGTGAAAGCCAATGACCATTTCCTGAGGGCTGAAATCCAGGCCATCGAGCCAGTGCACCAGCGGATCGAGCACCGGAATGATCAATAAAAGACCAATCAGTTTGTACAGCAGGCTGCCAAGCGCCACTTGGCGCCCGGCGGCGTTCTGCATGCTGGTGCTGAGGAAGGCGAGTACACCGCTGCCGATATTGGCGCCGATCACCAGCCCGATGGCCACCGGCAGACTGATCACGTTGGCACCCGCCAGGGTCGCGGTCAGCAGCACAGCGGCCAGGCTGGAATAAGAAATCATCGCGAACAGCGCACCGACCAGGGCGTCGAGCAGGATGTCGCCGGTGAGCGAGGCAAAAATCACCTTCACCCCTTTGGCGTGGGTAATCGGATGCGCCGCTTCGACAATCAGTTGCAGCGCCAGAATGATCAGCCCCAAGCCAATGGCGACACGACCCATCTGCCCGAGTCGGGTCTGCTTGCGCGACAGAAAGAAAATCACCCCGACAAAAATCAGCAACGGCGACAGCCACGACAGATCGAACGTCAGCACCCGCGCCATCAGCGCCGTACCGACGTCCGCGCCAAGCATGGTGGCCAGCGCCGGGGTCAGCGTCATCAGGCCCTGGCCGACAAAGGAGGTGACGAGCATGGCGGTGGCGTTGCTGCTCTGGACCATCGCTGTCACGGCGATCCCGGAGGCGAAAGCCAGCCAGCGTTTGGACATGTTGTGGCCAATGACATGGCGCAGATTGGTGCCGTAGACCCGCAGGATGCCGGTTCGGACGATGTGCGTGCCCCAGATCAGCAGGGCCACGGCAGAAAGTAAATTGAGCAGGGTGAGCATAAAGACCCCCTGTGGTGTAGCGCCCCAAAGGAGCAAGTTGACGGTACCGCGCGACGTTCTACGTTCTGTACTTAAGCTGTAGTTGGCTAACGGTCTGTGCGCCAGCATCGCATAGCCAAAGAAGGGATTGAAACAAAACTGTCATGAAATCCCGTTCATGCAATCAGCCAAAAACAATGTGGGAGCGGGCTTGCTCGCGAAAGCGGTGTACCAGGCAACATTGATGTTGACTGACACTCCGCTTTCGCGAGCAAGCCCGCTCCCACAGGGTGTTGCGTATTACCGGGTTACTGGCCCGGAATGTCCTTGCGCAGCTTTACCGGATCCTGCTGTTTTTTCTTTTTCGCGATGGCGGTGCGCATCCTGATGTTGATCGCTTCCACCGCCAGCGAGAACGCCATGGCGAAGTAGACGTAGCCTTTTGGCACGTGCACGTCCAGGGATTCGGCAATCAGCACCGTACCGACGATCAACAGGAACGACAACGCCAGCATCTTCAGCGATGGGTGCTTGTCGATGAACTCACTGATGGTGCCGGATGCCCACATCATCACCAGCACCGCCACAATGATCGCCGCGACCATGACCGGTACGTGGGAGACCATGCCGACTGCGGTGATCACCGAGTCCAGGGAGAACACGATGTCGATGATCGCGATCTGGACGATGGTGTAGAGGAAGTTGCCGCCCTTGCCCGAAGGTTCGTCGTTGCTTTCATCTTCACCTTCCAGCGCGTGGTACATCTCTTGCGAGCTTTTCCACAGCAGGAACAGACCACCGAAGAACAGGATCAGATCGCGTCCGGAAATACCCTGGCCGAATACTACGAACAGGTCCGCCGTCAGGCGCATGACCCAGGTGATCGACAGCAGAAGCAGGATTCGCGTGATCATGGCCAGCGCCAGACCGAAAATCCGGGTGCGCGCCTGCATGTGTTTGGGCATGCGGCTGACCAGGATCGAAATCATGATGATGTTATCGATGCCCAGGACGATTTCCAGGGCGGTCAGGGTGAAGAAGGCAACCCAGATTTCAGGGTTGGTCAGCCATTCCATGTGTATTCCTTTGAGCGATTGTTAAACCACAAAGGGCCCGGGCTTCAAACAGCGAAGCCTGGACCCGAAGTGGTGAGTCTTGGGCTTATAGAGTGCTGAACACCGGGAAAGTCCCCAACAGCAGCGCAGCAATCAGTATGCAGATACAAACCAGCACTGCCCACTTGAGAGTGAAGCGCTGGTGGTCACCGAAATCGATGCCGGCCAGGGCCACCAACAGGTAGGTCGATGGAACCAGCGGGCTCAACAGGTGGACGGGCTGACCGACGATCGAGGCACGTGCCATTTCCACCGCGGTTATACCGTAATGGCTGGCGGCCTCGGCAAGTACCGGTAACACGCCGTAATAAAATGCATCGTTCGACATGAAGAAAGTGAACGGCATGCTTACCAGCGCCGTGATCACAGCCAGGTACGGGCCGAGGAAATCCGGAATCACCGCCAACAGGCTTTTCGACATGGCGTCGACCATCCCGGTGCCGGTCAGGATACCGGTGAAGATACCGGCCGCAAAGATCAACCCGACCACCGCCAGCACGCTACCGGCGTGAGCCGCGACACGATCCTTCTGTTGTTGCAGGCAAGGATAGTTGACGATCATGGCGATACTGAACGCCACCATGAACAGTACCGGCAAAGGCAGCAGGCCGGCGATCAGGGTGCACATCAGGGCCAGGGTCAGGGCGCCGTTGAACCAGATCAGCTTCGGACGACGGGCATCCGGGAACTGCGAAACGCTGATTTCACTGTGGTCGATTTCATCGCCCACCAGGTGCAGTTCACCCAGGCGTGCACGTTCACGCTTGCCGTAGAAGTAGGCAATGACCAGGATCGCCACCACACCGGCCAGCATCGCGGGAATCATCGGTACGAAGATGTCGGACGGATCCACATGCAGCGCACTGGCCGCACGGGCGGTAGGGCCACCCCACGGGGTCATGTTCATTACGCCACCGGCGAGGATGATCAGGCCGGCCATGATCCGCGGGCTCATGCCGATACGGCTGTAGAGCGGCAGCATGGCGGCCACGCAGATCATGTAAGTGGTCGCGCCGTCACCATCGAGGGAAACGACGAGCGCCAGTACGGCGGTTCCGACCGAAACTTTCAGCGGGTCGCCCTTGACCAGTTTGAGGATCTTGCGCACGGCCGGGTCGAACAGGCCGGAGTCGATCATCAGGGCGAAGTACAAGATAGCGAACATCAGCATCACGCCGGTCGGCGCAAGCTTGGTGATGCCCTCGAGCATCATCGGGCCTATCTTCGGCGAAAAACCGCCGAAAAGGGCAAATATGATTGGAATGATGATCAGGGCGATCAGCGCGGACAGGCGCTTGGTCATGATCAGGAACATGAACGTGATGACCATGGCGAAGCCAAGGAAAGTCAGCATGGGAATACTCCAGGCGTAGCGCGGCTAGGGAATGGGCGGATCGGGCGGGATCAGCGCAGAACGGGAAGCACGAGACGTACGGGCGGAGTTGCAGCGAAGCGGCGGGTAGAAGAGGACATCAGAATCACCATTGTTGTTGTTAAATGGGCTGTGCGAGCGATAAAACGCTGGCATTGGCCAACCGGTCTGTTGCCGGCAGTGGGGGCGATCCTAATCGGGGAAGCTTTCAGCCAGCTTTCGAGAATGAAAGCGTTGACCGGAAGTACAACCGGTCGTCGGACTGGGGCAGGGAGGTGAACCGAGTTACGGCCTTCGTCGGTAACTACGCATCAGGAGGAATGCCATGAACAAAATTCACACCGGCGGCTGCCACTGCGGGCAGTTGCGCTATCAATTCAGCGGGCCGCTGCACGATATCGCCCACTGCCATTGCGCGATTTGCCGACGGGTCAGCGGCGGCATCGTGACCACCTGGATCACCGTGCCGGCATCGGCCTTTCAATGGCTGGCCGGGACACCGTCGCGGTACGATTCTTCATCGACCTGCGCGCGATATTTCTGCGGCCACTGTGGGGCGCAAACGGCGCTGGTGACGCAGCTGAGCCCGGAAAGCATCGACCTGACCATCGCCACCCTCGACCATCCCGAGCAAGCACCGGCCGAGCGGCACATCTGGACCGACAGCCGCTTGCCATGGCTGCACCTGGACGAACATTTGCCGGGCGAGACCGAAGAAACACTCTGATCAAAAAACAGTCAGGTCCAGCGGACGAATAGCGCCCATCCAGATCGCGTGCTCGGTGTGGTCGAGCAGATCGTCGCCGGTGTCCGGGTGCAGAAACACCACCAGCCCCTTGCGGTTGAGCGCCAGCCACGGCAGCACGTCGCCCAGCACCTGCGGCTCGAACGCCAACTGGCAGCTCCAGTCCGGGTGCGGGCCGACCGGGCGCTCGTGCACACGGCCCATTTTCAGTGGAAACAATTGCGCAGCCTGTTCACACAAGGCCCGCGCCTGCCCGATCGTGCTGGCATCGAAATAAACGTGGGCGTGGTAACCCGTGATCTGCTGCATCTGAACCCCTCTGAAAACTGTTCGAACCCTCGCCGGTTCCTGCGGGTCAAACATCATATAGGCGCTGGAAAACAGGAAGCCCAGCCATGAAAAATGCCGAAACCCCCGTCGTGAAAGTGGTGCTTTATGGTGCCATGAGTAGCCTGGGCAGTGCGCTGATGGCTGAAATGCTGCGGCGCCAGCATGAAGTGATCGCGATTCTCGATGACCTCAATGCGCTGACACCCCGTCCGGGGCTGCGCACCAAGACTGGCGACCTGTTCGACGCGCAACGGGTCAAGCAGAGTGTGGCCGGCAGTTCCGTGGTCATCTGCTTACTGGACGCTCCAGGTTTGCCGTTCAACAGCGAACACGTGGAAAAAACCATCGTGCCCGGCCCGGTCGAACAGGTGCTGGCAGTGGATGCGCTGATCGATGGCATGCAGGCAGCAAACATCGCCCGATTGTTTCTGGTGGGTGATTTCGACGTGCTGGACGATCCGGAAGCCGAGGACAGCTTGCAACGTCACGCCGCCGAGGAAATCCGCGAGGCACTGCAAAGCAGTCCTTTGAAGTGGACGCTGGTTAACGAACCGCGCGGGGTAGCGGGGCTGACCATCGAACATTTTGCCCAGATCGGTGGCAACCTCGAGCCGGGGCTGGCCGAACCGCTCGGACGGCTGGCCCGCACTGCCGTGGGCATTGCCGATGAATTGCACTTGAACCTGCACATCCGAGAGCACGTCAACTTCATCGCCACCGACAGCTAAACCGCAATGGACGGCAGCGTCAGGCCGTTGAGCGATTGCGCACTGCTGGCCTGTTCGGCCATCAACCAATCCACAAACTGCTGGATCAATGCTCCACGTCGTTTGCGCTGGGGCAGAACCACGTAGTAACCCAGCCTCGACATCACCGTTTCACCGATCGGTCGACACAACAACCCTTGCGCCAGCAAGTTATCCACAAGGTGCCGCCAACCAATAGCCACGCCCTGGCCGCCAATCGCGGCCTGAATCAACAAAGTGTAATTGTCGAAGCGCAACTGCCCGGGCGCCGGGGGCGAGGTGATGCCCAGCTCGCGGAACACACCACTCCAGTCGAACCAGTTACTGCTGTGTTCCCCACGCAGGTGCAGCAACGGAAACTCCAGCAATGCCTGGGCCGGCAAGGGCAGTGGACGCTCGCTCAACAACTGCGGGCTGCACACCGGAAACACTTCTTCGCTGAACAGCCAATGGCTCTCACCCTGTTTGAAGCGGCCGTCGCCGAACAGTACCGCCACATCGATATCGGTACGTAGCATGTTATGGCTGCGTTCACTGGTGACCAGACTGACATCCACCTGCGGATTGGCCGCGTGAAAGCGGTGCAGACGCGGCATCAACCAATAGGCGGCGAAGGCAAAATCCGTGGCCACCTGCAGCACTTCATGCTGTTGCTGTGCGCTGATTGCGCTCAATCCTGCGTCGATATTCTGCAATCCGAGCTGAACCTGCTCGAAAAGAATCTGCCCAGCCTCAGTCAGTTCGATTCCACGATAAATGCGGTCGAACAGGCGTGTCGCCAGTTGTTCTTCCAGGCGCTTGATCTGCTGGCTGATGGCCGGTTGCGTGGTGCCCAGCTCAACCGCCGCCGCGGTAAAGCTGCGCTGACGGGCCGCCGATTCGAAGGCGCGAAGCAGATCCAGTGACAGGTCACCAAGGGCGTCATACATAAGCTGTACTTATCCTAGTCATTGCCGTGCATGGGCTTTACCGCAAGGTGCTGGGGTTTCATTCTCGAAGCCAGCACTCTCGCATAAACATCCACTATGGAATGCCGCGATCACATGAAGCGCAAGAACATTCTTTTCATCATGGCCGATCAAATGGCCGCGCCAATGTTGCCGTTCTACGGCCCATCGCCCATCAAACTGCCTCATCTCAGCCGCCTCGCCGCACAAGGCGTGGTGTTCGACTCGGCTTATTGCAACAGCCCATTGTGCGCGCCGTCGCGTTTCACCCTGGTCAGCGGCCAGTTGCCGAGCAAGATCGGCGCCTACGACAACGCCGCCGATTTCCCCGCCGACGTGCCGACCTACGCCCACTACCTGCGCCGCCTCGGCTACCGCACCGCCCTGTCGGGCAAGATGCATTTCTGCGGCCCGGACCAGCTGCATGGCTACGAAGAACGCCTGACCAGTGACATCTATCCGGCTGACTATGGCTGGGCGGTGAACTGGGATGAACCGGACGTGCGCCCGACCTGGTATCACAACATGTCGTCGGTGCTGCAAGCCGGCCCGTGCGTGCGCACCAATCAGCTGGATTTTGACGAAGAGGTGGTGTTCAAGGCCCAGCAATACCTGTTCGACCATATCCGCGAGGATGGTGACCAGCCGTTCTGCCTGACCGTTTCGATGACTCACCCACACGATCCGTACACCATTCCCAAGGCTTTCTGGGATTTGTACGACGATGCCGACATTCCGCTGCCTACAACCCCGGCCCCGCATGCCCTCGATCCGCACTCGCAACGTCTGCTCAAGGTCTACGACCTGTGGGACAAACCGCTGCCTGTGGATAAGATCCGCGATGCCCGCCGTGCCTATTTCGGCGCATGCAGCTATATCGACAGCAACGTCGGCAAACTCCTGCAAACCCTCGAGGATACCGGGCTGATCGAGAACACCATCATCGTGTTTTCCGGTGATCACGGCGACATGCTCGGCGAGCGCGGCCTCTGGTACAAAATGCACTGGTATGAAATGGCCGCACGGGTGCCGTTGCTGATCAGCGCACCGGGGCAATTCGGCGCCAGCCGGGTCAGCGCCAGTGTTTCCACGGCGGACCTGTTGCCGACCTTCGTCGAACTGGCCGGCGGCTCGCTGGAACCGGGCTTGCCGCTGGACGGCCGCTCGCTGGTCCCGCACCTGCAAGGGCAGGGTGGCCACGACGAAGTGTTCGGCGAATACATGGCCGAAGGCACCGTCAGCCCGTTGATGATGATCCGCCGCGGTGCCTACAAGTTCATCTACAGCGAAGACGACCCTTGCCTACTCTTCGATGTACAGAATGACCCTCGCGAACTGGAGGAACTCAGCCATTCACCGCAACATCGCCAGCTGTTCGACGATTTTCTCGCCGAAGCGCGGGCCAAATGGAACATTCCGGCGATTCACCAGCAGGTGCTCGCCAGCCAGCGTCGCCGGCGCTTCGTGGCCGAGGCGCTGACCCTCGGCAAGCTGAAGAGCTGGGATCACCAGCCGCTGGTAGACGCCAGTCAGCAGTACATGCGCAACCACATCGACCTCGACGATCTGGAACGTAAAGCACGTTATCCACAACCCTGCCAAAACCAATAATGTTAAGGGGAAGTCCATGCAAAGGTTATCCACAGTACTGACGGTCGGGCTCCTGACTCTGGGCAGTGCATCGGCGTTTGCCGATCAGAGTTGCGAGACCGTGAAAATGGCCGACCCGGGCTGGAGCGACATCGCCGCGACCAATGCCATCACCGGGTTTCTGCTGGACGGCATGGGCTACAAGGCCAAGGTCGACACCCTCGCAGTACCGATCACCTTTGGCGGGCTCAAGGATGGCCAGGTCGATGTGTTCCTGGGTAACTGGATGCCGGCGCAGCAGGGTTTCTATGACAAGTTCGTCGCCAACGGCGATGTCACGCAACTGGCGAAGAACCTCGACGGCACCGAATTCACCCTCGCCGTTCCGGACTACGTGTGGGACGCGGGTGTGCATAACTTTGCCGACCTGAACAAATATGCCGACAAGTTCGACCACAAGATCTACGGCATCGGCTCCGGCGCCCCGGCTAATATCTCGCTGCAAGAAATCATCAAGAAAAACGATTTCGACATGGGCCAGTGGAAACTGGTCGAGTCCAGCGAGCAGGCAATGCTGGCGGAAGTGTCCCGTGCAGTGAAAAAACAGAAATTCGTGACCTTCCTCGGCTGGACCCCGCACCCGATGAACGTGCAGCTGAAAATGCACTATCTAAAGGGTGGCGAGAAATACTTCGGTGACACCGGCAGCGTGCATACCCTGACCCGCAAAGGTTATGCACAGGCCTGCCCGAACGTCGGCAAACTGCTGACCAACCTGAGCTTCACCCAGGACATGGAGAACAGCATCATGGCCGAGGTGGTGAACAAGAAAGTCAGCAATGCCGACGCGGCAAAGGCGTGGATCAAGGCCAACCCGGCGGTGCTGGACAAGTGGCTCGATGGGGTGAAGACCGTGGATGGCAAGGATGCGTTGCCGGCGGTCAAAGCCAAGCTTTAGAACCCATGTGGGAGCGGGCTTGCTCGCGAAGGGGCCATCAGATCCGGCATTTATGTCGACTGACACTACGCATTCGCGAGCAAGCCCGCTCCCACAGGTCATGTCCTGCTACCCTTGCGCAAAAACCCCACCCGAGAGGCCCCATGGCCCTGCCCAGCCGCCATTCACTCTTCCCTTTCCTCACCTGGCTACCCCGGCAAACCCGCGCCAGTGTCGGTCGTGACCTGATCGTTGGCCTCAGCGGTGCGATCCTCGCGTTGCCGCAATCCATTGCCTACGCACTGATTGCCGGCCTGCCTCCGGAATACGGCCTGTACGCGGCAATCATCCCGGTATTGATCGCTTGCCTGTGGGGTTCTTCGTGGCATTTGATCTGCGGTCCTACGGCAGCCATTTCCATTGTCCTGTACGCCAGCGTCAGTCCTCTGGCCGTTCCAGCGTCACAGGACTACGTCATGTTGATCCTGTTGCTGACGTTTCTTGCCGGCCTCTTTCAGTGGCTGCTGGGTTTGCTGCGGTTTGGCGCCCTGGTTAATTTCGTCTCTCACTCAGTGGTACTCGGCTTCACCCTGGGTGCCGCCGTGGTGATTGCCATCGGTCAATTGCCTAACCTGCTGGGGCTGGACTTGCCCAACCAGGCCACCGCGCTGGACAGTTTCATCACGTTGTTGCGCCATCTCGGCGAAATGGACAAACCTTCGCTGGCGCTGGGGCTGGCGACGGTGGTGGTGGGCGTGATCCTCAAGCTGTGGTTGCCACGCTGGCCGACGCTCTTGATCACCCTGATTCTCGGCGGTTTGCTGGTTTGGCTCTGGCCATCAATGTTCGGCCATGTGCAACTGGTCAGCGCCTTCACTGGCAAACTGCCGCCCTTCAGTCCGTTGCCGCTGGACCTCGATCTGATCCTGCGCCTGCTA
Organism: Pseudomonas sp. BF-R-19; assembly: GCF_019956445.1. Lineage (NCBI taxonomy): Bacteria > Pseudomonadati > Pseudomonadota > Gammaproteobacteria > Pseudomonadales > Pseudomonadaceae > Pseudomonas > Pseudomonas sp. BF-R-19. The sequence continues at coordinate 76,759 of NZ_JAHBDN010000037.1, forward strand.
CCCAGCGCCGTGGCAGTGGGCATGCTCGGGCTGGTCACCAGCCTGTCGATTGCCCGCTCGATCTCCGCACGCTCTCAGCAATTACTCGACGCCAACCAGGAAGTCCGCGCCCAGGGCCTGTCGAACATCGTCGGTGCGTTTTTTTCCGGATCGCTGTCAGCCGGCTCTTTCACTCGCTCAGGCTTGAGCTATGAAGCGGGGGCCTGTTCGCCACTCGCGGGGATTTTTTCGGCATTGTGGGTCGCGTTGTTTGCGATCTTCGGCGCGAGCCTGATCGCGCACATCCCGATTCCAGCCATGGCCGGCAGCATTCTGTTGATCGCCTGGGGGCTGGTGGACCATCGCGGCATTCGCGCGTTGTTGCGGGTCAGCCGCGCCGAATTCGTGGTCATGGCGCTGACCTGCGTCGCCACGCTGCTGCTGGAATTGCAAACCGCGATCTACGCCGGCGTGTTGGCCTCGCTTTTTTTCTACCTCAAGCGCACATCGCAACCACGGGTGCAGCATGTGCGGGATGGCGAGGAAGACATTCTGCGGGTGGGCGGCTCGATCTTTTTCGGCGCCAGCCATTACCTGCAAGTGCGCCTGCAACGCATGCACGGCGCGCGCGTGGTGATCGAGGCGCAGCAGATCAACTTCATCGACTATTCAGGAGTGGAAATGCTGCATCAGGAGGCGCGACGGCTGCTTCGCCAGGACCGCAGCCTGACCTTGCGCCGAGCCCGGCCGCAGGTGGTGGAAGAGCTGAGGAAGCTGGAAGGGGCTGAGAAGTGCCCGATCCGGTTTGAAGACTGAAACACCGCTCTCTGTAGGAGCGAACGAGCTCGCGAAGGTCGTGAACGATTACGCGCAAAACCAGATGCCCAACAGCGCCCTCAGGTTTTTCGCGAGCAAGCTCGCTCCTACAGTAGGTTATATGGCCAACTGCCGGCGAAGTTCAGCCAACACCGGCGCCGTCTCCGGACGCACTCCGCGCCACAGGAAGAACGCCTCCGCCGCTTGCTCGGCCAGCATCCCCAAGCCATCCATCGCCACCGCCGCCCCGTGTTCGCTGGCCCAGCGGCAGAACGAAGTCGGTTCCTTGCCATACATCATGTCGTAGCACACCGTTTTGCCCGGTTCGATCAGGCTGGGCGCAATCGGCGGCACATCGCCGGTCAGGCTCGCCGACGTCGCGTTGATGATCAGGTCCACCGACTCCTGCAACCAGTCGTAGCCGCTGGCCGAGACCGGCCCCAGATCGCAGAACAGTTCCGCCAGCAACTCGGCCTTTTCCACCGTGCGGTTGGCGATGATCACCGATGCCGGCTGCTCGGCCAGCAACGGCTCCAAAGCACCGCGCACCGCGCCGCCGGCACCGAGCAGCAGGATGCGTTTGCCCTTGAGGCTGAACCCGGCGTTGACCGTCAGGTCGCGCACCAACCCGGCGCCGTCGGTGTTGTCGCCCAGCAGACTGCCGTCGGCCAGTTTGCTCAGGGTGTTCACCGCTCCCGCCCGTTGCGCCCGCGCCGTCAGGCTGTTCGCCAGCCGATAGGCTTCTTCCTTGAATGGCACCGTTACGTTGGCGCCGCGTCCCTCGAGGAAAAACGTCCGGGCACAGGTGGAAAAGTCGTCGAGTGGCGCCAGCAGCGTGTTGTAGTCCAGCTTTTGCGCGGTCTGCTCGGCGAACAGGCGATGGATCAACGGCGACTTGCTGTGGCCAATCGGATTACCGAATACGACATAACGGTCCATCAGTATTCCTCGTTCAGGCTTCGGCCAACCAATCGCGGTCTTGCAGGAAGTACTCGGTCAGGCGCGCTTCTTCGCTGCCAGGCGTAGCCTTCCAGTCGTAACCCCAGCGCACTTGCGGTGGCAGCGACATCAAGATCGACTCCGTACGCCCACCCGATTGCAGGCCGAACAGCGTGCCGCGGTCATAGACCAGGTTGAATTCAACGTAGCGGCCACGGCGGAATTCCTGGAACTCACGCTGCTGGGCGGTGAACGCATCGTTTTTGCGGCGCTGCACGATCGGCAGATAAGCGTCGATGTACGCGTCGCCGATGGCGCGCATGAAGGCGAAACTGGTGTCGAAGTCCCACTCGTTCAGGTCGTCGAAAAACAACCCGCCGATGCCACGCGGCTCGTGACGATGCTTGATGTGGAAGTAGCTATCGCACCAGGCCTTGTAACGCGGGTAAACATCCGGGCCGAATGGCGCACAGGCCTGCTCGGCGACGCGGTGCCAGTGGATGCAGTCTTCTTCGTTGCCGTAATACGGGGTCAGGTCGAAGCCGCCACCAAACCACCAGACCGGTTCTTCACCTTCTTTTTCAGCGATGAAAAAGCGCACGTTGGCGTGGGAAGTCGGCACATGGGGGTTGTGCGGGTGAATCACCAGCGACACGCCCAAGGCTTCGAAGCCACGGCCCGCCAGTTCCGGTCGATGAGCGCTGGCGGAGGGCGGGAGACCGCTGCCAAAGACATGGGAAAAGTTGACGCCACCCTTTTCAATCACCGCGCCGTTTTCAATCACACGGGTGCGACCGCCACCGCCGGCCGGCCTGGTCCAGGCGTCTTCGACGAATTGCGTGCCACCGTCTTCGGCTTCCAGGGCGGCGCAAATACGGTCTTGCAGGTCGAGCAGGTAGGCTTTTACGGCCTCGGTGCGGGTCGTCATGTCATCACCTTGAATCGGGCAAAACAACGCGGCGCTCCGTTGGAGCTCTGCCTGCGCAAATGGGCGCGTAGCATAACATCGCAAGTTACCCCTTCGCAGTTGACGAAGATCAAGCTTAGGAGTCCGATAGGGTGCTTGGTAAAACGACCTATGGAGAGTTCTGATGGCAAAGCGTATCCAGTTCCGCGCCCATGGCGGCCCCGAAGTACTCGAATATGTGGATTACCAACCCGCCGAGCCAGGTCCAAAGGAAGTGCGCGTGACCAACAAGGCCATCGGCCTGAACTTCATCGACACCTATTACCGCAGCGGCCTGTACCCGCCGCCGTCCCTGCCGTCGGGTGTCGGCTCAGAAGGTGCAGGCGTGGTCGAGGCGGTGGGCAGCGACGTGACCCGTTTCAAGATCGGCGAACGCGTGGCCTATGGCAGCGGCCCTCTGGGCGCCTACAGCGATGTTCACGTCTTGCCCGAGGCCAATCTGGTGAAACTGCCGGACGCCATCAGCTTCGAACAGGCCGCCGGCGTGATGCTCAAGGGCCTGACTGTGCAGTACCTGCTGCGTCAGACTTATGAACTCAAGGGTGGCGAAACCATCCTGTTCCATGCCGCAGCCGGTGGGGTCGGTTCCCTGGCCTGCCAATGGGCCAGAGCCTTGGGCGTCAAGTTGATCGGCACCGTCAGCTCGGCGGAGAAAGCCGCGCTGGCCAAGGCCAACGGTGCCTGGGCGACCATCGACTACAGCCACGAAAACGTCGCTCAGCGCGTGCTGGAATTGACCGATGGCAAAAAAGTCCCGGTGGTGTACGACGGCGTTGGCAAGGACACCTGGCTGACTTCACTCGACTGTGTCGCGCCGCGTGGGCTGGTGGTGAGTTTCGGCAATGCGTCCGGCGCGGTCGACGGTGTGAACCTGGGGATCCTGGCAGGGAAAGGCTCGCTGTACGTGACCCGGCCAACCCTGGGCACTTATGCGAACAACGCCGAGAACCTGCAACGCATGGCCGACGAGCTGTTCGAGATGATCATCGGCGGCAAGCTGACCGTGGACATCAGCCAGCGTTATCCACTGGCTGACGCGGCGAAGGCGCAGACCGAGTTGTCGGCGCGGCGCACGACGGGCTCGGTGGTGTTGTTGCCCTGAGATTTTCGCTGACTGTTAGGGCCTCTTCGCGAGCAAGCCCGCTCCCACAATAGATCTCCAGTGAACACAGAATTTATGTTCGACACAGATTAAATGTGGGAGCGGGCTTGCTCGCGAATGGCCTCAATGCGCTATCAGTCCGGGCGCAAAACCTTGCCGGTCGCCAGATCGCGAATCACGCTCGGGTTCTTGCGCCCGCCCAGATTGCCACCCAGCACCAGATCCACCTGGCCACGGAAGTACTGCTCGACGCGAATCCGCGTACGTGCCGCCGGGCGCCCCTGCGGGTTGGCCGACGTCGACACCAGCGGCCCGACCAGCGCACACAAGTCCCGCACCAGTGGGTGATCGCTGACTCGCAGCGCCACGGTTTCATGCACGCCGGTAATCCACTCCGGCAGCAGGTTCTGGTGCGGCACCAACCAGGTGTTCGGACCCGGCCAGGTGCTGGCCATGCGGTCCATCCACAACTCAGGGAAGTCTTCGAAAAGGAAATCGAACTGACGGATATTGTCGGCGACCAGAATCAGCCCCTTATCCACAGACCGGCCCTTGATCAGCAGCAGACGCTCCACCGCTTCCTCGTCCCAAGGGTCGCAACCCAGGCCCCAGACTGCTTCGGTTGGGTAGGCAATCACCGCCCCGGCGCGAATTGCTTGCGCGGCTTGTTGCACACGCCAACTGTTGACCATGAAAAACACTCCAGACTAAGGCTCTGCGCAGTTTACCGATCTTGTTTATAAAACCTAGCTCACCCGCGCAAACCAGCGCCCGCTTTCGCACACGGCGCGGCCATCCATTTCCAGTTCCGTCAACGCCGCGAGCACTTTCGGCAGGGCCCAGCCGCTTGCGTCTGCCAGCGCTTCACTGGTGTGAGGTGCGGCATGCAGCAACTTCAACAGAGGGTGAGTCGGTGCAGAAGTGCAGGTTTCTGTGGATAACGACAGTCGTTGCCAGCCGCGCAAGGCTTCGAGGATATGTTCGATGGTTTCCACCAGCACCGCACCGTCCCGGATCAACTGATGACAGCCGCGGGCGCCGGGGTGATGGATCGACCCGGGCATCGCAAACACCTCGCGCCCCTGTTCCGCCGCCAGCCTCGCGGTGATCAATGATCCGCTGGCGACACTGGCTTCGACCACCAGCACCCCGAGAGACAAACCACTGATGATCCGGTTGCGCCGGGGGAAGTTGCCGGCGCTGGGGCCTGCATCCAGCGGAAACTCCGAAAGCACTGCGCTGCCCGAAGCGATCATGGCGTCCGCCAGGCGTCTGTTTCGCTGTGGATAAAACTTCTCGAGCCCCGTACCGAGCACACCGACCGTTTGCCCGCCGACGTCGAGCGCGGCCTGGTGCGCGGCAGCGTCAATGCCCAGGGCCAGGCCGCTGGTAATGACAAAACCGGCACCCGCCAGGCTGCGGGAAAACGCGGCAGCGGTGTCCATCCCCGGTCGGGACGCGCGGCGGCTGCCGACCATCGCCAGTTGTGGTTTTTCCAGAATGCCCGGATCGCCCGCAACAAATAACAGCGGTGGTGCATCGCTGATTTGTGCCAGCAGGGCAGGGTAGTCCGGTTGGTCCCACATCAGTAAATGCTGGGCCGGATGCTCCAGCCAGGCCAATGCATGACTGGCGCCGTCACGGATCCCAGTGCTACGCCTGGCCTCGGAACAGGCCAGTGGCAAACCCAGCGCGCGCCAGGCACCGGCCGGTGCGCTGATCGCTTTGGACGCCGAGCCAAAGGCTTCAAGCAGCTTCTTGAACCGTGCAGGACCCAGTTCCGGCAAACGATGCAGACGTAAACGAGCTTCCAGTTCCGCGGGGGAGACCGGTGTAACGGCAGACAGCGACATGGATCATCCTTGATCGTTATGAGCATCCGTACAAAAGGGAATAAGCTGTGGATAACTCTGTTGGTAACTTGTGAAGCACTCTTACGGATTTCGCACCTTGTCCATCACCGACAGCGAGCGCGAAGCGCTGAGTACCAGCCCATAACTGAGTTTGTCGTAGGTACGGAAAACCATCAGCAGACCGGCGCGCTCATCGGGAATTTTCAACGGCTGACCGGTGATCCGGTCCCGTACGGTTTCGCCGGTTTTCATCACCGCCAGCAGATTGCCTTCGGCCAAGCCGTCGCGCAGCCCCTTGTTCAGCGTAACCACGTCCAACTCGCCGATCTGCGTGACCCCACGCGGCACATCGATGATCAAACCGCTGATTTCGTGGCTCGGTGCGCTAGGCGTGAAGGTCGAGTTGATCGCGTGCTCTTCACCGCTGAACAAGCGATCGCCGAGGCGGACTTCCTGGGTCGTGCGTTGCAACTCCAAGGTGGCGACGTCACCTTCGATCGCCACGACCTCGCCGCCGCCGATGTCGTCGGCGTTGATCCCAAGAATTTCCTTGCTCTGCGGATCGGTGTAGACCTTGCCTTGGCGGAAGATGCCATACGCCGGTTGCGCCGGATCAAAATGGCCGCGGGCAAAGATGCGGTCACCCGCGCCGCTGAGCACCCGTTCGGCATTGCCAGCGACGATATAAGGCGCTTTGTCGAAATCCTCGGCCTTGTCGACGATGCGATTACTTAGCAGAAAGCTGTTGATCGATTTCAGCGCAATGCCAGGGATAGCCTCGGTCACCGGGCTGCTTCGCACCTGAGGTGACAGCTTTATGGTGGGAATATCTTCCCGAAGTTGCACTTGCCCGTACGCCAGACCGGCCGAAGCCAGGAGCAGCAGGGCGAGTAGTGATTTCCTCATGCGGTGAATCCCTTTATTATGTGCATTCGCGTGAAACGCCAGAGCCGTCAGAGGCTCGCTCCCAGCTTGCTTATCAAGAGAAGGGAACTACGTTTTACAACGGTAGCCTGCATTTCTTCGGACCCGTCAGGCCATCGACCCGACCTTACTTCACACGTGCACTAATCAAGCTTATGGCCATTTTAAACATCCTCGAATTCCCTGATCCGCGTCTGCGCACTATCGCCAAGCCAGTGGCCGTAGTGGACGACGAAGTGCGTCAGTTGGTCGACGACATGTTTGAAACAATGTATGAAGCGCCTGGCATCGGCCTCGCCGCTACCCAGGTCAACGTGCACAAACGTATCGTCGTGATGGACCTCTCCGAAGACCGCAGCGAACCACGAGTGTTCATCAACCCCGAGTTCGAACCGCTGACCGACGAGATGGGCCAGTATCAAGAAGGCTGCCTGTCTGTGCCGGGTTTCTACGAAAACGTCGATCGCCCGCAACGGGTCAAGGTCAAGGCGCTGGACCGCGACGGCCAGCCTTACGAACTGATCGCCGAAGATTTGCTCGCCGTGTGCATCCAGCACGAATGCGACCACCTTAACGGCAAATTGTTCGTTGATTACCTGTCCACGCTCAAACGCGACCGCATCAAGAAGAAACTGGAAAAGCTTCATCGCCAGAACGCCTGATGCCCATCTTCAAAGGCTTGCTGCGGCAAGCCTTTTTCTTTTCAAGAGACGTCACCCATGACTGAGCCACTGCGCATCGTCTTTGCCGGCACCCCCGAATTCGCCGCCGAACACCTCAAGGCCCTGCTCGACAGCCCTTACGAGATCGTCGCGGTCTACACCCAACCGGATCGTCCGGCCGGTCGCGGGCAAAAACTGATGCCGAGCCCGGTCAAGCAGCTTGCTCTGGAGAACAATATCCCGGTGCTGCAACCGCCCACCTTGCGCAACGAAGATGCTCAGGCTGAACTGGCCGCGCTGAAGCCGGACTTGATGGTGGTGGTCGCCTACGGCCTGATCCTGCCGCAAGTGGTGCTGGATATTCCGCGCCTGGGTTGCATCAACAGTCACGCCTCGCTGCTGCCACGCTGGCGTGGCGCGGCGCCGATCCAGCGCGCCGTGGAAGCGGGGGACGCCGAAAGCGGCGTGACCGTGATGCGCATGGAAGCCGGCCTCGATACCGGGCCGATGCTACTCAAGGTCACCACGCCGATCAGCGCCGCAGATACCGGCGGCAGCCTGCATGATCGCCTGGCCGAAATGGGCCCGCCGGCCGTGGTCCAGGCGATTGCCGGCCTCGCCGCCGGAACCCTGGAGGGCGAAGTGCAGGACGACAGCCTCGCTACTTATGCGCACAAATTGAACAAGGACGAAGCACGCATCGACTGGAGTCGCCCGGCGGTTGAGCTGGAGCGTCTGGTCCGTGCCTTCAACCCGTGGCCGATCACCCACAGCACCTTGAACGGCGAAGCCCTGAAAGTGCTGGCCGCGAACCTTGCTGAAGGCAAAGGCGCCCCAGGCGAAATCCTCGGCGCCAGCAAGGAAGGCCTGATCGTCGCGTGCGGCGAGCAGGCCTTGTGCCTGACTCGCCTGCAATTACCCGGCGGCAAGGCGCTTAACTTCAGTGACCTGTTCAACAGCCGCCGTGAGAAATTCGCCACCGGCACTGTGCTCGGTCAAGCGGTGGACGTTCAATGAACCCACGTCTGGCCGCCGCCAAGGCACTCGCTGCCGTCCTGAACGGAAAAGCCTCGCTCAACAGTTCGCTGCCTACGCAGATGGACAAGGTCGAGGACCGTGATCGCGGTTTCACCCAGGACCTGGCGTTTGGCACCGCGCGCTGGCAGCCACGTTTGTCGGCGTTGGCGACCAAGCTGCTGCAAAAACCGTTCAAGGCCGCCGACGCCGATGTCGAGGCGCTGTTGCTGGTCGGTCTCTATCAGCTGCTCTATACCCGCGTCCCGGCCCATGCCGCCATTGGTGAAACCGTCGGTTGCGCCGACAAGCTGAAAAAACCCTGGGCCAAGGCGTTGCTCAACGCTGTGCTGCGTAATGCTCAGCGCGAAAGCGAAACGATTTTCGCCGAGTTGGAACGTGATCCGGTGGTGCGCACCGCTCACCCGCGCTGGCTGCAGAAATCCCTGAAGGCGTTCTGGCCAGAGCAATGGGAAGCCATTTGCGCGGCGAACAATGCGCATCCGCCGATGATCTTGCGGGTCAACCGTCGCCATCACACCCGCGATGTCTACCTCGGTTTGCTGACTGAGGCGGGAATCGCCGCCACAGCTTGTGTGTACAGCCGCGACGGCATCGTGCTCGACGCCGCCGCCGATGTGCGCAGCCTGCCGGGTTTCGCCGATGGCTGGATCAGTGTGCAGGACGAAGCCGCGCAACTGGCTGCCGATCTGCTCGACCTGGCCCCCGGTCAACGGGTGCTGGACGCCTGCTGCGCACCGGGCGGCAAAACCTGCCATATTCTCGAAGCCGAGCCAAAACTGGCCGGCGTCGTAGCGGTAGACCTGGAAGCCAAGCGGCTGGTGCGGGTACGGGAAAACCTCGAACGCCTGAAACTGAGCGCCGAACTGATTGCCGCCGACGGCCGCGACACTCAGGCGTGGTGGGACGGCAAGCCGTTCCAGCGCATCCTGCTGGACGCGCCATGTTCGGCCACCGGCGTGATTCGTCGTCACCCGGACATCAAGCTGACCCGCCAACCCGACGACATCGCCGCGCTGGCGCTGCTGCAGGGCGAGTTGCTCGATGCAATGTGGAAAACCCTGGAGGTTGGCGGCATCCTGCTGTACGCCACCTGTTCAACGCTGCCGACCGAAAACACCGAAGTCATCGAAGCCTTCCTCGCCCGCACGCCGGGTGCCCGGGAACTGGACCTCGCCACGGCGGCCGGCATCAAGCAGCCCCATGGTCGCCAGTTGCTGGCCCAGGAAGGTGGTCACGATGGCTTCTACTACGCCAAGCTGATCAAGATCGCCGCCGCGCGCGGTTAAATGGATTCAATGGAGTGACTGGATGAAAATCATCATCCTCGGTGCAGGGCAGGTCGGCGGTTCGCTGGCGGAACACCTGGCCAGCGAAGCCAACGATATTACTGTGGTCGACACTGATGGCGAGCGCCTGCGCGACCTCGGTGACCGCCTGGACATCCGCACGGTACAAGGTCGTGGCTCGTTCCCGACCGTGTTGCGCCAGGCCGGAGCGGATGACGCCGACATGCTGGTCGCGGTGACCAACAGCGACGAAACCAATATGGTCGCCTGCCAGGTCGCCCACACCTTGTTCCATACCCCGACCAAAATCGCCCGGGTTCGCGAAGCCGCGTACCTGACCCGCGAAGAGCAGTTGTTCCAGAACGAAGCGATTCCGGTGGACGTGCTGATCAGCCCGGAACAAGTGGTCACCAACTACATCAAGCGCCTGATCCAGCATCCCGGTGCCTTGCAGGTGATCGACTTCGCCGAAGGCAAGGCGCAACTGGTGGCGGTGCGGGCGTACTACGGCGGGCCGCTGGTGGGCCAGCAACTGCGGCAGTTGCGCGAGCACATGCCGAACGTGGAAACCCGCGTCGCGGCGATTTTCCGTCGTGACCGGCCGATCCTGCCCCAGGGCGACACAGTGATCGAGGCCGACGACGAAGTATTTTTCATCGCTGCCAAGGCGAACATTCGTGCGGTGATGAGCGAAATGCGCCGTCTCGACGAAACCTATAAACGCATCGTCATCGCCGGTGGCGGGCAGATCGGCGAGCGTCTGGCCGAGGCCATCGAAAGCCGTTATCAGGTGAAAATCATCGAGATGAACCCGGCACGCTGCCGTCATCTCTCCGACACACTGGACAGCACGGTGGTGTTGCAGGGCAGTGCTTCGGACCGCGACCTGCTGATGGAAGAGAACATCGCCGACGCCGACCTGTTCCTGGCCCTGACCAACGACGACGAAGCCAACATCATGTCGTCGCTGCTGGCCAAACGCCTGGGCGCAAAGAAGGTGATGACCATCATCAACAACCCGGCCTATGTCGATCTGATCCAGGGCGGCGACATCGACATCGCCATCAGCCCGCAACTGGCGACCATCGGCACCTTGCTGGCCCACGTACGCCGGGGCGACATCGTTAGCGTGCACTCACTGCGTAGGGGTGCGGCAGAAGCCATCGAGGCGATCGCCCATGGCGATGCGAAATCGAGCAAGGTGATCGGCAAGGCCATCGAGAACATCGGCCTGCCGCCGGGCACCACCATTGGTGCGATTATCCGCGACGAAGAAGTGATCATCGCCCACGACAACACCGTGATCGAAGCGGGCGACCATGTGATTCTGTTCCTTGTGGATAAAAAGCATATTCGCGATGTGGAGAAATTGTTCCATGTGGGGTTGAGCTTCTTCTGATCCGGATTTTGCAGGGGCGGACCTGGCCCCTTCGCGAGCAAGCCCGCTCCCACAGGGACCAATGTGGGAGCGGGCTTGCTCGCGAATGCGGTCTCACGCCAACAAATCAACCGCTGACACAGCGCAAAAGGAATCCACTGATGATCGAATCCCTGGAAAAAATGCTCGCCAAGGGTGTGGATAATTCATTGCTACGCTTCGGCCTGGGCAAGGGCTATCTGGATCTGGGGGAAAACGCCAAGGCTGCGGAGCATTTCCAACGCTGCGTCGAATTCGATCCGAAGTATTCGGCGGCGTGGAAACTACTGGGCAAGGCCCATCTGGCGCTGGCGGACTTTACGGCCGCGCGGCAGGCCTGGGAGCAAGGCCTGGAAGCCGCTCGCGGCCATGGCGACAAGCAGGCAGAGAAGGAAATGACGGTGTTCCTGAAGAAGCTTGACCGTCAGGCGCACTGATCAGAGATAACGCAAACCGATGCCCTCGGCATCCACCAGCACCACTTCCATGCGCACCCGCGGCGCGCCTGTGGGTAAGCCCTGCACCTGACCGTAAACCACCGCACCTTTGGGCAAAGTCGACAACCCCGGATGCTTGACGTAGACACCCGTGGTCGACAGGTTGCGCGTCTGCCCCAGGCAATCGCCAAAGCTTTCGTGACTGATCTTGATGCGCAATGACTTGCGGTGTTCGGACATCTTCTGCGCCCTTGAGTGAACGGTTGTGGATAACCCCAAGTCCGGGGTTATCCACAGATCATACCAATCGATTCAATACCAACGCTCTTCACCCGGTGGGCGCTTCTTGAAGCGTTTCATGCTCCACATGTACTGGCTCGGGTACGCCCGCACGTAGCGCTCGACCACCTGGCTCATGGCCGCACAGGACTGCGCGGTATCGGTGCTGTACATGGCCTCGGGCGCCGCTTCCAGAATGACCTTGTAGCCGGAACCGTCCGGCAGGCGCAGCGCATGCAGGAACACGCCGACCGCTTTGCCGCCCGCGAGCATGTTCGGCACAAACTTGCTGGTCAGCGCCTGGGTGGCGAAGAACGGCACGAAGATCCCGGCGGATTCGGACGGTTCCGGGTCAGCGGGAATGCCCACTGCACCACCTTTGCGCACTTCCTTGATGACGCTGAGGATGCCTTCTTTTGTGGAAGCGGCGACCTTGTTGCCCAACTGCACCCGCTGCTTTTGCAGCAACTCATCCACCGCCTTCAACTTCGGCGGGCGGTAGAAAATGATCGGTTTGCACTGGCTGCAATAGAAGTGGTTCAGCACTTCCCAGTTGCCCAGGTGGCTGGTGATGCCGACCACGCCTTTGCCGGAGGCGAGGGCGTCCTTCAATATGTCGAGGCCCTCGACCTCGCGCACCAGGTCGATGGAGCGCTGGGCCGGCCAGATCCAGGCGCAGGCGCTTTCGGTCAGGGACTTGCCGATGTCTTTCAGGCTCTGGCCCACCAGGCGTTCACGCTCGGCAGGGTCCATGTCCGGAAAGCACTTGGACAGATTGATCCGTACCACGTCGCGGGAACGGTTCGGGGTTTTCCACATGACCCAGCCAATCGCCGAGCCCACGGCCTGCACGGCCCGCCACGGAAGCAGGGCAAACAGCCGCAGAGCGCCTACCAGCAAGGCGCCTTTCAACTTATCCACAGGTCACTCCTGATTTTGTGCTGTGCGCGAGGCGGCCATTCTAACCGCCGTTCGCCAACTGCGCGTAGCGGTCGCAGTCCCGGGTGTGATCCATGACCATGCCCGAGGCCTGCATCAGCGCGTAGCAAATGGTCGGCCCGACGAACGTGAAACCAGCCTTTTTCAAGCCTTTGCTCATTTCCACGGCGGTCGGCGTCACGGCCGGGACTTCGCTGCGATCCTTGAAATGATTGATCACAGGCACGCCACCGACGAACGACCAGAGAAACTCCACCGGATCCTCCAGCGCCAGCCAGGCCTGGGCATTGCGCCGGGCCGCGTTGAGCTTGAGGCGGTTGCGGATGATCCCCGGATCGAGCATCAACTCGTCGATTTCGGCATCGCTCATCTGCGCCACGCGCTGGACATCAAACCCGAACATCACCTGGCGATAATGCTCGCGTTTGCGCAACACAGTGATCCAGGACAGCCCGGCCTGGAACCCTTCGAGCAAAAGCAACTCGAACAAACCCTGCGCATCGCGTAGCGGCGTGCCCCACTCCTGATCGTGATATGCCATGTACAGCGGATCTTCGGAACACCAAAAGCAGCGTGGCATAAGGCTCCAGGGGGCGTGCGCAGCAATGAATCGGGTATACTCCCGCTCTTTAAATCGCAGCCCAAGAAACAGGTGAATTTCGTGAGCCAGCCTACGCCAGCCGTGCGTACCTTCCAAGACTTGATCCTCGCCCTCCAGCAATACTGGGCCGAGCAAGGTTGTGTGGTACTTCAGCCCTACGATATGGAAGTAGGCGCCGGCACTTTCCACACCGCAACGTTCCTGCGCGCCATCGGCCCGGAAACCTGGAACGCTGCCTACGTGCAGCCAAGCCGCCGTCCGACTGACGGCCGCTACGGCGAAAACCCGAACCGTCTGCAGCACTACTACCAGTTCCAGGTGGTCCTGAAGCCGAACCCGGACAACTTCCAGGAACTGTACCTGGGCTCCCTCAAGCACGTCGGCCTGGACCCGCTGGTCCACGACATCCGCTTCGTCGAAGACAACTGGGAATCGCCGACCCTCGGCGCCTGGGGTCTGGGCTGGGAAGTCTGGCTCAACGGCATGGAAGTGACCCAGTTCACCTACTTCCAGCAAGCGGGCGGCATCGAGTGCTACCCGGTGACCGGCGAGATCACCTACGGTCTCGAGCGTCTGGCCATGTACCTGCAAGGCGTGGACTCGGTCTACGACCTGGTCTGGGCTGACGGCCCGATGGGCAAAGTGACCTACGGCGACGTGTTCCACCAGAACGAAGTGGAGCAGTCCACTTACAACTTCGAACACGCCAACGTCGACAAACTGTTCGAACTGTTCGATTTCTACGAAAGCGAAGCCAAGCGCCTGATCGAACTCGACCAGCCGCTGCCGTTGCCGAGCTACGAAATGGTGTTGAAGGCTTCCCATACCTTCAACCTGCTGGATGCGCGCCGGGCGATCTCGGTGACCGCGCGTCAGCAATACATCCTGCGTGTACGCACCCTGGCGCGTTCCGTTGCGCAAGCCTACCTGCTGGCTCGCGCCAAGCTGGGCTTCCCGATGGCGACCCCGGACCTGCGTGATGAAGTACTGGCCAAGCTGGAGGCTGCACAATGAGTGCTCTGGATTTTCTGGTTGAACTGGGCACTGAAGAACTGCCACCCAAAGCCCTGAACACCCTGGCCGAGGCGTTCCTCGCCGGTATCGACAAAGGCCTGCAAGCTGCCGGCCTGAACTACGAGAGCAAAACCGTCTACGCCGCCCCGCGCCGTCTGGCCGTGCTGATCACCGCACTGGCCACCCAGCAGCCGGATCGCAGCATCAACCTCGACGGCCCGCCACGTCAGGCCGCGTTCGATGCCGAAGGCAACCCGACCCAAGCGGCACTGGGCTTTGCCAAGAAGTGCGGCGTCGACCTGAGCGAAATCGATCAGAGCGGCCCCAAACTGCGCTACAGCCAGAGCATCGCCGGCAAGGCGACCGCGAGCCTGCTGCCGACCATCGTCGAAGATTCCCTGAACGACCTGCCGATCCCGAAACGCATGCGTTGGGGCGCGCGCAAGGAAGAATTCGTTCGTCCGACCCAGTGGCTGGTGATGCTGCTCGGTGACCAGGTCATCGATTGCACCATCCTCGCCCAGAAGGCCGGCCGCGACTCCCGTGGTCACCGCTTCCATCACCCGGAAAACGTGCGCATCGGTTCGCCGTCCAGCTACCTGGCCGACCTGCGTGCCGCCTACGTTCTGGCCGACGCCAACGAGCGTCGCGAGATCATCAGCAAGCGCACCGAAGAGCTGGCCACCCGTCAGGAAGGCACGGCAATCGTTCCGCCAGCCCTGCTCGATGAAGTGACCGCGCTGGTCGAATGGCCGGTGCCACTGGTGTGCTCGTTCGAGGAACGCTTCCTCGACGTGCCGCAGGAAGCCCTGATCACCACCATGCAGGACAACCAGAAGTATTTCTGCCTGCTGGATGCCGACGGCAAGTTGCTGCCACGTTTCATTACCGTGGCCAACATCGAGAGCAAAGACCCGCAGCAGATCATCGCCGGTAACGAGAAAGTGGTTCGCCCACGTCTGACCGACGCCGAGTTCTTCTTCAAGCAAGACAAGAAGCAGAAGCTCGAAGACTTCAACCTGCGCCTGCAAAACGTGGTGTTCCAGGAAAAACTCGGCAGTGTCTACGACAAGGCCGAGCGCGTTTCCAAGCTCGCCGCGTTCATCGCTCAGCGCATCGGCGGCAACGCTGCGTGGGCAGCCCGTGCAGGCCTGCTGTCGAAGTGCGACCTGTCGACCGAGATGGTCGGCGAGTTCCCGGAGATGCAAGGTGTCGCCGGTTACTACTACGCCCTCAACGACGGCGAGCCGGAAGATGTCGCACTGGCGCTGAACGAGCAGTACATGCCGCGCGGTGCTGGCGCTGAGCTGCCGAGCACCCTGACCGGTGCAGCCGTCGCTATCGCTGACAAGCTGGACACCCTGGTCGGAATCTTTGGCATCGGCATGCTGCCAACCGGCAGCAAAGACCCGTACGCCCTGCGCCGTGCCGCACTGGGCGTGTTGCGTATCCTGATCGAGAAGCAACTGGATCTGGACCTGAACGACGCCGTGGCCTTCGCCGTGAATGCATTCGGGACCAAGGTCAAGGCTGCCGGCCTGAACGAATCGGTGCTGGAGTTCATCTTCGACCGCCTGCGTGCCCGTTACGAAGACGAAGGTGTCGATGTTGCGACCTACCTGTCGGTACGTGCCCTGAAGCCGGGTTCGGCCCTGGACTTCGACCAGCGCGTGCAAGCGGTACAGGCCTTCCGCAAACTGCCGGAAGCCGCCGCCCTGGCCGCCGTGAACAAGCGCGTGTCGAACCTGCTGAGCAAGGTCGAAGGCTCCGTTCCGACAGTCGTGGAAGCCAAGTACTTCGACAACGCCAACGAGTTCTCCCTGTACTCGGCGATCCAGCAGGCTGACCAGGCTGTACAGCCAATGGCCGCCTCGCGTCAGTACAGCGAATCCCTGGCACGCCTGGCTGCACTGCGCGAGCCGGTGGATGCGTTCTTCGAAGCCGTGATGGTCAACGCGGAGGACGCAAAAGTCCGCGCCAACCGTTATGCGTTGCTGGCGCGTCTGCGTGGTTTGTTCCTCGGCGTTGCCGACATTTCGCTGCTGGGTTGAGGGATTGCTGTTGAAACTGCTGATACTCGATCGGGACGGGGTGATCAATTACGACTCCGACGCTTATATCAAGTCGGTGGAGGAGTGGATTCCACTCCCCGGTTCGATCGAAGCCATCGCGCAGTTGAGCAAGGCCGGCTGGACGGTAGCGGTCGCTACCAACCAGTCGGGCATCGCTCGCGGCTATTACGACCTTGCCACCCTGGATGCCATGCACGAGCGCTTGCGCGCGCTGGTGGCGGAGCAGGGCGGTGAGGTCGGGCTGATCGTCTACTGCCCGCACGGGCCGGACGAAGGCTGCGATTGCCGCAAGCCGAAACCCGGGATGTTGAAAACCATCGCCGCTCATTACAACGTGTCGCTGACCAATCTCTGGTTCGTCGGCGACAGCCTTGGTGACCTGGAAGCCGCCAAAGCCGTCGATTCACAGCCAGTTTTGGTAAAGACCGGGAAAGGCGAAAAGACTTTGGGTAAAACCCTTCCGGTTGGCACATTGATTTTTGACGATCTGGCGGCGATTGCCGCAGAACTTATCCACAATTAGAGTGCTTCTGATATTTCCTGATAAAGGATTGATCAGGAGTGCGCTTTATACAGGCGGGTATTGCCCGCAACGGTAAACGTCACCATGTCGATACTGCAGGCCATCAGAACCTTCCTCTTTTACCTGCTGCTGGGCACCAGCTCCTTGCTGTGGTGCAGCTTGAGTTTTTTTATCGCGCCGTTTCTGCCCTTCAAGGCACGTTACCGCTTTATCAACGTGTATTGGTGCCGCTGCGCCTTGTGGCTGAGCAAAGTGTTCCTGGGCATTCGCTACGAAGTGAAGGGTGCCGAGAACGTACCTGAACGGCCTTGCGTCATTCAGTCAAACCACCAGAGCACCTGGGAGACGTTCTTTCTCTCGGCCTACTTCTCGCCGCTGAGCCAGGTGCTCAAACGTGAATTGCTCTATGTGCCGTTCTTCGGTTGGGCCATGGCCATGCTGCGACCGATCGCCATCGATCGCGGCAACCCGAAAGCCGCGCTCAAGCATGTGGCGCAAAAAGGTGATGAGTTGCTCAAGGACAATGTCTGGGTGCTGATCTTCCCCGAAGGTACGCGCGTTCCTTTCGGCACCGTCGGAAAGTTCTCGCGCGGTGGCAGCGCCTTGGCGGTCAACGCCGAATTGCCGGTGCTGCCGATTGCGCACAACGCAGGCAAGTTCTGGCCGAAAACCGGTTGGGCGAAGAAGCAGGGCGTCATCACTGTGATCATTGGCGAGCCGATGTATGCCGCAGGCACCGGACCGCGAGCCATTGCCGAATTGAACGACCGGGTTCAGGCGTGGAACGAGCAGATGCAACGGGAAATGGGCTCGCTACCACCGGCTCCGCAAGCGCCGGTTTCAAACGATCAGGTGGCTGTCTGAGATTCTGTGGATAACCTGTGTACCGTTTCATTGAAAAACGTCGTTATTTGTACGTAACTTTATGATTTTTTTACATATTTCTCAGAGAGATAAAAACCATAAAAGCGTGCATAAGTTTTTTTCGGACGTAAAAAAACCGGCTGATATAGCCGGTTTTTTTATGCCCGGAACAATCGCAGACTGTCGACATGTCAGGTCGACCTGAATCGCTCGCTTTCATTCTGTAAACAGCGGAAATTGCAGCCTGAATGTCGTGCCCCCGCCCCATCTCGCTCTGACACTCGATTCGCCCGCCGTGCCGATCCACTACGGCTTTGACCATCGATAATCCCAACCCCACGCCATCGATACCCTGTGCGGAAGAAAAACGCCGGTATTGGCTGAACAGTTCGGGTAACTCCGCAGCAGCAATGCCTTTGCCCTGATCGATGAGCTCACAGATCAGCCAGCCGTCACGTTGACTGACGCGCAAACGGATGCGAGTACCTGAAACACTGTACTTGATGGCATTTTCCAGCAGATTGAACAACGCCCGGGTCAGCAGCGCCTGATCGAACACATCCAGCACCAGCATCGCAAATAGGCTCGGCTGAAACTGATAAGCCTCGGACTCGGCCCTCGCCAGTTGAATGAAACCGTCAGTCAATTCCAGGGCCCGGCGTACCTGTAGCTCGATTTGATCAAAGAGTTGCGAATCACCGCCCACCTGATGACGATGGACGTCGAGCAACGCGAGGATGGCCGAGTGAGGCGCCCGCAGGTCGTGAGACAGGAACCGCAACAGGACCGCGCGCTGTTTCTCCGCATCGCGCTCCACACTCAAATCAGTCAGGTTCCATCGCCAGCCGACCGGAATATCACCGTCTACCGGCAAAAACCCGGCACGCTCCAGACGCAAGCTGCGTTCCTTCAGGTCGCGAAACTCCAGCAGCGGCAGTGTCGACAAAGACGAGCCCGGCCCACGGCTCATATCCGGATAACCGAGCTGTTTAAGTCGCCCGAGCACATCATCGCCGACCAGATCCCCGCCAAACAGGTCGCGAGCCTTGCGGTTGCCGAGCAGAATTTGCCCCTGGGGATCGCTGATCAACGTGGCCACCGGCAAGTACTCCAGGCCATCGGCGATGAATCGGTGGGTATCGCGGGTCAGGCTCATGGCTTGCTCCAGCGCCATGATCTGCTTCTGTAAACGGTCGCCACCGGGATACTGGGCACGACGGCGCTCCGGAAACACTTTCGGCTCGCTGTCCTGCCGCGCCAATTCCCAACCGAAATAGGTCAGCACTACACTGAGGCGCCGCCAGTTCCAGATCAGATAACCAAACAGCATCCCCAGCACCGCAGGCGTCGGTGACCACCACCAGCGCTTGAACTCTGCAAGGCCGGCACTGGTCAGCAACGCACAAGCCATCCCCGTGAGCGTCAGCCAGAGCGCCAGGCGCGGGCGCCACAGCAATAACCCGAGTACACACATCACCAGACCAAGGGAAAGCCATGCGCTAAAGACTGGGGATGCATCGCCCAAGTTGATTTTCGCGCGTTAGGACAGCAACGTCGTCAGCGGCAAAAGCACAAGGCTTATCCACAACCACTCGCGCACCAATTGCCGAAACAATCGCTGTACCTGGCTTGGCTCTCGGCTTTCACGGCGGCGTTGGTCAAACATGGCCAACAGGGCAGGGCGGGGTGAATGGCCTCATGATTCCTACGTCTTAGGTGTCGACTCAAAGAATCATAGCGGACGCCGCGACCAACGGCGGGCCGCTTGCTTTCACTGTATCGATTGAGCCGCTATCGTCGATAAAGAGCTGCCCATGCGACAAGGAATCACCCTGTATGCGCGTTGCGATTCTGGACGATGAGCCCGCCGAACTGCGCCGGGTCGAACAAACCCTGCAACAGATGGCCGAAGCCGGAGAGCAGCCGTGGTCGCTGTACAGCTTCGAACGGGGCGAAGACCTGCTACGCCAACTGCGTCGGGAAACCTTCGACCTGCTGATCCTCGACTGGCAACTGCCCGACCTCACGGGCTTGTCATTGCTGCTCTGGACCCGCGAACACATGGAAGCGCCGCCTGGCGCATTGCCTGTTCAGCAACCTCGGTCGTCCGCTGTCGCGGGATTACCTGTACAAACGATTCTGGCCCCATGAAGAATTGTCGTCGTCACGGCCGCTGGACACTCACATCTATCGTCTGCGCAACAAGCTTGGCCTGACGGCGGATCGCGGTTGGCAGTTGCTGACGATTTATGGGTATGGATATCGGTTGGAAAGTGTGGCGTCGGCGAGCGACTGAAACTCAGGCAATAAAAAAGGCCAATGCAAATGCATTGGCCTTTTCGTTGGCATCGACCGGGATCAGAAGTCCAGGTTGGACACCGCCAAGGCGTTGCTTTCGATGAAGTCACGACGTGGTTCGACCGCATCACCCATCAGGGTGTTGAAGATCTGGTCTGCGCCAATGGCGTCTTCGATGGTCACTTTGAGCATCCGACGCTGGCTTGGGTCCATGGTGGTTTCCCACAGCTGATCCGGGTTCATTTCGCCCAGACCTTTGTATCGCTGGATGGTGTGACGCTTGGTGCTTTCAGCCATCAGCCATTCAAGGGCTTCCTTGAACTCGGTCACCGGCTTCTTGCGCTCGCCACGCTGGATGTACGCGCCGTCGTCCAGCAGGGTGCTCAGTTGAGCGCCTAGCGAAACGACAGTCTTGTAATCGTTACTGCCGAAGAAGTCGCGGTTGAAGGTGACGTAGTTCGACAGGCCGTGGGAGATCAGTTCGACCTCTGGCAGCCACACGCCACGCTC
Source organism: Pseudomonas sp. BF-R-19 (assembly GCF_019956445.1). Classification (NCBI taxonomy): domain Bacteria; kingdom Pseudomonadati; phylum Pseudomonadota; class Gammaproteobacteria; order Pseudomonadales; family Pseudomonadaceae; genus Pseudomonas; species Pseudomonas sp. BF-R-19. The sequence goes on from NZ_JAHBDN010000037.1 coordinate 97,279, forward strand.
ACGGTCTTCACGCAGGCTGGCTTTGTAAACCAGGCCGGACTTCTCGACGGTGCGCAAGCGAACTTCGTACTGAGCCAGCCAATCCTGCATCGCTGCGTGATCGGACAGTTGCTCCATGCTCACCGCTGGCAGGTAGATGAAGTGCTCAGTCAGCTCCTGTGGGTACAGGCGCGACAGACGCTTGAGGGTCTTCATCACCAGACGGAAGTCATTCACCAGACGCTCAAGCGCTTCACCGGAGATGCCAGGTGCTTCTTCGTTCAGGTGCAGGCTCGCATCTTCCAGGGCCGACTGCGTCATGTACTCTTCCATGGCGTCGTCGTCTTTGATGTATTGCTCTTGCTTGCCTTTCTTCACTTTGTACAGCGGTGGCTGAGCGATGTAGATGTAGCCGCGTTCGATCAGCTCCGGCAACTGACGGAAGAAGAAGGTCAGCAGCAGGGTACGGATGTGCGAACCGTCGACGTCAGCATCGGTCATGATGATGATGTTGTGGTAACGCAGCTTGTCGATGTTGTACTCGTCGCGGCCGATGCCGCAGCCCAGCGCGGTGATCAAGGTGCCCACTTCTTGCGAAGAGATCATCTTGTCAAAACGCGCCTTCTCGACGTTCAGGATCTTGCCCTTCAGCGGCAGGATGGCCTGGGTCCGACGGTTACGCCCCTGCTTGGCGGAACCGCCAGCAGAGTCACCTTCCACGAGATACAGTTCGGAAAGGGCAGGGTCTTTTTCCTGGCAGTCAGCCAGTTTGCCCGGCAGCCCGGCGATATCCAGCGCGCCTTTACGACGGGTCATCTCACGGGCTTTACGCGCCGCTTCACGAGCACGGGCCGCGTCGATCATCTTGCCGACGACCAGTTTGGCTTCGTTCGGGTTTTCCAGCAGGAAGTCGGAGAAGTACTTGCCCATTTCCTGTTCGACCGCGGTCTTCACTTCGGAAGAAACCAGCTTGTCTTTGGTCTGGGAGCTGAACTTCGGATCCGGTACTTTCACCGAAATGATCGCGGTCAGGCCTTCACGGGCATCGTCACCGGTGGTGGCGACCTTGTGCTTCTTCGCCAGACCTTCGGCTTCGATGTAGGTATTCAGGTTACGCGTCAGTGCGGAACGGAAACCCACCAGGTGAGTACCGCCATCGCGCTGTGGAATGTTGTTGGTGAAACACAACAGGTTCTCGTTGAAGCTGTCGTTCCACTGCAGGGCGATTTCCACGCCGATGCCGTCTTCGCGCTGAATGTTGAAGTGAAACACCTGGTTGACCGCAGTCTTGTTGGTGTTCAGGTATTCAACAAACGCTCGCAGGCCGCCTTCGTACTTGAACAACTCTTCCTTGCCGCTGCGCTCATCCTTGAGGACGATGCCGACACCGGAGTTGAGGAAGGACAGTTCACGAATCCGCTTGGCCAGGATGTCCCAGCTGAAGTGGATGTTCTTGAACGTCTCGGCCGATGGCTTGAAGTGAATCTGGGTGCCGGTGGTTTCACTCTCACCAACGATTTTCATCGGCTCTTGTGGAACACCGTGGACGTAAGTCTGTTCCCAGATTTTGCCGCTGCGGCGAACGGTCAGGACCAGTTCTTTGGACAGTGCGTTCACCACCGACACACCTACACCGTGCAGGCCACCGGATACTTTGTAGGAGTTGTCGTCGAACTTACCGCCGGCATGCAGTACGGTCATGATGACCTCGGCTGCCGAAACACCTTCTTCTTTGTGCACGTCTACCGGGATGCCACGACCGTTGTCACGAACGGTGATGGACTCATCCGGGTGAATGATGATGCTGATGTCGTCGCAGTGGCCGGCGAGAGCTTCGTCGATCGAGTTATCGACCACTTCGAACACCATGTGGTGCAGACCGCTGCCATCGTCGGTGTCACCAATGTACATACCGGGACGTTTGCGTACGGCATCCAGGCCTTTCAGCACTTTAATGCTCGTTGAGTCGTACGTATTTTCTTCGCTCAATGCCTTCACTCCCGATGGTCGTGGGTCTGGGTGATACGGCCCTGTTCCACGTGGAACAGAGCGACTGGCGTTTCCGTCTGCCAGCCTTCCCTCAATAATTCGTGATCTACACAGGTGATAAAGACCTGGCAGCGTAAGTCTTCCAACAAGCGGCAAAGCGCGCGACGGTGCTGCTCGTCCAGTTCGGACGGCAAGTCATCCACCAGATAAATACACTGCCCGCGTCGAGCCTGGCTGACCAGGTGCCCCTGGGCAATCCGTAATGCGCAAACCACCAACTTCTGCTGGCCACGGGACAAGATGTCCGCAGCGTTGTGTGCGCCCAGTCTGAGACGCAAATCAGCACGTTGTGGTCCGGCCTGGGTATGCCCCATTTGCTGGTCCCGCTGCAGAGACCCGGCGAGCACAGCACTCAGTTCGCGGTCCTTGTCCCAGCCGCGGTAATAGCTGAGCGTCAAGCCTTCAAGCTCAACCAGTTCGCTCAAGGTTTGTTCAAAGACTGGTTTCAAGGCTTTGATATAAGCGCGGCGGTATTCATCAATTTCAGCGCTGGCCTGGCACAGTTCCCTGTCCCAAACCGCTTGCGAAACGGCGTCAAGTGTACCATGCCGCAGCCAAGAGTTTCTCTGGCGCAGGGCCTTCTGCAAGCGCTGCCAGGTTGACATGAAGCGCGGTTCCACGTGGAACACACCCCAGTCGAGAAACTGTCGGCGAATCTTCGGCGCACCTTCCAGCAAGCGGAAGCTGTCTGGGTTGATCAGTTGCAGGGGCAGGATCTCGGCCAGTTGTGCCGCACTGCGCGCATTCTGCCCATCGATACGGATCTGGAATTCGCCTTGTCGATCCCGTGAGATGCCCAAGGCGCTATGCCCACCCTCCGCCAGTTCAACCTGGCCAAATACCGTACAGGCAAGCTGTTCGTATTGAATGACCGGCAACAGACGGGTGCTGCGAAACGAACGGGCAAGCCCCAGCAGATGGATGGCTTCCAGAACACTGGTTTTGCCGCTGCCGTTGGCGCCGTAAAGAATATTGATGCGGGGGGAGGGGGAGAAGGTCACCGGGTGCAGATTGCGCACCGCGGTGACCGAGACGCGACTTAAGGACATCTAGCTTCTGCTGAGCATGATTACAGACGCATCGGCATGACAACGTAGGCCGAGTCGTCGTTATCCGATTCCTGCACCAGCGCGCTGCTGTTGGAGTCGGACAGGATCAGACGAACCTGCTCGGTGGTCATCACACCCAGTACGTCGAGCAGGTAGCTCACGTTGAAGCCGATTTCCAGAGAGCCGCCGTTGTATTCAACGCCCACTTCTTCTTCCGCTTCTTCCTGCTCCGGGTTGTTCGCCTGGATCTTCAACTGACCGCTGGCCAGTTGCAGACGGATACCACGGTATTTCTCGTTGGACAGAATCGCGGTACGGCTGAATGCTTCACGCAGAGCCTGACGATCGCCAAGTACCAGCTTGTCGCCGCCTTTAGGCAGAACACGCTCGTAGTCCGGGAATTTGCCGTCGACCAGTTTCGAAGTGAAGGTGAACTCACCGGTGGTGGCGCGGATGTGGTGCTGACCCAGCACGATGCTGACATTGCCGTCCGGCTCGGTGAGCAGGCGTGCCAGTTCGAGGATACCTTTGCGCGGCACGATGACCTGGTGACGATCCGGCTGACCGATATCGGCCTGCATCGAGCACATGGCCAGACGGTGACCGTCGGTGGCCACGGCGCGGATCACGCCAGCGGAAACTTCCAGCAGCATGCCGTTGAGGTAGTAACGCACGTCCTGCTGGGCCATGGCGAAGCTGGTGCGTTCGATCAGACGGCGCAGCTTGCTTTGCTCCAGGCTGCAGGTCAGCGAACCCGGGCCTTCTTCCACGGTAGGGAAGTCGTTGGCCGGCAGTGTCGACAGGGTGAAGCGGCTACGGCCAGCCTTGACCACAAGCTTCTGCTCGTCGACCTTGATGTCGATCAGCGCATCGTTCGGCAGGCTTTTGCAGATGTCCATCAGCTTGCGCGCCGGCACGGTGATGGAACCCGGATCCGCCGGCTCTTCGAGTTGAACACGACCAACCAGCTCGACTTCCAGGTCGGTACCGGTCAGCGACAATTGCTGGCCTTCGACAACCAGCAGCACGTTGGAAAGTACCGGCAAGGTCTGTCGGCGTTCGACGACGCCTGCGACCAGTTGCAGGGGTTTCAACAGGGCTTCGCGTTGAATGGTGAAATGCATGGTCTAGTCCCTTGCCTTAATAAGCTGCGCTGGTGTTTATCAAGTGGTCAGCGTACGCAGCAGGTTCTTGTAGTCCTCGCGGATGTCCGCGTCGGATTCCTTAAGTTCGTTGATCTTGCGGCACGCGTGCAAGACCGTTGTATGGTCGCGACCGCCAAACACATCGCCGATTTCCGGCAGGCTGTGGTTGGTCAGTTCCTTGGACAACGCCATGGCGACCTGACGCGGACGAGCGACCGAACGCGAACGGCGTTTGGACAGCAAGTCGGAGATCTTGATCTTGTAGTACTCGGCGACAGTGCGCTGAATGTTATCCACAGAGACCAGTTTATCCTGCAACGCCAACAAGTCCTTAAGGGATTCGCGAATCAGCTCGATGGTGATATCGCGGCCCATGAAGTGCGAGTGGGCGATCACGCGCTTGAGCGCGCCTTCCAGCTCACGAACGTTGGAGCGAATGCGCTGGGCAATGAAGAACGCGGCGTCGTGCGGCAGCTCGACTTTGGCCTGATCGGCCTTCTTCATCAGGATCGCAACGCGGGTTTCCAGCTCCGGCGGCTCGACCGCTACGGTCAAGCCCCAGCCAAAGCGGGATTTGAGGCGTTCTTCAAGGCCTTCGATTTCCTTCGGGTAGCGGTCACTGGTGAGAATGACTTGCTGGCCACCTTCGAGCAGGGCGTTGAAGGTGTGGAAAAACTCTTCCTGGGAACGCTCCTTGCGGGCGAAGAACTGAATGTCATCGATCAGCAACGCATCCACCGAACGGTAGAAGCGTTTGAACTCGTTGATCGCGTTCAGTTGCAGGGCCTTGACCATGTCCGCCACGAAACGCTCGGAATGCAGGTATACGACCTTGGCATTCGGGTTCTTCTTTAATAGATGGTTACCCACAGCGTGCATCAAGTGGGTTTTACCCAAGCCGACGCCACCATAAAGGAAGAGCGGGTTGTAACCGTGCTTGGGGTTGTCTGCCACCTGCCAGGCGGCGGCACGCGCCAGCTGGTTGGATTTACCTTCAACGAAATTCTCAAAGGTAAAGGTGCGGTTCAGGTAACTGGTGTGCTTGAGCGCACCTTCGACCTGCACGGTACGTTGCTCGGCGCGCACAGGTGCCTGTTGCGAACTGGCGCCGGCCATCGGGTCGAAGCTGTCGCGGGAAGGTTCTTCCTCGGTGACTTCGGCCACTTTTTGCGTCGCACGTTTGGTCGACGCGGCGGCAGATGCCGGCGGCGGACTGGCGGGCGCTTGAGCAGCCTGCGCCTGGGAAGCTGCGGCAGCCAGGGGAGCATTGGGCGCGGCACGGGGTGCCGAACTGCGTTTGCTACCTATTAATAAGGAAAGCGCAGGCGCCATGCCATTGCCGTGTTCATCGAGCAATTCGAGAACACGCCCCAGGTACTTTTCGTTGACCCAGTCCAGAACAAAACGATTGGGCGCATAGACACGCAACTCGTCGCCTTCGGCTTCGACCTGTAGTGGACGGATCCAAGTGTTGAATTGTTGGGCAGGCAGCTCATCGCGCAAAAGCTCCACGCACTGCTGCCAAAGTTCCACTGACACGGATATCCCCTAAGTTGAAAGCCGGTGAGGCAAAAACAAGCGGCCATTGTAGCGACCAGACGCCGACTTATCCACACGTAGGTGGTTCATCGACCAAGAAGAATCACCGTTTCTTACGCAAAAAAGGCGACCAGTGGTCTGTGTATAAGCTCTGTGGATAACCGGGGTTAAGGTCATTGCACAAGTGGGGGCGAAACTCGGTGGATAACCGGCCTGTGGATAAGGCGAGCTTTCACACACAGGTTATCCGACAGCGCAGCACAGGCTGAACACTGTTTTCCACTGTAGTTGTCATTCTCTGTACAGCAGGTAAAACAAGGGCTGAATAGAGTTATCCACAGAAGGATGCGGGCCTAGCTTTTATAAGCTTTACAGAAAAGCTTTAAATACTTTCCTTTCTTATTTTTATATCTACGTAAGGTGCAAGCGCCGAAAAACCTCTGGAGATCTATTTATAAGGAAACGTTGGTTGGAAATTGACCTGAAGGCTTGCTTTCTCTAGAATCCCCGGTCTCTTAAAACGGGGGCCATTCCGGCCCGTTGTGGACGAACCAGGTAACACGACAATGAAACGTACTTTCCAACCAAGCACTATCAAACGCGCTCGTACCCACGGTTTCCGTGCTCGCATGGCTACCAAGAACGGTCGTGCCGTCCTGTCGCGTCGTCGCGCCAAAGGTCGTGCGCGTCTGGCAGTTTGATAATCCGGCACTGGAGGTGAGTCAGGACTTCAGTCGGGAAAAGCGTCTGCTTACCCCCCGGCAATTCAAGGCAGTCTTTGACTCCCCTACCGGCAAGGTTCCGGGGAAAAATCTCCTGCTCCTTGCGCGCAACAACGATCTTGATCACCCCCGTCTCGGGTTGGTTATCGGGAAAAAGAGCGTAAAGCTCTCCGTCGAGCGCAATCGCCTCAAACGTCTGATGCGCGAATCGTTTCGCCTGAACCAGGATTCTCTGGTCGGCTGGGACATAGTTATCGTCGCGCGCAAAGGTTTGGGTGATGTAGAAAACCCCGAATTGATTCAGCATTTCGGCAAACTCTGGAAGCGTCTGGCTCGCAGTTCGCCAGTACCAGCAGTCAAAACCGAAACTGTAGGGGTAGACAGTCCAGATGCGTAAACTGGCACTCGTTCCGATCCAGTTTTATCGCTATGCCATTAGTCCCCTGATGGCCAGTCACTGTCGCTTCTACCCCAGTTGTTCCTGCTACGCGTTAGAAGCCATCGAAAATCATGGCCTTCTTCGCGGTGGCTGGCTGACCTTTCGTCGTTTAGGTCGCTGTCATCCGTGGAATCCCGGTGGTTATGACCCGGTTCCACCTATCCCTACCTCCCGTTCTTCTTCGATGGCCGAGTAATCATGGATATCAAACGCACGATCCTGATCGTCGCCCTGGCAATCGTGTCCTACGTTATGGTTCTTAAATGGAACCAGGACTATGGCCAGGCTGCCCTGCCGACTCAGAATGTTGCCACCAATACGACTGCATCGGGCCTGCCGGATACGGCATCTGGCTCCAACGCTTCTGCCAGTGACGACATTCCACGTGCTGCAAGCGACACCAGCGCACCTGCCGAAACGCCGGTGGCTGTGAGCAAGGACCTCATCCAGATCAAAACGGATGTACTGGACCTGGCTGTCGACCCACAAGGTGGCGATGTTGCCCAGCTGACCCTGCCGCTGTATCCGCGTCGTCAGGATCACCCGGAAATTCCGTTCCAGCTGTTCGATAACGGCGGCGAACGTACGTATCTGGCGCAAAGCGGTCTGATCGGCACCAACGGTCCGGATGCAAATCCGGCCGGTCGTCCGGTTTATTCCTCGGAGAAGAAGGTTTATCAGCTGGCTGACGGTCAGGACCAATTGGTCGTGGACCTGAAGTTCAGCAAGGACGGCGTCAACTACATCAAGCGTTTCACCCTGAAACGCGGCCTGTACGACGTATCCGTTTCCTACCTGATCGACAACCAGAGCGCCCAGCCCTGGAACGGTGCGATGTTCGCCCAGTTGAAACGCGACGCCAGCGCCGATCCTTCGTCGACCACGGCTACCGGCACCGCGACTTACCTGGGCGCCGCCCTGTGGACAAGTAACGAGCCGTACAAGAAAGTGTCGATGAGCGACATGGACAAGGCTCAGCTGAAAGAAACCGTCACTGGCGGTTGGGTTGCCTGGTTGCAGCACTACTTCGTGACCGCATGGATTCCGGCCAAGGGCGAAAACAACGTCGTCCAGACCCGTAAAGACAGCAAAGGCAACTACATCATCGGCTACACCGGCCCATCGATGAGTGTTGCACCGGGTGCCAAGGCCGAGACCAGCGCTGTCCTGTACGCTGGTCCGAAAAGCCAGGCCGTGCTGAAAGAGTTGTCCCCAGGTCTGGAACTGACGGTCGACTACGGCATTCTGTGGTTCATCGCCCAACCGATCTTCTGGTTGCTGCAACATATCCACGCCATTGTGGGTAACTGGGGCTGGTCGATCATCTTCCTGACCATGCTGATCAAAGGGATCTTCTTCCCGCTGTCGGCTGCCAGCTACAAATCCATGGCGCGCATGCGTGCAGTGGCACCGAAACTGGCCGCGCTGAAAGAGCAACATGGCGATGACCGGCAGAAAATGTCGCAAGCCATGATGGAGCTGTACAAGAAAGAGAAGATCAATCCTCTGGGTGGTTGCTTGCCAATCCTCGTGCAGATGCCAGTTTTCCTCTCGCTGTACTGGGTTCTGCTGGAAAGCGTCGAGATGCGTCAGGCGCCGTTCATGCTGTGGATTACTGACCTGTCGATCAAGGATCCGTTCTTCATTCTGCCGATCATCATGGGTGCAACCATGTTCATCCAGCAGCAGCTGAACCCGACTCCTCCGGATCCGATGCAGGCCAAGGTAATGAAGCTGATGCCAATCATCTTCACCTTCTTCTTCCTGTGGTTCCCGGCTGGTCTGGTGCTGTACTGGGTAGTGAACAACTGCCTGTCGATCGCCCAACAGTGGTACATCACACGTAAGATCGAAGCGGCCGCTAAAGCAGCTGCCTGATTTACACTGTGGATAACCACTCAAAACGCCCCCTAGTGGGGCGTTTTGCTATCTGTCACTTTTGTCTGGATACCGGTTTATGAGCGTTCCTCGCGAAACGATCGCAGCCGTCGCCACCGCTCAAGGTCGCGGCGGTGTAGGCATCGTGCGTATTTCCGGGCCGTTGGCCAGCGTTGCGGCCAAGGCCTTCAGCGGTCGCGAGCTCAAGCCGCGATTTGCCCACTACGGTCCGTTTTTCAGTGAAAACGACGAGGTGCTGGACCAGGGCATTGCCTTGTATTTCCCCGGCCCGAACTCGTTCACTGGCGAAGATGTACTGGAGCTGCAAGGCCATGGCGGTCCGATTGTTCTGGATATGTTGCTCAAGCGCTGCCTGGAACTGGGTTGCCGTCTCGCCCGACCGGGGGAATTCAGTGAGCGCGCCTTCCTCAACGACAAACTGGACCTCGCCCAGGCCGAAGCCATTGCCGACCTGATTGAAGCCAGTTCTGCCCAGGCTGCGCGAAACGCGTTGCGCTCCCTGCAGGGTGCCTTCTCGTCACGTGTGCATAACCTCACCGAGCAATTGATCGGCCTGCGCATCTATGTCGAAGCGGCCATCGATTTCCCGGAAGAGGAAATCGACTTCCTCGCCGATGGCCACGTCTTGAGCATGCTCGACAAGGTGCGCGACGAGTTATCCACCGTCATCCGCGAAGCCGGGCAGGGCGCCTTGCTGCGTGACGGCATGACAGTGGTCATTGCCGGTCGTCCGAATGCCGGTAAATCCAGCCTGCTCAATGCCCTGGCCGGGCGTGAAGCGGCGATCGTGACCGAAATTGCCGGCACCACCCGTGACGTCCTTCGTGAACATATCCACATCGATGGCATGCCGCTGCACGTAGTGGATACCGCCGGTCTGCGCGATACCGATGATCATGTGGAAAAAATCGGCGTCGAGCGTGCCTTGAAGGCCATCGGCGAAGCGGATCGGGTATTGCTGGTGGTCGATGCCACGGCGCCTGAAGCCCTCGATCCTTTCGCACTCTGGCCAGAGTTTCTCGAAATCCGTCCCGATCCCGCGAAAGTCACCCTGATCCGCAACAAGGCCGACCTTACGGGCGAAGCCATTGCCCTGGAGATCAGCGAGGACGGCCATGTCACCATCAGCCTGAGTGCCAAGTCTGGTGGTGTCGGGCTGGACCTGCTGCGTGAACACCTCAAGGCCTGCATGGGCTATGAACAAACGTCCGAAAGCAGCTTCAGCGCTCGCCGGCGACACCTTGAGGCACTACGTCATGCCAGTGCTGCCCTCGAGCATGGCCGCGCGCAATTGACCCTGGCCGGCGCTGGCGAGTTGTTGGCCGAGGATTTGCGCCAGGCTCAGCAGTCGCTGGGTGAAATCACCGGTGCCTTCAGCTCTGACGATCTGCTGGGGCGAATTTTCTCCAGCTTCTGTATCGGTAAGTAGCCCTCCCGTTATTCACAGACAGGCCATTCGTGCCTGTCTGCTCCCTCCTTTTCTGAAAAAAACCTCCAGTGCCGAGCGGACTTCGTCTGCTTGAGCGAATTTCCTGTACCCGAATTTCAAGCAAACGGCATCTTTCTGTGGATTAAGCCCTGTGAATAACCGTAGCTAAGGTCAGTTGATAACAGGGCTCGAAAACTGGACATAACCTCCTCTGTGGATAACAACCCCTTTCATCCACAGGCTTAAACCGGTTATCCAAGGGCCTCATTGCCACATGACCACAGGGTTTTGAATCTCTGTACATATTGAAAACAAAGGGCTGTATCAATCTATCCACAGAAAGGTATGTGCATAGAAATAAACATAAAAACAAAGATTTAATAAATTTCTTTCTTTTTAATTTCTATAACTCAGACTTTTCCACAGCTGGTTAATTTTTGTGCAAAGGGTTCTTTAGGAAGGGCGAAGTCCCTATACTTGTCGACCAGGTCCAAAAACCTGAGCTCAAACTATTCCTGAATTACCTACTTAAGCAGGCACGAGGTGCGTGGTGGATTTCCCTTCCCGTTTTGAAGTGATCGTCATCGGCGGCGGTCATGCCGGTACCGAGGCAGCACTGGCCTCAGCACGTATGGGGGTTAAAACCCTGTTGCTGACGCATAACGTGGAAACCCTCGGTGCCATGAGTTGCAACCCGGCCATTGGCGGGATCGGCAAAAGCCACCTGGTCAAGGAAATCGACGCCCTCGGCGGCGCGATGGCCATGGCTACCGATAAAGGCGGTATCCAGTTTCGCGTGTTGAACAGCCGCAAAGGCCCGGCCGTGCGCGCAACCCGCGCACAGGCAGACCGGGTTCTGTACAAGGCCGCGGTCCGTGAAATCCTGGAAAACCAGCCGAACCTGTGGATATTTCAACAGGCCGCTGACGACCTGATCGTCGAACAGGAACAAGTCCGTGGTGTTGTCACGCAAATGGGCCTGCGTTTCCTCGCCGATTCCGTGGTGTTGACCACCGGCACGTTCCTCGGTGGACTTATCCACATCGGTTTGCAGAATTTTTCCGGCGGTCGCGCCGGTGATCCGCCATCGATCGCGCTGGCTCACCGTCTGCGTGAACTGCCATTGCGTGTGGGTCGTTTGAAAACCGGTACTCCGCCGCGTATCGACGGTCGGTCTGTGGATTTCTCGGTGATGTCCGAGCAACCGGGTGATACACCGATCCCGGTGATGTCGTTCATGGGGTCCAAAGAGCAGCATCCGAAGCAAGTCAGCTGCTGGATTACCCACACCAACGCCCGCACCCACGAAATCATTGCCGCGAACCTCGACCGTTCGCCGATGTATTCCGCTGCCGGTGAGATCGAAGGGATCGGCCCGCGTTATTGCCCGTCGATCGAAGACAAGATCCATCGCTTTGCCGACAAGGAAAGCCATCAGGTGTTCATCGAACCGGAAGGTTTGACCACCCATGAGCTGTATCCGAACGGGATATCCACAAGCTTGCCGTTCGACGTGCAATTGCAGATCGTGCAATCGATCCGCGGCATGGAAAACGCGCACATCGTGCGGCCGGGCTACGCGATCGAGTACGACTACTTCGATCCACGTGACTTGAAGTACAGCCTGGAAACCAAAGTCATCGGCGGCCTGTTCTTCGCCGGGCAAATCAACGGCACAACCGGTTACGAAGAAGCCGGTGCCCAGGGTTTGCTCGCCGGGACCAACGCTGCACTGCGTGCGCAAGGCAAAGACGCCTGGTGCCCGCGTCGCGACGAGGCCTATATCGGTGTATTGGTCGACGACCTGATTACTCTCGGTACCCAAGAGCCGTACCGGATGTTCACGTCCCGTGCCGAATACCGTCTGATTCTGCGCGAAGACAACGCCGACCTGCGTTTGACCGAAAAAGGTCGCGAACTGGGCCTGGTGGATGACGTGCGCTGGGCGGCTTTCTGCAAAAAACGCGAAAGCATCGAACTGGAAGAGCAGCGCCTGAAAAGCACCTGGGTACGCCCGGGCACCGAACAGGGCGATGCCATTGCCGAAAAATTCGGCACGCCACTGACTCACGAATACAACCTGCTCAATCTCTTGAGTCGTCCGGAAATCGACTACGCTGGTCTGATCGCCGTGACCGGTGGGGGCGCAGAAGATCCACAGGTTGCCGAGCAGGTCGAAATCAAGACCAAGTACGCCGGCTACATCGATCGTCAACAGGATGAAATCGCCCGCTTGCGCGCCAGCGAAGACACCAAATTGCCTGTGGATATCGATTACACGAACATTTCCGGTCTCTCCAAGGAGATCCAGAGCAAGCTCGGCGCGACCCGTCCAGAAACCCTGGGCCAGGCCTCGCGTATCCCGGGCGTTACGCCGGCAGCCATTTCGCTGTTGATGATTCATTTGAAAAAACGCGGCGCGGGCCGTCAGTTGGAGCAAAGCGCTTGAGTTCGTTGGTCACTTCGCAACACGCAGAAGAGTTATCCACAGGTGCCCGCCAGCTTGGCGTCACGCTGACAGAAACCCAGCACGCACAACTGCTGGGTTATCTGGCCCTGTTGATCAAATGGAACAAGGCTTACAACCTCACCGCCGTGCGTGATCCGGACGAAATGGTTTCCCGTCACTTGCTCGATAGTCTGAGCGTGATGTCGTTCATCGAAAACGGTCGCTGGCTCGACGTCGGCAGCGGCGGCGGCATGCCTGGCATTCCGCTGGCGATCCTGTTTCCCGAGTCCCAGGTGACCTGCCTGGACAGCAACGGCAAGAAAACCCGCTTCCTGACCCAGGTAAAACTCGAACTCAAACTGGATAACCTGCAAGTTATCCACAGTCGCGTCGAAGCGTTCCAGCCTGCCCAGCCATTCAACGGGATCATTTCCCGGGCGTTCAGCAGCATGGAAAACTTCAGCAACTGGACTCGCCACCTTGGCGATAGCGAAACACGCTGGCTGGCAATGAAGGGCGTTCATCCGGCCGATGAGCTGGTAGCATTGCCGGCAGACTTCCACCTCGATAGCGAACACGCCCTGGCCGTACCTGGTTGCCAAGGCCAACGCCATCTGCTGATACTGCGCCGCACGGCATGATTGGGAACACAAGCAAGAATGGCTAAGGTATTCGCGATTGCGAACCAAAAAGGTGGCGTGGGCAAAACCACCACCTGCATCAACCTCGCAGCATCCCTGGTCGCAACCAAGCGTCGGGTGCTGTTGATCGATCTTGATCCACAGGGCAACGCCACCATGGGTAGCGGTGTGGATAAACATGGCCTGGAAAACTCGGTCTACGACCTGCTGATTGGAGAATGTGATCTGGCCCAGGCCATGCACTTCTCCGAACACGGTGGTTACCAGCTGTTGCCGGCCAACCGCGACCTCACCGCGGCCGAAGTGGTGCTGCTGGAAATGCAGATGAAGGAAAGCCGCCTGCGCAGCGCGCTGGCGCCGATCCGGGAAAACTACGATTACATCCTGATCGACTGCCCGCCGTCGCTGTCGATGCTGACCTTGAACGCACTGGTTGCCGCCGACGGGGTCATTATCCCCATGCAGTGCGAGTACTTCGCACTCGAAGGCTTGAGCGACCTTGTGGATAACATCAAGCGTATCGCTGAACTGCTGAACCCGAACCTCAAGGTCGAAGGCCTGCTGCGTACGATGTACGACCCGCGCCTGAGCCTGATGAACGATGTCTCGGCGCAGCTCAAGGAACACTTCGGCGAGCAGCTCTACGACACCGTCATTCCGCGCAACATCCGTCTGGCCGAAGCGCCAAGCTACGGCATGCCGGCGCTGGCGTACGACAAAGCATCGCGAGGCGCCGTTGCCTACCTGGCATTGGCGGGCGAAATGGTTCGACGTCAACGCAAAAACTCACGCATCGCCGCTGCTCAGGCAACTTAAGGAATCCCCATGGCCGTCAAGAAACGAGGTCTCGGACGTGGACTGGATGCTCTGTTGAGTGGTCCGACTGTCAACTCGCTGGAAGAACAAGCGGCGCAAGCCGATCAGCGAGAGCTGCAGCACCTGCCCCTGGATCTGCTCCAGCGCGGCAAGTACCAGCCGCGTCGTGACATGGATCCGCAGGCGCTCGAAGAGCTGGCACAGTCGATCAAGGCCCAGGGCGTCATGCAGCCCATCGTGGTTCGCCCGATCGGCAGCGGCCGCTTTGAAATCATTGCCGGCGAACGTCGCTGGCGCGCCAGCCAGCAAGCCGGCCAGGAAACCATCCCGGCGATGGTTCGCGATGTACCCGATGAAACCGCGATCGCCATCGCGCTGATCGAGAACATCCAGCGCGAAGACCTGAACCCGATTGAAGAAGCGGTGGCCTTGCAGCGTTTGCAGCAGGAGTTTCAGCTGACCCAGCAACAGGTGGCGGAAGCTGTGGGCAAGTCCCGGGTGACCGTGGCCAACCTATTGCGCCTGATTTCCTTGCCGGAAGTCATCAAGACAATGTTGTCCCACGGCGACCTGGAAATGGGTCATGCCCGTGCTTTGCTCGGTTTGCCGGAAATTCAACAGGTTGAAGGGGCGCGACATGTTGTCGCACGCGGGCTGACCGTGCGCCAGACCGAGGCACTGGTTCGCCAGTGGTTGAGTGGCAAACCGGAGCCTGTTGAAGCGGCAAAACCGGACCCGGATATCGCCCGTCTCGAACAGCGCCTGGCCGAGCGCCTAGGCTCTGCGGTGCAGATCCGCCACGGTAAGAAGGGTAAAGGGCAATTGGTGATTGGCTACAACTCACTGGATGAGCTTCAAGGCGTACTTGCACATATCCGCTGAAACATTTCCTCATGTAGCGTGCAGTCGGAAATCACTACCTGACAGTTGAATAGGGGCAGAACCGCCCCTATACTCTGCGCGCATTTTGTCGGCACAAATTATGCCAAGTTATTGAATTTCGGCAGCCGACCATTGGAGAGTAAAAGTGATGGAAACCCGCACGCCAAACCGCTTGCCCTTCCATCGCCTGGCAGTTTTTCCGGTGTTAATGGCTCAGTTTGTCGTGTTGCTGATCGCCGCTTTGGCGCTCTGGTACCGATATGGAGTCGTTGCCGGGTACTCGGGACTTTGCGGAGGCCTGATAGCCTTGCTGCCCAATGTTTATTTCGCTCACAGGGCATTTCGGTTTTCCGGCGCCCGAGCAGCCCAGTCCATCGTCCGGTCTTTTTATGCCGGCGAGGCAGGCAAACTGATTTTGACGGCAGTGCTGTTTGCACTGGTGTTTGCAGGTGTGAAGCCACTGGCGCCGATTGCAGTATTCGGTGTCTTCGTGCTGACTCAGTCAGTCAGCTGGTTCGCTCCCCTGCTGATGAGAACAAGACTTTCGAGACCTTAGGGCGTTTGAGGCAAACATGGCAGAAACAACCGCTTCGGGCTATATCCAGCACCACTTGCAGAACCTGACCTTCGGTCAGCTCCCAAACGGCGGCTGGGGCTTTGCCCACACCGCAGCAGAAGCCAAGGAAATGGGCTTCTGGGCTTTCCACGTCGATACCCTCGGCTGGTCGGTCGCATTGGGTCTGATCTTCGTTCTTCTTTTCCGCATGGCGGCAAAGAAAGCGACATCGGGTCAGCCTGGTGCTTTGCAGAACTTCGTTGAAGTATTGGTCGAATTCGTCGATGGCAGCGTGAAAGACAGCTTCCATGGCCGTAGCCCGGTGATTGCACCGCTGGCACTGACTATCTTCGTCTGGGTGTTCCTGATGAACGCCGTCGACCTGGTACCGGTCGACTGGATTCCTCAAGTAGCCATGTGGATCTCCGGCGACGCGCACATCCCGTTCCGCGCCGTGTCGACCACCGACCCGAACGCGACTCTGGGCATGGCCATCTCGGTCTTCGCACTGATCATTTTCTATAGCATCAAGGTCAAGGGCATCGGCGGCTTCATCGGCGAACTGACCCTGCACCCGTTCGGCAGCAAGAACATCTTCGTTCAGGCCCTGCTGATCCCGGTGAACTTCCTGCTGGAATTCGTGACCCTGATCGCCAAGCCGATCTCCCTGGCTCTGCGTCTGTTCGGCAACATGTATGCCGGCGAGCTGGTCTTCATTCTGATTGCTGTGATGTTCGGCAGCGGTCTGCTCTGGCTCAGTGGCCTGGGCGTTGTTCTGCAGTGGGCGTGGGCTGTGTTCCACATCCTGATCATCACCCTGCAGGCGTTCATCTTCATGATGCTGACCATCGTCTACCTGTCGATGGCGCACGAAGAAAACCATTAAGACCAGTCTCGACTAGTCTGATGTCCTTCCCGGTAAAACGGGAAGGGGCTCTTCACTGGGCCTCTGAAACGATTTGTTTTACCGCTTTAAATTAAAAAAACCTAAACCATACGACGTAAAAGTCGGGAGGAAAGATGGAAACTGTAGTTGGTCTAACCGCTATCGCTGTTGCACTGTTGATCGGCCTGGGCGCACTGGGTACCGCAATTGGTTTCGGCCTGCTGGGCGGCAAGTTCCTGGAAGGCGCAGCGCGTCAGCCAGAAATGGTTCCAATGCTGCAAGTTAAAATGTTCATCGTTGCCGGTCTGCTCGACGCCGTAACCATGATCGGTGTTGGTATCGCTCTGTTCTTCACCTTTGCGAACCCGTTCGTTGGTCAAATCGCTGGCTAATTACTCGGATCTTCCGGGTAATTTGGTGTGATGGACAACGTAACTGCGAGGTGTTGGCGTGAACATTAATGCGACCCTGATTGGCCAGTCCGTTGCGTTCCTGATTTTTGTACTGTTCTGCATGAAGTTCGTATGGCCTCCGGTCATTGCGGCATTGCACGAACGTCAAAAGAAGATCGCTGATGGTCTGGACGCTGCCAGCCGTGCAGCTCGCGACCTGGAGTTGGCCCAAGAAAAAGCGGGTCACCAACTGCGCGAAGCGAAAGCTCAGGCAGCTGAAATCATCGAGCAAGCCAAGAAACGCGGTAACCAGATTGTCGAAGAGGCTGTTGAAAAAGCCCGTGTCGACGCTGACCGTGTGAAGGTTCAGGCTCAGGCCGAGATCGAACAGGAACTGAACAGTGTCAAAGACGCGCTGCGTGCCCAAGTGGGCTTGCTGGCAGTCGGCGGCGCCGAGAAGATCCTGGGTGCCACAATCGATCAAAACGCGCACGCAGAGCTGGTTAACCAACTGGCTGCTGAAATCTAAGCGAGGGCGATCATGGCAGAACTGACCACGTTGGCCCGACCTTACGCTAAGGCGGCCTTCGAGCACGCTCA
This sequence comes from Pseudomonas sp. BF-R-19, assembly GCF_019956445.1. Lineage (NCBI taxonomy): Bacteria > Pseudomonadati > Pseudomonadota > Gammaproteobacteria > Pseudomonadales > Pseudomonadaceae > Pseudomonas > Pseudomonas sp. BF-R-19. Next base: position 114,751 of record NZ_JAHBDN010000037.1, read on the forward strand.
GGCCCACCAGCAACTGGCCAATTGGTCAGCCATGCTCGGCCTGGCTGCAGCGGTGTCGGAAGACGACACCATGCAGCGCGTGCTCAAGGCCCCGCGACTGACGAGCGCAGAAAAGGCCGCCACGTTCATTGACGTGTGCGGCGACAAGTTTGATGCGAAGGCACAGAACTTCATCCACGTCGTTGCCGAAAACGACCGTCTCCCGCTGTTGCCGGAGATCGCCGCTCTGTTCGACCTGTACAAGGCCGAACAAGAGAAGTCGGTAGACGTAGAAGTCACCAGTGCTTTTGCATTGAACCAAGAACAGCAAGACAAACTCGCCAAGGTTCTCAGTGCACGACTCAACCGGGAAGTGCGCCTGCAAGTTGCGGAGGACGCTGCCCTTATTGGTGGTGTCGTCATCCGCGCCGGCGACCTGGTTATCGATGGCTCGATTCGCGGCAAAATCGCGAAACTTGCCGAAGCATTGAAATCTTGAGTTTGAAGGGGCAGCAGAGCAATGCAGCAACTCAATCCTTCCGAAATAAGTGAAATTATCAAGGGCCGCATCGACAAGCTCGATGTGACCTCCCAAGCCCGTAACGAAGGCACTGTCGTCAGCGTATCTGACGGTATCGTGCGGATTCACGGTCTGGCCGACGTAATGTACGGCGAGATGATCGAGTTTCCGGGCGGCGTCTTCGGTATGGCCCTCAACCTGGAGCAAGACTCCGTAGGTGCCGTTGTATTGGGCGCATACCAGTCTCTGGCTGAAGGCATGAGCGCCAAGTGCACTGGCCGCATCCTGGAAGTTCCGGTTGGTAAGGAACTGCTGGGTCGCGTAGTCGACGCACTGGGTAACCCTGTTGACGGCAAAGGTCCACTGGGCAACACCGAGACCGACGCGGTCGAGAAAGTTGCTCCAGGCGTGATCTGGCGTAAGTCGGTAGACCAGCCTGTACAGACTGGCTACAAGGCTGTCGATGCCATGATCCCTGTCGGCCGTGGCCAGCGTGAGCTGATCATCGGTGACCGTCAGATCGGTAAAACCGCTCTGGCGATCGACGCGATCATCAACCAGAAGAACAGCGGCATTTTCTGCGTCTACGTAGCAATCGGTCAGAAACAATCGACCATCGCCAACGTGGTTCGCAAGCTGGAAGAAAACGGCGCCCTGGCCAACACGATCATCGTGGCTGCCAGTGCTTCGGAATCTCCTGCGCTGCAATTCCTGGCACCGTACTCCGGTTGCACCATGGGTGAATTCTTCCGCGACCGCGGTGAAGACGCGCTGATCGTTTATGACGATCTGTCCAAGCAAGCAGTGGCTTACCGCCAGATTTCCCTGCTGCTGCGTCGTCCACCAGGCCGTGAAGCTTACCCAGGCGACGTGTTCTATCTCCACTCCCGTCTGCTGGAGCGCGCATCCCGCGTTTCGGAAGAATACGTAGAGAAGTTCACCAACGGCGCAGTGACCGGCAAAACCGGTTCCCTGACCGCACTGCCGATCATCGAAACCCAGGCTGGCGACGTTTCCGCGTTCGTTCCGACCAACGTGATTTCCATCACCGACGGTCAGATCTTCCTGGAATCGGCCATGTTCAACTCGGGCATCCGCCCTGCAGTGAACGCCGGTGTTTCGGTATCCCGTGTGGGTGGTGCCGCTCAGACCAAGATCATCAAGAAGCTGTCCGGTGGTATCCGTACCGCTCTGGCTCAGTACCGTGAACTGGCGGCATTCGCCCAGTTCGCTTCTGACCTGGACGAAGCGACCCGTAAGCAACTTGAGCATGGTCAGCGCGTTACCGAGCTGATGAAGCAGAAGCAATACGCACCAATGTCGATCGCTGACATGGCGCTGTCGCTGTATGCCGCTGAGCGTGGGTTCCTGACTGACGTTGAAATCGCCAAGATCGGCAGCTTCGAGCAAGCGCTGATTGCTTTCTTCAACCGCGATCACGCCGATTTGATGGCGAAGATCAACGTGAAAGGTGACTTCAATGACGAAATCGACGCTGGCATGAAAGCCGGTATCGAGAAGTTCAAGGCCACCCAAACCTGGTAAGCCGCAGCGGGAGCCGCAAGGCTCCCGCTTGCTAACCTGATAGGTGTTACATGGCAGGCGCAAAAGAGATTCGCAGTAAGATTGCGAGCATCAAAAGCACGCAAAAGATTACCAGCGCCATGGAAAAAGTGGCGGTCAGCAAAATGCGCAAGGCACAAATGCGCATGGCTGCTAGCCGTCCTTATGCGGAGCGTATCCGCCAGGTAATTGGGCATCTGGCCAACGCCAACCCGGAATACCGCCACCCGTTCATGATCGACCGCGAAATCAAGCGTGTTGGTTATGTCGTAGTGAGCAGTGACCGTGGTCTGTGCGGCGGCTTGAACACCAACCTGTTCAAGGCCCTGGTCAAGGACATGGCGGTAAACCGCGAAAACGGCGTCGAGATCGATCTGTGTGTCGTTGGTAGCAAGGGTGCGGCCTTTTTCCGCAACTTCGGCGGTAACGTCGTTGCAGCTATCAGCCACCTGGGTGAAGAGCCGTCGATCAATGATCTGATCGGCAGCGTCAAGGTGATGCTGGATGCCTACCTGGACGGCCGTATTGACCGCCTGTCCGTGGTGTCCAACAAGTTCATCAACACCATGACGCAACAGCCTACCGTGGAGCAGTTGATTCCACTGGTGGCAACCCCGGATCAAGACCTCAAGCACCACTGGGACTATCTCTACGAACCGGATGCCAAGGAGCTGCTGGACGGCTTGATGGTCCGTTACGTGGAGTCGCAGGTCTACCAGGCGGTGGTCGAGAACAACGCGGCTGAACAAGCTGCGCGGATGATCGCGATGAAGAACGCTACCGACAACGCCGGTGATTTGATCAGCGATTTGCAGCTGGTCTACAACAAGGCGCGTCAGGCTGCGATCACCCAAGAGATCTCGGAAATCGTCGGCGGCGCTGCCGCGGTTTAACGGTTCAAATATTCAGAGGATCCAGCTATGAGTAGCGGACGTATCGTTCAAATCATCGGCGCCGTTATCGACGTGGAATTTCCACGCGACAGCGTACCGAGCATCTACAACGCGCTGACAGTTCAAAGCGCGGCCGGGACCACTCTGGAAGTTCAGCAGCAGCTGGGCGACGGCGTGGTTCGTACCATTGCGATGGGTTCCACCGAAGGCTTGAAGCGCGGTCTGGACGTTGTCGACTCCGGCGCAGCCATCTCCGTACCGGTCGGTAAAGCGACTCTGGGCCGGATCATGGACGTTCTGGGCAACCCGATCGACGAAGCAGGTCCAATCGCTACTGAAGAGCGTTGGGGCATTCACCGTCCAGCGCCTTCGTTCGCTGAACAAGCAGGCGGCAACGACCTGCTGGAAACCGGCATCAAGGTTATCGACCTGGTTTGCCCGTTCGCCAAAGGCGGTAAAGTCGGTCTGTTCGGTGGTGCCGGTGTAGGCAAGACCGTAAACATGATGGAACTGATCCGTAACATCGCCATCGAGCACAGCGGTTATTCCGTGTTCGCCGGTGTGGGTGAGCGTACTCGTGAGGGTAACGACTTCTACCACGAGATGAAGGATTCCAACGTTCTGGACAAAGTGGCACTGGTTTACGGTCAGATGAACGAGCCGCCGGGTAACCGTCTGCGCGTAGCACTGACCGGCCTGACCATGGCCGAGAAGTTCCGTGACGAAGGTAACGACGTTCTGCTGTTCGTCGACAACATCTACCGTTACACCTTGGCCGGTACTGAAGTATCCGCACTGCTGGGCCGTATGCCTTCCGCAGTAGGCTACCAGCCGACCCTGGCTGAAGAGATGGGCGTTCTGCAAGAACGTATCACTTCGACCAAGGAAGGTTCGATCACTTCGATCCAAGCGGTATACGTACCTGCGGATGACTTGACCGACCCGTCGCCAGCGACCACCTTCGCCCACTTGGACGCTACCGTCGTTCTGTCCCGTGACATCGCTTCCCTGGGTATCTACCCAGCGGTAGACCCACTGGATTCGACTTCGCGCCAGCTGGACCCGAACGTAATCGGCCAGGACCACTACGACACCGCTCGCGGCGTTCAGTACGTTCTGCAGCGTTACAAAGAACTGAAGGACATCATTGCGATCCTGGGTATGGACGAGCTGTCGGAAGCCGACAAGCAGTTGGTAAACCGTGCTCGTAAGATCCAGCGCTTCTTGTCGCAGCCGTTCTTCGTGGCTGAAGTCTTCACCGGTGCATCGGGTAAATACGTTTCCCTGAAAGACACCATTGCTGGCTTCAAAGGCATCCTCAACGGTGACTACGACCACCTGCCAGAACAAGCGTTCTACATGGTTGGCGGCATCGAAGAAGCGATCGAAAAAGCCAAGAAACTGTAATCCCGGCGCCCGGCAACGGGCGCTAATTTAGGTTGAGGCAATCAGATGGCTATGACAGTCCATTGCGATATCGTCAGCGCGGAAGGAGAAATCTTTTCCGGTCTGGTCGAGATGGTGATTGCGCACGGTGCACTGGGTGATCTTGGTATCGCCCTGGGTCACGCGCCGCTGATCACTAATCTGAAGCCAGGTCCGATCCGCCTGGTCAAGCAGGGCGGGGAAGAGGAGGTGTATTACATCTCCGGTGGTTTCCTCGAGGTTCAGCCGAACATGGTCAAGGTTCTTGCCGACACCGTGCAACGTGCTGCCGACCTGGATGAAGCCTCCGCTCAGGAAGCCGTCAAGGCTGCCGAGAAGGCCTTGCATGAACGAGGCGCAGAATTCGATTACGGTTCTGCTGCCGCACGTCTGGCCGAGGCTGCAGCTCAGCTGCGCACCGTCCAGCAGATCCGCAAGAAGTTCGGCCACTAAGGCTGCGCTTGTTGTGTGATTGATTAAAAAGGGTAGCCTCGGCTACCCTTTTTTCTTTTCCAATTTTTACAACCCGGTCGCAGCCGCTGACCACCCAGGATTGGTAGCCAGTCATGTCTCTTGAAATCGTTATTCTCGCTGCAGGCCAAGGCACGCGCATGCGTTCCGCTTTGCCGAAAGTTTTGCACCCGATTGCCGGCAACTCCATGCTCGGTCATGTTATCCACAGCGCTCGGCAACTTGATCCACAGCGCATCCACGTCGTGATCGGTCATGGTGCCGACGCCGTGCGCGAACGCCTGGCGGCGGATGATCTGAATTTCGTCCTGCAGGATAAACAATTGGGTACCGGTCACGCCGTTGCTCAAGCCGTGCCGTTCATTCAGTCCGACACCGTGCTGGTGCTCTACGGTGATGTGCCGTTGATCGAGGTCGAAACCCTGCAGCGCCTGCTCAAGCAGGTGGGTCCGCAGCAATTGGGCCTGCTGACCGTCGAGCTGGATGACCCGACCGGTTACGGCCGTATTGTTCGTGATGCCGCTGGCAAGGTTGCGGCCATCGTCGAACAGAAAGATGCCAATGACGCCGAACGCAAGATCACCGAAGGCAATACCGGCATTCTGGCGCTGCCTTTTGCCCGTCTTGGCGACTGGATGAGCCGCCTCTCCAATAACAACGCCCAGGGCGAGTACTACCTGACCGATATTATTGCCATGGCAGTGAGCGATGGTCTGGTGGTGGCCACCGAGCAACCGCACGACGCCATGGAAGTGCAGGGCGCCAACGACCGCAAGCAGCTTTCCGAACTGGAACGGCATTATCAATTGCGCGCCGGTCGTCGTTTGATGGCTCAAGGTGTGACGCTGCGCGACCCGGCACGATTCGATGTACGGGGAGACGTGACGGTAGGCCGTGACGTGCTCATCGACATCAACGTGATCCTCGAAGGCAAGGTCGTCATTGAGGATGACGTGGTGATCGGCCCGAACTGTGTGATCAAGGACAGCACCCTGCGCAAAGGTGTGGTCATCAAGGCCAACAGCCATATCGAAGGTGCCATTCTGGGTGAAGGCAGCGATGCCGGCCCGTTCGCGCGACTGCGTCCAGGTACCGTGCTGGAAGCCCGGGCGCATGTGGGTAACTTCGTCGAGTTGAAAAACGCGCACCTGGGCGAAGGCGCCAAGGCCGGTCACCTGGCTTATCTGGGCGATGCCGAAGTGGGCGCGCGTACCAACATCGGTGCCGGTACCATCACCTGCAACTATGATGGCGCCAACAAGTGGAAAACCGTGTTGGGCGAAGATGTGTTCATTGGTTCCAACAACTCGTTGGTAGCACCTGTGGATATCCTGGACGGTGCGACCACAGCGGCCGGCTCGACCATTACCTCGGCTGTGGATAAATCCCAGTTGGCCATCGGGCGTGCTCGTCAGAAGAACATCGACGGCTGGAAGCGGCCGGAGAAGATTAACAAGAGCTGAGTTATCCACACTCCAATGATCGGCTGAAGTTATTCACAGCCTGATCCATTGCATTCGCGGGCAAGTCGGATCGCCGCTCCGACTTGCCCGCGATGCTTTTATCCACAGCTCTTTTTATCGCATGGCGCTTGACGAAGTTTCGCTGATAGGTTTTGATTGCTTCCGCCATCTTTCGAAACGAAACTTATCCGCTCATGTCGAAGCGCAACACACCTCAGCGTCGTCACAACATCCTCGCCTTGCTCAATGAGCAGGGCGAAGTCAGTGTGGATGAGTTGGCCAAGCGCTTCGAAACGTCGGAAGTTACGATTCGCAAGGATCTGGCGGCACTTGAAAGCAATGGCCTGTTGCTGCGTCGTTACGGCGGGGCGATCACCATGCCTCAGGAATTGGTCGCGGACCTTGGCCAGCCGGTTTCCAAATACAAGCAAGCCATCGCCCGTGCCGCCGTCGCGCGGATTCGCGAGCATGCGCGCATCATTATCGACAGTGGCAGTACCACCGCCTCCATGATTCCGGAACTCGGACAGCAACCCGGCCTGGTGGTGATGACCAACTCGCTGCATGTCGCTAATGCCCTGAGCGAACTTGAGCACGAACCGGTGCTGTTGATGACCGGTGGTACCTGGGACCCGCATTCCGAGTCCTTTCAGGGGCAGGTTGCCGAGCAGGTACTCCGCTCCTACGACTTCGACCAGCTGTTTATCGGCGCCGATGGCATCGATCTGGTTCGCGGTACAACCACCTTCAACGAACTGCTCGGGCTGAGCCGGGTCATGGCCGAAGTCGCCCGCGAAGTAGTCGTTATGGTGGAGGCTGACAAGATCGGCCGCAAGATTCCCAACCTGGAGCTGCCCTGGAGCAGTGTCCATACCCTTATTACGGATGAACGCCTGCCGCTTGAGGCTCGCGATCAGATTCAGGCCCGCGGCATCAATTTGATTTGCGCGGCAGTCAGTCAGGAGAAATAGCATGTGTGGAATTGTCGGCGCAGTCGCAGAACGTAACATCACCGCCATCCTCGTCGAAGGCCTGAAACGCCTCGAATACCGTGGGTATGACAGCGCTGGCGTGGCGGTCTACACCAACGATGAAAAACTCGAGCGCATGCGTCGTCCGGGCAAGGTCAGTGAGCTGGAGCAGGCACTGACCACCGAGCCGCTGGTCGGTCGTCTGGGCATCGCCCACACGCGCTGGGCCACCCACGGTGCACCGTGCGAGCGCAATGCTCACCCGCACTTCTCCGGTGACCTGGCGGTGGTGCACAACGGCATCATCGAAAACCACGAAGCCTTGCGTGAACAACTCAAGGCCCTGGGTTATGTGTTCACCTCGGACACCGACACCGAAGTCATCGCTCACCTGCTGAACCACAAACTCAAGGATCTGAGCGACCTGACCGTGGCCCTCAAGGCGACCGTCAAAGAGTTGCACGGTGCTTACGGCCTGGCAGTTATCAGCTCGAAGCAACCGGATCGTCTGGTCGCAGCCCGCAGCGGCAGCCCGCTGGTGATCGGCCTGGGCCTGGGGGAAAACTTCCTGGCGTCCGACCAGTTGGCCCTGCGTCAGGTCACCGACCGCTTCATGTACCTGGAAGAAGGCGATATCGCCGAAATCCGCCGCGACAGCGTGCAGATCTGGGACATTGACGGCCAGGCTGTCGAGCGCGAAGCCGTGCAGTATCGCGACGGTGCCGAAGCCGCTGAAAAGGGCGAGTTCCGCCACTTCATGCTCAAGGAAATCCACGAGCAACCATCTGTGGTGCAGCGCACCCTGGAAGGTCGTCTGAGCCAGAACCAGGTACTGGTACAGGCATTCGGCCCACAGGCTGCCGAGCTGTTCGCCAAAGTACGCAACGTACAGATCGTCGCGTGCGGTACCAGTTACCACGCCGGCATGGTCGCGCGTTACTGGCTCGAAGAACTGGCCGGCATTCCTTGCCAGGTCGAAGTCGCCAGCGAATTCCGCTACCGCAAGGTAGTGGTGCAGCCGGACACCCTGTTTGTGACCATTTCCCAGTCCGGCGAAACCGCCGACACCCTGGCCGCGCTGCGCAACGCCAAGGAACTGGGCTTCCTCGCCAGCCTGGCGATCTGCAACGTCGGTATCAGCTCGCTGGTGCGTGAATCCGATCTGACCCTGTTGACCCAGGCCGGTCGCGAAATCGGTGTGGCATCGACCAAAGCCTTCACCACGCAACTGGTTGGCCTATTGTTGCTGACGCTTTCCCTGGGCCAGGTTCGTGGCACCTTGGCCAAAGGCGTCGAAGCGACGCTGGTCGAAGAACTGCGTCGTTTGCCAACCCGTCTGGGCGAAGCGCTGGCCATGGACAGCACCGTGGAAAAAATCTCCGAGCTGTTCGCCGAGAAACACCACACGCTGTTCCTCGGCCGTGGCGCGCAGTTCCCGGTGGCGATGGAAGGGGCACTCAAGCTCAAGGAAATCTCCTACATCCACGCTGAAGCCTATCCGGCCGGTGAGCTGAAACACGGCCCGTTGGCGCTTGTGGATAACGACATGCCGGTGGTGACCGTGGCGCCGAACAACGAGCTGCTGGAGAAGCTGAAGTCCAACCTTCAGGAAGTCCGCGCCCGTGGTGGCCAGTTGATCGTCTTCGCAGACGAGAAGGCCGGCATGACCAACGGTGAAGGCACCCACGTGGTGCACATGCCGCACATCCACGACATCCTGTCGCCGATTCTCTACACCATCCCGCTGCAGCTGCTGTCGTACTACGTCGCCGTGCTCAAAGGAACCGACGTTGACCAGCCGCGCAACCTGGCGAAGTCGGTGACTGTGGAATAAGTTATCCACAGATGAAAAACCCCCTTCTCAGGGGGTTTTTCTGTTTCTAGGCGGTCGTAATTCGACGTTGCCGCCGCGTATCCAGCAAATAGACCATGGCGCAGGCGTACAAGGTCACCAGGATAAACAGGCCCATGCGGATGGCGAAGGCGGTGTAGACATCCTTGCCCGCGGCACTGTCCTGCACCGATTGGCCGAGCAGAATGATCAGGGTCGCCAGGCTGTTGAGCCAGAAACTCGGTGGTTGTCGGGTCAGTGCCAGGCCATAGAGCTTTCTGGCCGCCAGCAAACCGAACAGCAACATCCACAGAAAGAACATCCACAGGTTGACGAACAGGCTCAGCGCGCACCAGAAAAGAATCGCCATCAGGCCACCGAGCAGGGTCGAGCCGAGCAATTCCTGGCCGGCGGTGCGGGCGCTGGTCGCGCAGCTTTGTTGGCCGAGGCTGACGGCTTTCATGATGATTGGCAGGTAGCTGGCCGGGTCGATCATGGCCAGCAGGAAAGTCGGCAGCACCACCAGCGTGGCCCGTAGCGCCAGCCAGCCGCTTTCGGTTGGCGTAAGGCTCGGGCCGGGTTTGGCCGCGGGGGCACTGGCGGGGTCGGGAAACAGCCAATGGCTGATGGTCAGCGCGGTGACGGCCAGGAACAGGCCCTTGACCAGGGCCACGATCACCTCAAGCGCCAGGGCGAATTCAGCGGTTCCGGCCGAGCTGATCAAGGTCAGGCCCACCACCAGGAAGGTCGCCACCAGCGGGTTGCCGCCGCGCAGGCCATAACCGAAGGCCAGGAACAGACACAGTCCGACCAGCAATACGCCACTGAACGGGTAGTAACGCAGCAGGGGAATGAGCAGCAGGCCGGTCCCGGTGGTCAGCATAAGGATCAGGATCAGGCCCAGACTGGCCTTGAACGGCAACGGTCGGTTCATCGCTGCCAGCATCATCAGCGCCAGCATCGGCGAGAGGAACGGGATGGGCAGGGCCAGACCAAAGCTCGCCGCCAGGCACAGCGCCGTACCGAAGCTCAGGCGCAGGGCGCGCTGAACCCGGGCCGGGCGCTCAATACGCATAGGACATCCAGCTCATCACGCGCAGGAACAGGCGACCCAGGATATTCAGCGGGTTACTTTCACTCGGGAATGCCATGACTTCGGCCTGTCCGCCGGACCGGATACCTTGCGGGCCGGTCAACTCACCGGGCTCGAACTCGATGATGACCGGAAAGCGCTGGGCAGGGCGTAGCCAATCGCGACTGTTCTCCACTGTCGGCAGGCTGCCCGGCTGGGTGGTCTGGCCGATATCGACGCCATAGCCGACGCTGCGCACATGGCCTTTGAAAATTCTGCCCGGGTGGGCGTCGAGGATGATGGACACCGGCGTCCCGGGCTGGACGCTTCCCAGATTGTTTTCGGTCATGTCGGCGCTGATCCACACATCGTGGATAGCGATCAGGGTCATCACCGGAGCACCGGCGGCGGCGAACTGGCCGACATCGGTGCGCAAATCGGTGATCAGGCCGGCCGAGCGTGCGTGGATCTTCGTGTTGCTCAAGTCCAGCTCGGCTTTTTCAAGGTTGCTGGCGGCGCTGAGCAACTGGGCGTTTTCGTCTTCGTTACCGCCCTGTTGTTCCCGCGCACGTTGCACTTCGGCCTTGGCCGCGGCGACCTGGCTGATGGATTCTGACAGGGTGGCGCGGGATATCTCCAAGCGGCGCAGAGAGATGGTGCCCGGGTCTTCGCTGTACAGGCGTTCAAGCCGCTGGATGTCCTGGCGTGCCTTGAGCTCGTTGGCCTGGGACGCACGCAGGGAGGCTTGCTTGGAGTCGACGCCGGCGGTGTTGGCACCCACCTGCCGACGTGTCGATTCAAGGTCGGCGCGGGCGCGATCGACGGCAATCTGGTACTGCTCCGGGTTGACTTCAAAGAGCAATTCGCCGGCCTTGACGTCCTGGTTGTTGCGTACATTCACCTTGGTCACCCGGCCGGATACCTCGGCGGCCACCGGCACAATGAAGGCCTGCACTCGTGCCTGTTGCGTGTAGGGGGTGTAGCGGTCGGCCATCAGGTACCAGACCAGACTCAGGATGATCAGCAGCACCACCCAGTTGATCGCTTTTTTCGCAGGGTCGGCGGCAGGTGCCGGGGCTTTCTCGTCGACCGGTTGTTGGCTGTCAGTCATGGGCACTTTCCTTCGGTTCGTCGAGCAGATCGCCCCAATCGGTCCGTTCTTGCATTTGTTTGCGGGTAGCCGGGTCGATCAGCGGCTGGTCGCTGTACCAGCCGCCGCCCAGGGCCTTGTACAGGGCGATCAGGCTATTGACCGCGGTGCCACGGTTGACCAGGTAGATATCCTGTTGGGCAAACAGGGCCCGCTGGGCATCCAGCACGCGCTGGAAATCCGAATAGCCTTCGCGGTATTGGGCGTTGGCCAGGGTCACCGATCGTTCGGCGGCCACCGATGCATCACTGAGGATTTGGTCGCGCTCCAGTGCCTTGATCAAGCCGGTCGCGGCATCGTCGGCCTCACGGGCCGCCTGGCGCACACTGTCCTGGTAGATAACGATCAATTGCTGCAAGCGCGCATCCTGCACGCGGACGTTGTTGGTGATCCGGCCGTGGTCGAAGATGTCCCAGCGCAGACTGGGGCCGGCCACCATGTCGAGGGTGTTGGGTGCACCGTTGAGCGAGCTGGCGGACCAGACGATGCTGCCCAGCAGGCTGATGGAGGGGTACAGGTCGGTCTCGGCCACACCGATCAACGCCGATTGCGCCGCCACTTGCAGCTCGGCAGCACGAACATCGGGGCGCCGCACCAGCAGGTTGGCCGGCACATCCTGCAACACCGCGGTATCGAGCAGCGGCACTAAGCCGGTGTTGCGATTGAGGTCAGGGATCGAGCCGGGTGGCTGGCCGATCAGGGTGGACAACGCATTGCGCAAGCTCGCCACCTGGCTCTCGAAATCCGGGATGGTACTGAGGGTGCCCAAGTACTGGGTCTTGGCTTGTTGCAGGTCGAGTTCGGCTTCGGCCCCGCTGTTGAACAGGCGCTCGGTGATCTCGTAGCTGCGCTTCTGCAATTTGGCGTTACTGCGGGCGATGGCCAGGCGCGCCTCGGCGGTGCGCAAGGCGTAGTAGTTTTGCGCCAGTTGCGCGTGCAACAGCACCAAGGCATTTTCATAGTTGGCCTGGGCGGCAAACCAGGAGGCGTCGGCCGACTCGATGGCGCGGCTGAAACGCCCCCAGAAATCCAGTTCCCAGCCGATATCGAAGCCGACGCTGTGTTGCCAGAAATGCGTGTCCTGGGGGTTGGCTCCGCCGGATTGCTTACGGTTCAGGTACAGGCTGTCGGCGCTGGCCTGCTGCAATTGCGGGTAGCGTCCACTCAGGGCGATACCCAATTGTGCCCGGGACTCCATGACCCGCAGGCCAGCGACGTGCAGGTCGGGGTTGTGGGCATCGGCTTCGGCCATCAAATGGTCCAGCACCGGGTCGTTGAACACGCGCCACCATTGGCGGCTGTCGGGTTGCGCGTGTTGTTGGCCGACGATCTCCAGGGCCGGGCTGTTCCAGTGGTCGACCCAGGGCTGGGCCGGCGACTGGAAATCCGGGCCCAGTTGCACGCAGCCCCCCAGGACGACGGTGCCACAGAGCAGAAGCCGGCTGATGCGAGCAGGGCGTGGCATCAAGCGCAAACTCCTCAGACAGGACGCTGATCGTTCGTTGCCTCTATCTTCGGTGTCTCGTTCAACGCCTCGATCTCGGGTGTCTCGTTCATGATCTCGGCAGACGGCTGGTCCTGGACCCATTGCCAGAACAATTGGTAGCCCACCGCCAGCGCAACCGGCCCGATGAACAAACCGATGAAGCCGCCGCTTACCATGCCGCCCAGGGCGCCAATCAGAATCACCGGCATCGGGACATCGACGCCACGACCCAGCATCAACGGCTTGAGGACGTTGTCGGCCATCCCGGCGATCAGACTGTAGATGCCAAACACGACGGTGCCCAAGGTGGTGCCGTCGGTGGCGAAGACATAGGCGATCACCGGGATGGTCACCAGCAGTACCGGCAATTGCATGATCCCCATCAACAGCGCCACCATGGCCAGCAGCCCGGCACCGGGGACACCCATGAGCACGAAGCCCACGCCGACCAGCAACATCTGAATGAACGCGATGCCCACTACGCCCTGGGCGACCGCGCGGATGGTCGCAGTGCAGAGCACGGTAATGCGAGGGCCACGCTCTGGTCCGGAAAGGCGCGAGGTGATGGCCAGGGCGCTTCTTTCGCCGTTTTCGCCATAGGCCATGAACACGCCGGCAATGATCAGGGCGCCGATGAACAACAGAAAACCTACGCCAACGTCAGCCATTTTGCCCAACAAGGTCAGGCCGACGGACTTGATATAAGGCATCAACTTCATGAGCACGCTGCTCATGTCGGTGGCGGCCTGCATCCAGTAGCCATAGAGCGGCTCGCCAATGAGCGGCAGGGAAGCGATTTTTTCGCTGGGGAGCGGAATCTGCAGCGTATCGGACTTGAGGACCGCCAGGGTGCCCTGGACCGATTCACTGATCGAGGTGCCCAGCAGGTAGATCGGTACCATCAGCAAAGCCAGGGCGACCACCACGATCAGGGTAGCGGCACGACCGTCCTTGTTGACCAGCTTGCGCTTGATGAGCGCATGCAGCGGATACAGGGTGATGGCCAGAATCATTGCCCAGAGCATCAGGTTGAGGAAAGGGTGGAAGATCTGGAAGCAGAACAGTACCAGCACCGTAATCAACCCGGCGCGAATCAGTACGTCGAGCAAACCACCGGACAGTGCTCTAGCGGAAATGTTAGTGCGCAACATTGTCGAACTCCTTGCTGTGTCACACAGGTTAGCCAGGCCGTTGAAGTTCAACTCTTCCCTACTAAGGTGAATCCATAAAGCAAGATCGACGGGCAGCCGTCCAAGCGTTAAAAACCCATAACGCCTTACTTTAAGTAGAGAAAACTTCAACGAGGTACCTACCAAAAACCCAATAGGTAACAGGGTGGTTTGTAGTATAGGAGCAGTCGTATATTCCGCCTGTTTGTACAGGCTGGAATTCTGCTGCAGTTGATGGAGTCCGCTGCGAACCCTTGCCTGAAGCGGTTTGGAAGCTGAACCAATGGCTCTTTTTCTCTACCGGGCATTAGTCATTGCAACGGGCTGATCAGGATAATTGCCAACAGTCGCACCCGTCGCAAGAAAATAATCCTCATTAATTATCAATAATTAAGGTTTGTGACACGCTTGGTTTTTACTGTGTAGGCGCTAGAGTGCAGTAGCCCATTGATTTACCTGATGGTCGGACGCCCAACTATGTTGTTGAACATTTGCGCCTGACATTCCGGCCTTCGGTTGCGATTTATCTATCTGAAATGAGGACTTGCCCATGGACCGCTTCCAGGAAATGCAGGTCTTCGCTGCTGTCGCCAAGGAGCAGGGTTTTTCGGCGGCGGCGCGGGGTTTGGGCCTGTCGGCGGCCAGTGTCACCCGAGCGGTAGCGGCGCTGGAGAAGCGGATTGGCACACAACTGCTCACGCGTACCACGCGCAGCGTGTATTTGAGCGAGGCTGGTCAGCGATATCTGGAGGACTGTCGGAGAATTCTCGCCGAGGTGCAGGAAGCCGAGGACTCGGCAGCGGGCAGCCATATCCATCCCCGTGGGCAACTGACCATCACCGCACCGGTCTTGTTTGGAGAGCTGTTCGTCACGCCGATGATGGTGAATTATCTGACGCAATTCCCCGAGGTCTGCATCAACGCGCTGCTGGTGGACCGGGTGGTGAGCGTGGTCGAGGAGGGCGTCGATGTGGCGATTCGCATCGGCGAACTCCCTGACAGCAACCAGCATGCGATTCGGGTCGGCGAGGTGCGTCGGGTGATCTGCGCCTCGCCACAGTTTCTGGCCAGCCATGGTCGGCCCAGGCATCCCCGGGATCTGGCCCAGGCGTCGATTATTGCGACTTCGGCTATCGGCCAACTCAGGAGTTGGCCATTCATTGAAGACGGCGAAACCTTGAGTGTCCGGGCTGAACCGCGACTGGTGGTGACGGCGAGTCAGGCGGCCATCACGGCAGCCTGTCTGGGGTTGGGATTCACGCGGGTACTGTCTTATCAAGTGGCGACCAAGGTGGCCGCTGGTGAGCTGGAAATCATTCTGGCCGACTTCGAACTGCCACCGTTGCCCATCCATGTGGTCTATCAGGGCGGGCGCAAAGCGCCGGCCCGGGTGCGCAGTTTTGTCGATTTCGCGGTGAAGACCCTGCGCGAGCATCCGGCGCTCACGCGTTGAATTATTTCAAGCACTGAAATAATGGATTGCGTTGGCTGGTGATTCTGTTGGTTTGGATGTGAGTAGAAGATACGACCCATCTCTCCTGAACAGCAGCACTCACCCTGAGGTGTCGACCATGCAAGCGATCAAACTCTACAACTTCCCACGTTCCGGCCACGCTCACCGTGTCGAGTTGATGCTGTCCCTGCTGAAATTGCCGACCGAATTGATTTTCGTTGACCTCGCCAAGGGCGAGCACAAGCAACCTGCGTTTCTGGCGCTCAATGCATTCGGTCAGGTGCCGGTGATTGATGATCAAGGCGTAGTGTTGGCCGACTCCAACGCGATACTGGTTTACCTGGCGCAAAAGTACGGCAACGGTCGCTGGCTGCCGGCTGATCCGGTAGGGGCCGCCAAGGTCCAGCGCTGGTTGTCGGTGGCTGCCGGTCCGATTGCCTTCGGCCCTGCCCGGGCAAGATTGATCACTGTGTTTGGCGCGCCTTACAACGCTGCAGAAGTGATTGCCTACGCCCATACCGTGCTCAAAGTGATCGATCACGAACTGGCCAATACGCCGTATCTGGCCGGCACTGAACCGACGATTGCCGACGTCGCCGCCTACAGCTACATCGCCCACGCGCCTGAGGGCAATGTGTCGCTGGAGGAGTACGCCAACATTCGCGCCTGGCTGGCCCGCATCGAAGCCTTGCCGGGTTTTGTCGGCATGCCGCGCACCGTCGCCGGCCTGCAAAAAACCGCCTGATGCCGGTGGCCCGGTGTTGCCGGGCCGCCCCGTTCTGCGCCAGTGGCGCAAGGGAGCAGCCGTATGGACCGTTCACCCTGGCATGCCGGCGAGAAACAACTGCAGGCGCATGTGGGCGTTGCCGAACGAATGGAGGCGTTCGGTCGTAAGGTGATTCGCCGCGAGATGCCGGACCAGCACCGCACCTTCTATCAGCAATTGCCGTTCATGTTGTACGCCGCGGTGGATGCCGACGGTCATCCCTGGGCCAGTATCCTTGAAGGTCAGCCCGGTTTCGCCCACTCGCCAGAACCTGGCTTGCTGCAATTTCGCAGCCTGCCTGCTATTGATGATCCCGCGCAGTTGAGCGACGGTTCGGCCATCGGCCTGTTGGGCATCGAGTTGCACACTCGCCGCCGCAACCGCATCAATGGGCATGTTCGCGCCATGTCCATGGACGGTTTCGCAGTGACGGTGGATCAGTCCTTCGGCAATTGCCCGCAGTACATTCAGTTGCGCCAGTTTCGCTCGGTGCCGCTGGCCGATCCCTCGACGCGTGTCGTCCAGCATTTCAACGAACTGGATAACGCGGCCAAAGCGATGATCGCCGAGGCGGACACCTTCTTCGTTGCCAGTTATGTGGATGTCGACGGTGAGCGCTCGGTGGATGTGTCGCACCGCGGCGGTCAGACCGGTTTCGTCCGTGTGGAGGGCAATCGCCTGACCATTCCGGACTTCGCCGGCAATCTGCATTTCAACACCTTGGGCAACCTGCTGCTCAATCCCCGGGCCGGGTTGTTGTTCATCGATTTCAATACCGGTGATTTGCTGCAGCTCAGCGGGCGCACCGAAATCATCCTGGACGGTCCCCAGGTCGAGGCGTTCCAGGGGGCCGAGCGCCTGTGGACGATCGATGTCGAGCAGGTGGTCCGTCGCCCGGCCGCCCTGGCATTGCGCTGGCGCTTCGACGGAGTTTCACCCACCAGTTTGCTCACCGGCACATGGGAGCAAGCCAAGGCGCGTATACAGGCCAAGGCCCTGGGCGATCAATGGCGGCCGTTGCGGGTGGCGCGGATTGAAGCGCAAAGCCACAGCATCCGCTCAATTTACCTGGAGCCTGCCGACGGAGCCGGGTTGCCACTGTTCCAGGCCGGGCAGCATTTGCCCCTGCGCTTCAACATTGACGGCGATGTGCACATTCGCACGTACAGCCTATCGAGCGCGCCGTCCGATGATTTTTTCCGCATCAGCGTGAAGCGTGACGGGCGGGTGTCTACGCATTTGCATGAGCAGATTCGTGTTGGCGACCTGTTGGACGCGCGGGCGCCGCAAGGGCATTTCACCGTGGCGCCCCATGAGCGTCGGCCATTGGTGTTGCTGGCGGCCGGGGTCGGCATCACGCCGCTGTTGTCGATGCTGCGGGAGGTGGTTTACCAAGGGTTGCGCACCCGCCGTATCCGGCCGACATGGTTCATCCAGAGTTCACGCATGCTGGCCGACCAGCCGTTTCGCCAGGAGCTGGATCGCTTGCTCGATGATGCCGGGGACGCGGTGCGGGTGGTGCGTTTGCTCAGCCAACCAGAAGTCGAAGCAATACAAGGAGAGGACTTCGACCTCAGTGGACGGATCGACGTCGCGCTGCTCAAGGATCTGCTGACAGTCGAGGACTACGATCAGCTGGATTTTGTCGTCTGTGGTCCCGGGAGTTTTACCCAGTCGCTGTACGACGGCTTGCGCGAGTTGGACATTCGCGATTCGCGGATTCACGCCGAAACTTTCGGCCCGTCCACCTTGCGCCGGCGTCCGGACCCCGATGCGGTGGTCATCGAGCAACCGCCAGCCGCCACCACGTCCGTGCCCGTGGTGTTCCAGCGATCTGTCAAGGAGGCGCGCTGGCAACCGGATGGCGGCAGCTTGCTGGAGTTGGCGGAAAGCCGTGGCCTGCGTCCGGAATTCAGTTGTCGCGGCGGCTCCTGCGGCACCTGCAAGACGCGCTTGATCAGCGGTCAGGTGCATTACCCACTGCCGCCAGCGGAGGTGCCGGATGACGGACAGGTGCTGATTTGCTGTGCGATTCCGGCGCAGGGGGCGCAGCCGTTGGTACTCGATATCTGACGATCATTGCAGGCGAACATTGCCCGCCGGTCGATGGCTGAGTAGGGTAGGGGTAGAACGAACAAGGGCCGCAGAGGCTAATGCCTGTCAGTTAAGCCCCGGAACCTGTGGGAGCGGCGGTGCGACGATTCGACTTGCTCGCGAAGACTGCGGAACAGTAAACATTGATGTTGCCTGACACACCGCTTTCGCGAGCAAGCCCGCTCCCACAGGAGTTTCGCTTAACTGACTGGCATTAACCGCAATGGCCCTTTCTGCATTTCAGGAACAGGCGTTTCAATGGTTTTTTTCACTCGCTCGATGGTCTTGCTGATGGCGCTGGCGCTCACCATCGGATGCGAAAGGCAGGATGCACCGCCGCTGGATCAACAGCTTTACGTCTGGCAGCGGCAGTGGACGCCGGCCCACGACGCCGCCCTCCGGGACAGCCGCGCCGATTTTTCGACCTTGCGGGTGCTGGCCTTGCAGGCCTTTCCCAACGCAGGCTGGAGTCGGGCCCGGATTGATCCGGCACTGCTCAAGCGCGATGGCCGGCCGGTGATTGCGGTGATGCGCCTGGATGGGCAGCTCAAGGCGCTGGATCAGGATGAGATCACAGCGCAAATCCGGCAGGTGATCAGCGATTGGCAGGGACAGGGATTGAACCTCGCCGGCGTGGAAATCGACCATGATGCGGGTAATGCCCGGCTACCGGCGTATCGCCAGTTTCTCGCGCATTTACGTGAAGCGTTGCCGACGTCGCTGCCCCTGAGCATCACCGCGTTGCCGTCCTGGCTCGACAGTCGCGAACTGCCGGCGTTGTTATCCACAGTCGACAGCAGCGTGTTGCAGGTGCACGCGGTGAGCGATCCGCGTCGCGGCTTGTTTGATGCCGATCAGGCCCGGCAATGGGCGAAGGCCTGGAGCCGTATCACGACGAAACCCTTCTATCTGGCACTGCCAGCCTATGGCGTGGCGTTGCTGCCGTCGGCGGGTGGCGCGCCTGTTGTGGAAAGCGAAGTCACGGTGGAGCGCGAAGGCCTGCGCCGGGAGTTGCTTGCCGATCCGCATTCGTTACGCACCCTCGGTACCGAGTTGCGGGCCGATCCACCGAAACATCTGGCGGGCCTGATCTGGTTTCGCCTGCCATTGGCCAACGACCGTCGGGCCTGGAGCTTGACCACCTTGCGCGCCGTGGCGCGCGGTGATGCGCTCGACAGTCAGTTGGCGCTGAAACTCTCGGCCGACAATGGCCTCTATGACATCGGCATCAGCAACCTGGGCAACCTCGACCGCGCCTGGCCCGAACGCCTGACGCTGGCGGTCAGTGGCTGTGAGGGGGCCGATGCCTTGGCCGGTTACGCGTTGCAACAGCGTCCGGATCTGCTTACCTTCACCCGCCTGCGCGATGGCCGAATACCGGCCGGCGGACAGCGTGCCATTGGTTGGGCTCGCTGCGCACACATTGATCAAGGAGGTTCGAATGTTCACCCGTAACTGGCCGCGTCATTTGCTTTGCCTGAGCCTCAGCCTGCCGCTGGGTTCGGCGCTGGCCTGCGGCCCGGACTTCCCCATGCGCCTGCTGGATAACCGCGGCCAGTCGCTGGCGGAACTGCCGGAAGGCAACTTCAGCTTCGAAATCAGCCGCCTCGGCCACGCTATCAAAGGATTGAAGAACGTCACTGCTGGCGCCGACAACAGCGATGAACCTGACCTTGTAGCGCTGCGCGATCAAGCCGAGCAGGTGGGACTTTCCGCCGAGCAACAGGTGTTGGTGAAACACCTGCGCAGCCTGACCGATGCCCGTCAGGTTGAAACCGAAGGGGCGCAACTGCCGCCTGAACTCAGGTTGTACCTGGCGGGCGCCGTGGCATTTGGCGCGGGTGATCCTGCCTTGGCCGCCGGGTATTTCAAGAAAGTGCTGGCCTTGCCTGCAGAGCAACGGGCCTCGCGCAGCACCTGGGCGGCTTATTCGCTGGGGCGCGCGTTGTTCGCCATGAGCGTCGAAGCCGATGCGGCTCCGGGTCTGCTTGAGCAATCCGCAAGGGCCTTCGAGCAAGCCCGGCAACTGAGCATCGACGGCTTCAGCGATCCGCTGGAGCTGGGCGTCGCCAGCCTCGGCGAAGAAGCCCGGGTGGTGCGCACCGCCGGTGACTGGAACCGCGCCATCGAGCTATACGCCACGCAGAATCTGCACGGCTCCGCGGTGGGGTACGAATCGCTGAAGCTGTTGATGGCGGACCTGATGACGCTGCCGGATGATCAAGTGGCCAAGTTGCTCAAGGGCCAACCCGTACAGCAATTGGTGACCGCATCGCTGATCAGCCGATTGGGTTGGTCGTTCGGCGATCAACCGCCCAACGAACAAAAAATGATCAAGCTGCTGCAAAACAGCACCCGTGGCAGTCTCGAAAACGCCGACCGCCTGGCGGCGATGAATTATCAACAGGGCGATTACGCCAGCGCCAAGGCTTTCCTCGAACATGCCGGCGATGGCGGGTTGGCCTGGTGGCTGCGGGCAAAACTGGCGGTGCGCGAGGGCGATAAGAGTGCGGCCGCCGCAGCCTATGCCAAAGCGGCCCAGGCCTTCCCGCAGAATGAATCCTGGGGCGAGCGACGGACCCCGGACTACGATTACGAAACGCTTCAGCCCAAATGCCGGGTCGAGGGTGAAAGTGCGATCCTGGCCCTGCAACGCGGGGATTACCTGCAAGCCTTCGATCAGCTGTATCGCAGCCAAAGCATTTACTGGTTCGACGCCGCCACCGTTGCCGAGCGCGTGTTGACCCTCGAAGAACTCAAGCACTACGTCGACACTCAAGTGCCGGCACCGCCGCCGCTCAGCCAGCTGGACCGCGACAACTACGTGCCCTTGCCGGTGGCGGCGAGCCTGCGCAATCTGCTGGGGCGGCGGTTGTTGCGCGAGGGGCATTACGAGGAGGCGCCGGCGTACTTCGATAATGACGGCTTGCGGCACAAGGCGAGATTGTATGGCGAGCAACGTCTGGCGGCTGATGCAGCCTGGTGGCCGACCCGTCGCGCCGCTGCGCTGTTCAATGCGGCCTGGACGGCCCGCGAGTGGGGCATGGACATCCTGGGCTACGAAATGGCGCCGGATTACGCCACGCTCGGCGGTAACTTCACCTTGGCAAACGACGAACTCAAGGTCGGTCCATTGGTGGCCGAGGACGAAGTGAAGCGCCAGCAGGCCAGCGCTGCCCAGCCAGATCAGCGTTACCACTATCGCTTCGTGGCCACCGCGCTGGCGAACAAGGCGGCGGATAACTTGCCTCACACCAGCCAGGCGTTTGCGGCGGTGTTGTGCGAGGCGTCGGGGTGGAACAGCAGCCTCGAAGAGCAAAGTGCGATTTATCAGCGTTATGTCAAAGAAGGGCCTTACGTGGAATGGGCCGCCGATTTCGGTCACCAGTGCCCGTACCCCGACTTCGAGCACGCCGACAAACGCTACGTGACCCAAGTCACCGACGCTGCGCGTTCGGCCTTGCGCCCTTACAAGACGCCGTTACAGGTCGGTAGCGTACTGGCGTTCGCGGCAGCCGCGCTGTTGATGTTCAAGCGTCGCCGCCGCAAGGCGCAGTGAGGTTCAAGCCTGTTGCACAAAGGTCAGCCGCACGGCGAAACCGATCAACAGGCTGCCGAACAACCATTGTTGCAGGCGCTGGGCTGAGGGGCTGCGTTGCAGCCAACGGCCGAGTGCCGCGCCGATCAAAGCGTAGGCGCTGTCGAACAGCAAACCGACACCGACCAGCACCACGCCCAAGGTCGCAAATTGCCCGAGCACCGGCCCGGCCTGTGGGTTGATGAATTGCGGTAGTAGCACCGAGCAGAACAGCAGTGCCTTGGGGTTGAGCAGGTTGGTCAGCAGTCCGCGTCGGATGGCTGCGCCCCAGCGCGGTTTTTCGCCGGTTGCGTCGGCGCTGGTGAGGCTCGGCAGCATCGTGGTTCGCAGACACTGAATACCGATCCACAGCAGATACGCGGCGCCTGCCAGGCGCACCACGTCGAAAGTCCAGGGCGCCGCCTTGAACAGTGCCGCCAGCCCCAGCGCCGCCAAT
Organism: Pseudomonas sp. BF-R-19; assembly: GCF_019956445.1. NCBI lineage: Bacteria > Pseudomonadati > Pseudomonadota > Gammaproteobacteria > Pseudomonadales > Pseudomonadaceae > Pseudomonas > Pseudomonas sp. BF-R-19. The sequence goes on from NZ_JAHBDN010000037.1 coordinate 137,091, forward strand.
GCCACATGGCAACCCCGGGCGATGCCCAAACCCACGGCCGTGGCCAGCGCGGCGCCTTTGCCCTGGCGGGCACCGGTCTGCAACAGCAGGATCATGTCGGGCCCCGGTAACAGGTAGACCACTGCCAGTGCCATGAAAAACAGCCAGAGACCTTGCATGTTGCACCCCATTCGTTGTCGATTTGGTCGTGCCAGTCTAGGGCTGAAGGGCGGGGCAGGTGCTTGCGTTGTCAGCTTCTATCGGGTCGTGTATTGGCATAATCTGCCACTTAATCAAGATTGAACCATCGGGATCTGCCAAACCATGAAACTCGACGCCTACGACCGCAAGATTCTCGCCGCGCTGCAACGGGATGGCCGCCTGAGCAATGTGCAACTGGCAGACGAGATCGGCCTGTCGGCATCGCCTTGCTTGCGCCGGGTGCGGATGCTTGAGGAAGCGGGGGTGATTCGCGGCTACCAGGCCAATCTTGATCGCGATGAAGTGGGGTTGGGGCTGACGGTGTTTGTCGGGGTCAAGGTCGAGCGTCATAACGATGAACAAGCCGAAGCCTTTCGCCTGGCGGTAACGGCATTGCCGGAGGTGATTTCGGCGTTTCTGGTGTCAGGGGAGTCGGATTTTCTGCTGCAGGTGGTGGTGCCGGACTTGCGTGCCTATGACCGCTTTCTCACCGGGCGTTTGCTGAAGCTGCCGGGGGTGAGCGACATCCGCAGCAACTTTGCGATTCATACGGTGAAGGCTCCGGGGGTGTTACCGCTGGAGCATTTGCCGCTTTAAACCGAGTCGCCTGCTTTCGCGAGCAAGCCCGCTCCCACAGTGATTGTGTGAACACCACAAATCCAATGTGGGAGCGAGCTTGCTCCGGGCGGCGTTCCGACGATGGCAATAGACCAGGCACCCAAGCCCTTCGGGTCTTACATCTGCGTCGCCATCCCATCCACATTCATCGCCGCCTGGCGCAAGGCCTCGGAGCGGGTCGGGTGTGGATGGCAGGTCAAGGCGATGTCTTCCGCCGAGGCGCTGAATTCCATGGCCACGCAATATTCGCCAATCATTTCACTGACGCTCGGGCCCACCAGGTGCACGCCAAGGACTTCGTCCGTGCGCTCATCGGCCAGCACTTTGGCGAAGCCTTCGGTTTCGTGGTTGATCTTCGCCCGGCTGTTGGCGGTGAAGGGAAACTTGCCGACCTTGTACGCCCGACCTTCGGCCTTGAGCTGCTCTTCGGTCTTGCCGACGCTGGCCAGTTCCGGTTTGGTGTAGACCACACTGGGGATCAGGTTGTAATTGACCTCGCCCGCCTTGCCGACGATCTGCTCGACGCAGGCCATGGCTTCGTCCTCGGCCTTGTGGGCGAGCATGGGACCTGAGGTCACATCACCAATCACCCAGACGCCGGCGGCTTCGGTGCGATGCCCTTTGTTGGCGAGCATGCCGCGCTTGTCGGTGGCGAGGCCGACGTTCTCCAGGCCCAGGCCCTGTGTATAAGGTCGGCGCCCGATGGCCACCAATACGTAATCCGCTTCCAGCAACTCTGCAGCACCGCCAGCGGCAGGCTCGATACTGAGCTGAACGCCATTGGCGGAGCTGGTGGCGCTGGTCACTTTTGAACTCAACTTGAAACTCAAGCCTTGCTTGCTCAGGGAGCGTTGCAGGGTTTTGCCGGCTTCGATGTCCACGCCAGGGCAGATCCGGTCGAGAAACTCGACCACCGTTACCTGCGCCCCAAGGCGTCGCCAGACCGAACCCAGTTCCAGGCCGATCACGCCGGCACCGATCACAACCAGATGCTTGGGCACCTCGCTCAGGGCCAGGGCACCGGTGGAGTCGAGGATGCGTTTGTTATCGATGTCCACTCCAGGCAGGGGCATGGGCTCGGAACCGGTGGCGATGATGATGTCCCTGGCGATCAGTTCGGTCTTGCCACCGGCTCTATCGGTCACAGTGACTTTGCCCGGTCCGTCGATGTGGCCCCCAGCCTTTGATCCAGTCGACTTTGTTTTTGCGGAAAAGAAATTCGATGCCCTTGGTCAACCCGGTAACGCTTTCATCCTTTTGCGTCATCATCCGGGCGAGGTTGAGGCTGGGTTTGACGTCGATCCCCAGGTTGGCAAATTCTGCCCCCATGGCCGCGTCGTACAGTTCGGAGGCATGCAGCAACGCCTTGGACGGCATGCAACCAACGTTCAGGCAGGTGCCGCCGAGTGTGGCGCGTCCTTCCACGCAGGCGGCTTTCAGACCCAGTTGTCCGGCGCGGATCGCCGCGTTGTAACCGCCGGGGCCACCGCCGAGTATCACGACGTCATAAATGCTCATGGATGTACTCCTGGATCGAAAGGGGGTAGGGATGGGTAAAAGTAGTACCTAGATAAAATTACGATCGTAATATGTGCGTTGTGCCGTATTTCGGTCAAGGCTTCAGCTAAGCGACAGGTTGGGAATCTTTAGATAGCGCGCTTGAAAACAGAAATTTCACCATTTTCGTTATATCGTAACGAATTGTTCTGTAAGCGAAGACACTCTGGGGTGGTATGCAAGTCGATCTCGATGTTGATGAAGCGCCGTTAGCCGGGTTGCCGCGCTTTCAGCAGGCGGTCATTCAAGGGCGGCGTTTGCGCCAGTTCGCCATCGGTGCGGGCGTACTCGCGACGGTGGGTGTGCTGCTGGCGTTTTTTGTCGGGCTGTTTTCGTCGCAAACACTGTGGCCAGCGTTGCTGCTGAACCTGAGCGCGGCGTCTGTGGTGTTGATGGCCGGTTTGCAATCGGCCTGGTGGGTAGCCCAGTGGCGTGCCCGCGCCATGAATCCCGTAGTGCCGGTGGTTGTTGTCGACGAGTCTGTCGCGCCTTCGGGGTGGTATGAGCGTTTGCTGGACCGGATCAGCCAGCAATCGCAGCACCTGCTCGGGCAAATCGGCGCGCCGACGCTGTGGCTTGGCGGCTGGGCATTGTTGGCGGTATTGGGCGTGGAACAGGCCTGGAACCTCACGTTGCCCCCGGCAGCGCTGGGCCTGTCGGCCACTGTCGGGGCTGCGTGCTTTTTGCTGTTGGCGTTCGGCCTGTTGGTGATGGAGCGCCATCTGGCGCAGGAAAACACCGCGCAATGGCCTGAAGCCGCCGCGTTGGCGCAATTGACCCGTGTGGCGATCATCAGCCTGGTGCTCGGTGCTTTTTGTCTGTTGTTTGCCGATGAAACGTCGGTATGGCCTGTACGTCTGGCGGTGTTGATCGGACTGCTGCCGGGGATGGTGGCGGCAGAACTGTTGCTGCGCGCGGTATTGTCATTATTCAGCCCGCGCCGCGACCGCCTTGAGCCGGAGCTGTTGGCGCGCAGTTTTGTCGCTGACATGCTGCGCTGGCCACCACAGCCATTGCTGGCGTTGCAGCACGAATTGCATAACCGCTTCGGCATCGATCTGCGGCAGATCTGGGCTTTCACTTACATGCGTCGGGCGTTCCTGCCGGTGCTGGCGGTGGTGTCGCTGGTTGGCTGGTCACTGACCGGCATTCACGAAATTGCCCTGCAAGGGCGTGGCATCTACGAGCGATTCGGAAAGCCAGCGGAAGTGTTCGGCCCAGGTTTGCATATGGGTTTGCCTTGGCCATTGGGCCGGGTGTTGAGCGTCGAGAATGGCGTGGTACACGAGTTGGCCACCAGTGTTGGCGAAACCACAGCACCCATTCAGGCCGACCCCGCTGAAGGCCTGGCCCCGGCGATTGCCAATCGCCTGTGGGACGCCAGCCATGTGAACGACAAATCCCAGGTGATCGCCAGCAGCCGAGCCGACAAGCAGAGCTTTCAGATCGTCAACATGGACGTGCGCTTCGTCTATCGCATTGGTCTGAGCGATGAGGCGGCGTTGGCCGCGACCTATAACAGTGCCGATGTGCCGATGTTGATTCGCAGCACCGCCAGCCGAATCCTGGTTCACGACTTCGCCTCGCGCACCCTCGACGGTTTGCTCGGCGAGGACAGGGTAGGGCTGGCCGAAGAGATCGGCCGCGCGGTGCAGGCTGACCTGCAAAAACTCGACAGCGGCGTGGAAATTCTCGCCACGGTGGTCGAAGCGATTCATCCGCCGGCCGGTGCAGCCAATGCCTATCACGGCGTGCAAGCGGCGCAGATTGGCGCGCAAGCCTTGATCGCCCGCGAACGCGGCGCCGCCGCTGAGGCCACCAACCAGGCGCAGTTGCAGGCCAGCATCGCCCGCGATCAGGCGACGGCCAGTGCCCGTGAAATCAACGCTGGCGCCCAGGCCGCAGACCTGAAATTCAACGCCGAGCAAAAAGCCTATGCCAGCGCTGGCCAGGCCTTTGTGCTGGAGCAGTATTTCAGTCAGTTGTCCCAGGGTTTGGCCAACGCCAAATTGCTGATTCTCGATCATCGACTGGGCGGCAGTAGCAATGCGCCGACCATCGACCTCCGTACGTTCACGCTGCCGGTTGACCCTGCGCCGTCGCGTAAAACCGCTCAGCCAGGAGCTGCCAATTGAGCCAGTCCCATACCCACGATCACGATGACCACGCCGGACACGATCACAGCCATGGCGGGCACCACCACGGCCACCATCATCATCACCACGGCGATCCGCAGGAGGCCGGTCCATTCCCGTGGCGTCGGATGGGTTGGGCGGCATTGTTGGTGGCGTTTGCGGTCGCTGCCGCAAGCCTGGTGCAGGTGCGCTCCGGTGAGGCCACGGTGATCACGCGCTTCGGCAATCCATCGCGAGTCTTGCTGGAGCCGGGACTGGGTTGGCGCTGGCCGGCACCGTTCGAGGCGGCGATCCCTGTGGATCTGCGGCTGCGCACCACGTCCAGCGGTTTGCAGGATGTCGGCACGCGGGACGGTTTACGCATCATCGTTCAGGCATACGTGGCGTGGCAGGTGCAGGGCGATCCGGACAATGTGCAACGCTTCATGCGCGCGGTGCAGAACCAGCCCGATGAAGCCGCGCGGCAGATTCGCACCTTTGTCGGCTCCGCACTGGAAACCACCGCCAGCAGTTTTGATCTGGCGAACCTGGTCAATACCGATGCCAACCAGGTGCGCATCGCCGATTTCGAAGCACAGCTGCGCAAGCAAATCGATCAGCAGCTGCTCACCACTTATGGCGTGCGCGTGTTGCAGGTCGGTATCGAACGATTGACGCTGCCTTCGGTGACGCTCACTGCGACGGTCGACCGGATGCGCGCCGAGCGTGAAACCATCGCCACTGAGCGCACGGCTATCGGCAAGCGTGAGGCCGCGCAAATTCGTTCCGCCGCCGAACGTGATGCGCGGATCGTGCAGGCCGACGCCACAGTAAAAGCCGCGGATATCGAAGCACAATCACGGGTTGAAGCGGCGCGGATTTACGGTCGCGCCTACGCGGGATCGCCGCAGCTCTACAACCTGCTGCGCTCGCTCGACACCTTGGGCACGGTGGTGACGCCGGGAACCAAGCTGATTCTGCGCACCGATGCCGCGCCGTTCCGGGTGTTGGTTGACGGTCCGCCGAGCCTCGACAACAAGTCCGGATCGCAGCCATGAGTTTGGTTCCACGTGGAACAAATGAGTTGAGCAGCCCCTGGATTCAGGCCGGGCGCTTGGCGTTTCTCGCCCTATACGCGGTGACAGTGTTGGCTGCGTTGGCTTGGGCGTTTTCCAATGTGCGACAGATCGATCCGCAAAATCGCGCGGTGGTTTTGCATTTCGGTGCGCTGGATCGCATTCAGAATGCCGGGCTGTTACTGGCATGGCCGCAACCGTTCGAGCAGGTGGTTTTGTTGCCGGCGGCGGAGCGGGTGATCGAGCGTCGAGTGGAAGGTCTGTTGCGCAGTGGTGCCGCGATCCAGGCAGATCGCGTGGCCAGTTTTGCCTCGCCCATCAGCGATGCCCTCGCAGGCTCCGGCTATCTGTTAACGGGTGATGCCGGTGTGGTGCAACTCGATGTTCGGGTTTTCTACAAAGTCACCGAACCCTATGCGTTCGTACTTCAGGCCGAACATGTGTTGCCGGCACTGGATCGGTTGGTCACCCGCAGCGCCGTGGCACTGACCGCCGCACGCGATCTGGACACTATCCTGGTTGCCCGGCCAGAGCTGATCGGTGCTGACAGTCAGGCGGCGGAACGACGCGAGCGCTTGCGAGGCGATCTGGTGCAGGGCATCAACCAGCGTCTTGCTGAACTCACGGCGACGGGGCAGGGACTGGGGATCGAGGTGGCGCGGGTCGATGTGCAATCGAGTCTGCCAAGCCCGGCAGTGAATGCCTTCAATGCGGTACTCACAGCGAGCCAGCAGGCCGACAAAGCCGTGGCCAATGCGCGTACCGAAGCCGAAAAGCTGACACAAACGGCCAACGAGCAAGCCGACAGAACATTACAAGTTGCCCATGCCCAGGCCAGTGAACGACTGGCCAAAGCATCCACCGACACGGCCACGGTGTTGAGCCTGGCCAAGGCGCAACAACAGGGCACTGACCCGCAAATGTTGTTACGCATTTATCGTGAGCGGTTGCCGAAAATTCTCGGTCAGGCCGGTTCGGTCACGACGGTCGATCCCAAAGACGATTCCCGCCTGATCATTCAGGGAGCTGCACAATGACCGCTCAAACCGCCGTCGCACCGAGCCTGTTGTCTTCGGCTGAACAGCGCCGCGCCGCGCGCCAACTGACCCTGGCCATGCTCGCATTGGGCTTGCTGGCCTTGGGATTAATCTGGCGTTGGCTGGCGCCTGAGCAAACTGGCGTCAGTCAGCTGCTGCTGGGTTTTGCCTCGCTGCTGGTCGCCGTGCCGGTCATGCGCTCGGCCTGGTACAGCCTGCGCTATCCAAGCCTGCACGGCATCACCGATCAATTGATTGCCCTGGCCATGCTGGGTGCCTGGGCCACCGGGGATCTGCTGACGGCGGCCCTGTTGCCGATCATCATGATCTTCGGTCACGTGCTGGAGGAGCGCAGCGTGATCGGTTCCCAGGAGGCGATTCACGCACTCGGCAAACTGACCCGCAGCCACGCGCGCAAGGTGCAGGCGGACGGCTCCATCATTGAAGTCGACAACGGCACGCTCAAGGCCGGCGACCTGGTCGAGGTCCGCGCCGGGGACCGGGTGCCGGCGGATGGTCGGGTGTTGTCCGGCCAGGCCAGTCTGGACACTGCCTCCATTACCGGCGAATCGGTACCGATGGAAGCGGGCGTCGGCATGTCGGTGTTCGGGGGCGCGATCAACCTCGACGGTCTGCTGCGAATCGAAGTGACCCGCACCGGCCAGGAATCGACCCTCGGCAAAGTCATCGCCCTGATGCAAAACGCCGAGCGCTCGAAACCGCCGATCACTCGTTTGCTTGAGCGTTACGCGGGCAGCTATATGGTGCTGGTGTTGCTGTTGGCGGCGGTGACCTGGTTCATCACCAACAACGCTCAAGCGATGCTCGCGGTGTTGGTGGCGGCCTGTCCTTGTGCGTTGGTGTTGTCGGCACCGGCGACGGCGATTGCCGGGGTGGCGGTAGCGGCACGCCACGGGATTCTGATCCGCAGTTCTGCGTTCCTCGAAGAGTTGGCGGACCTGACTTCGCTGGTGGTCGACAAGACCGGGACGCTGACCTTCGGCACCTTGCGCCTGCAATCCATCGACAGCCCGCTGGAGGACCGCAGCCATGTCCTCAAGCTCGCCGCCAGCCTCGGCTCGGCCAGCAGTCACCCGGTCAGCCGTGCGCTGGCGGGGTTGGTGACCCAGGAGCATTTCCTGCTGCTTTCGGACATTCATGAGCGCCAGGGCCTGGGCGTAGTGGCGATGACCGAGCAGGGCGAAGCGGCGCTCGGCCGGCCGGAGTTGTTTGCGCAACTGGGCATCAGCACAACAACGGTTCCCGATCATGACGGTCCGATTGCCGGGCTGGCGCTCAACGGTGAATTCCTTGCCTGGCTGTTGTTGGCCGACAGCGTCAAACCCGAGGCGCAATTTGCTTTGGGTGAGTTGCGCGAATTGGGATTGGGTCGCCAGTTGTTGCTCACCGGTGACCGGCACAGCGTCGCGCAAACGCTTGCTCGGGATGTCGGGATCAGTGACGTCGAAGCGCAAGCCCTGCCCGAAGACAAACTGAACCGCGTGCTCAAGGAAATCGACAGCGGCTTCCGGCCGATGGTGGTCGGCGATGGCATCAACGACTCCCTGGCCCTCAAGGCTGGCGTGGTGGGTGTGGCCATGGGCGCCGGCGGTGCGGACATCGCCCTGGCTTCGGCGGACATTGTGCTGATCGGCAGTGACCTGCGCCGCCTCGGCACCTGCGTGCGCCTGAGTCGTCAGTGCCGCCAGACGTTGCAGGTCAATGTGATCATCGGGCTGGGCTGGACCCTGGCGATCGTGGCCTTCGCCGCGTTCGGCTGGCTTGGCGCTGCCGGGGCGATGATTGCGGCGTTGCTGCATAACCTCAGCACCTTGTTGGTGTTGGGCAATGCCGGTCGTTTGCTGCGGTTCCAGGAGCCGTTGCTCAAACTGAAGGACGAAGCCTGAAGGCGAATGCTCTAAACCGGGTCATCACGGGGGCTTCAACTTTTTAGAACTGTGCGCCCGGTTCGTAGTCATTGGAGATGAGGGCACATCATTTTGTGCGTTCGCGGCGGCAGGTGCAGGCGTCGCGAATCATTGAAATCGGCTATTAATTCGATAGCCAGCTATTTTTCAAAGATGGTCTACCCTCTGTTTAGACGTCTGAAACAAGGGAGATTCTCCATGCTCGCGCATCTTCCACCGGCCTTACAGAATCTGCAATTACCGCTTCGCCTGAGACTCTGGGATGGCCATGAACTCAATCTGGGACCGGCGCCCAGCGTCACTATTGTGGTCAAGGACCCACAAATGGTCACCCAGTTTACCCATCCAAGCCTGGACGCCCTCGGTGCTGCTTTTGTCGAAGGCAAACTGGAACTCGAAGGCTCCATCAGCGAAGTGATCCGTGTCTGCGATGAATGGAGCCAGGCGTTGCTGGACGAAAACGACGACAATCAGCCGGTTCGTAGCGCCCACGACAAAGAGATGGACGCCAAGGCGATTTCCTACCACTACGACCTTTCCAATGCGTTCTATCAGCTGTGGCTCGACAGCGACATGGCGTATTCCTGCGCTTATTTCGAGACCGGCAGCGAAAGCCTCGAGCAGGCCCAGCAAGCCAAGTTCCGTCATCTGTGCCGCAAGCTGCGCCTGCAGCCCGGCGAATATCTGCTGGATGTGGGTTGCGGGTGGGGCGGATTGGCGCGTTTTGCGGCGCGGGAATTTGGCGCGAGAGTGTTCGGTATCACCCTCAGCAAGGAGCAGTTGGCCCTGGCCCGGGAACGCGTAAAAGCGGAGGGCCTGGACGACCTGGTCGAACTGCAACTGCTCGACTATCGCGATCTGCCACAGGATGGCCGTTTCGACAAAGTGGTCAGCGTCGGCATGTTCGAACACGTCGGCCACGCCAACCTGGCCGAATACTGCAATACCTTGTTCGGCGCGGTGAAAGAGGGCGGCCTGGTGATGAACCACGGGATCACCGCCAAATACACCGATGGCCGTCCGGTGGGACGTGGTGCCGGAGATTTCATCGGGAAATATGTGTTCCCCAATGGCGAGCTGCCGCACCTGTCGATGATCTCTGCCGAGATCAGTGAGGCGGGGCTTGAAATCGTCGACGTCGAGAGTTTGCGCCTGCACTACGCTCGTACGCTCGATCACTGGAGCGAACGCCTGGAAGACAACCTCGAAGCGGCGTCCAAGCTCGTACCGGAACAAGTCCTGCGCATCTGGCGGCTGTACCTGGCCGGTTGCGCCTACGCGTTCGCCCGCGGCTGGATCAACCTGCACCAGATTCTCGCAGTGAAGGCCCACGCCGATGGCAGTCATGAACTGCCATGGACCCGTGACGATATCTACCTCTAGAGAATCGGCGAAATAAGCCGGGCGACCCGCATGCCGACCTGCTGCAGGCGGTGGGTCTCCCGGCCTTCTCCTTTGGCGATTTCGTGGGCGTTGGCGAAATCATCGTTGAGCATCTGTTCCACCTCGGCGGCGAACGCGCGGTCGACGGTCAGCAACATCACTTCGAAATTCAACCGGAACGAACGGTTGTCCAGGTTGGCGCTGCCGATGGCGCTGATTTCGCTGTCGATCAACACCACTTTCTGGTGCAGGAATCCGGGCTCGTAACGGAACACCCTCACACCGGCGCGCACGGCTTCGAAGGCGTAGAGGCTGGAGGCGGCATAGACGATTCGGTGGTCGGGCCGAGACGGCAACAGCAGGCGCACATCCACACCGCGCAGTGCCGCCAGGCGCAATGCTGCGAACACGGCTTCATCGGGGATGAAATACGGGCTGGTGATCCAGATCCGTTCCGTCGCCGCATGGATCGCCTCGACAAAGAACAGAGAACAGGTTTCGCAGGCGTCTGCCGGCCCACTGGCGAGCAACTGGCACAGCACGCCGTCTTCCGGATAAACCTCAGGCAGGATCAGCGGCGGCAGGGCACGCGCCACCCAGAACCAGTCTTCAGCGAAAGACTCCTGCATGCACGCCACCACTGGCCCGCGCACTTGCACGTGGGTATCGCGCCAGGGGGCCAAGGGCGGTTTCTCGCCCATGTATTCGTCACCGACGTTGTGCCCGCCAACGAAGCCGAGAATGCCGTCCACCACCACGATCTTGCGATGGTTGCGGAAGTTCACCTGAAAGCGATTGAACCAGCCACTACGGGGGCCAAAAGCCTTGACCTCGACGCCGCCATCACGCAAGGCCTGCACGTAGCCTTGGGACAGGGAGTGGCTGCCGATTCGGTCATACAACAGGTAGATCGCCACGCCTTCGGCGGCTTTCTTCAACAGCAAAGTCTGCAGGCGTTGGCCGAGACGGTCGTCGTGGACGATGAAAAACTGGATCAGCACGGCTTCTTTCGCCTGGCTGATGGCATCGAAAATGGCGTCGAATGTCGACTGGCCGTTGATCAACAGCCGCGTCTGGTTATTGGCCAGGCAGGGCATGTGTCCGAGCTTGGGCATCGCTCTGAGTGAGGCGTAGGCAGAAGAGGCGCGGGCGGTGAGGGCTTCTTCTACCCAGGGTCGCCAGTTGAGTTCGGAAACGGCCTTGCGCATCTCCTCGTTGGCCTGCCGCCGGGCCTTGATGTAGCCATCAAAGGTGCTGCGGCCGAACATCAGGTACGGGATCAGCGTGAGGTAAGGGATGAAAAACAGCGACAGGGCCCAGGCGATCGAGCCTTGGGCGGTACGGACGGTCAACACGGCGTGTATGGCCGCGATCATGCCCAGCGAGTGCAGCAGGGCGATGGTGTAACCGAAAATATGCGGTCCGAAATAATCCATGGGGGCTGCCTTGCTCCTGAAGATTCAGTGCTTAACAGACCATGTTCCGTGCAGAATGTCGCTAATTAATTGGCCCATGAACCGAAGCCTGCGGCTGACGTCTAACGGCCACTACTGATCAGGAGTTACTCGATGAACGTTCGTCTGCTGGGTTTGGCCATGGCACTGGGTTTGGCACTTCCTGTGGCGGCTCACGCGCAAATGCTGCAACCAGGATTGTGGGAGATGACCACGAGCAACATGAAGGTCGACGAGCAGAATATGCCGGACCTGCAATTGATCCTCGGCCAGATCCAGAGCCAGATGACCCCTGAGCAGCGCGCCCAGCTGGAAAAGCAGGGCATCACCATGGGTGGCAAAGGGATCCGGGCATGCCTGACCCCTGAGCAGGTCAAGACCGACAACATTCCGCTGACCGATCCGCAGTCGGGCTGCAAACAGGAAATCACCGACCGCTCCGGCAATCAGTGGAAATTCCGTTTCAGCTGCCCGAGAGCCCAGGGTGCCGGCGTGGCGACATTCGTCAGTGATCGCGAGTTCACCACCAAGGTCAACGGGACGTTCAACGCCACCGGCCTTCAGCAGAAGGGCAGCCTCGAATCCCGCGCCGTCTGGCTGGGGCAGGATTGCGGTACTGTGAAACCAAGAGCTTAAAAGCTTCCTCGGATCGCCTTCGCGAGCAAGCCCGCTCCCACACTGATTTTGTGAACACCACAGATCCAGTGTGGGAGCGGGCTTGCTCGCGAAGGCGTCCTTCCAGCCGCCCTAGATTCCCGGCCGACTCAACCACTCACACGCCGCTTCGACAGCCATCCGGCCAAAATCCTCCCCCGTGCGACTGCGCACACTGACAAACCCCCCAGCTTGTTCTTTTTCGCCAACCACCACCAGGTACGGCACGGTCTGGCTGTGCTGGCGAATCTTGTAGCGGACTTTTTCGTTACGCAGGTCGGCCCTGGCGCGCACACCTTTTTGGCGCAAGGATTCGGTCACCGCTTGTGCATAAGTCGCCTGGCGGTCATCCATGCTCACGACGACCACATGGGGTGGAACGCGCCAGTGTTGCAGTTCCTGATGGCTGGACCAGCAGGTGCCGTAGATCCGTTGCTGTAACGTGCCGCTGATGTGATCCAGGGCAAACGCCTGCAAGACTTTGGTGGTGGGGACGTGCGGTCCATGGCTCTGGTACTCGGTGTCCCCCAGACGGTACAGCGACACTGCTTCGCGCGTCGGCCGTCGACGGATCGAGTGATTGGTCGCTGCCAGTGACTGCATGCGCGCTTCGATGAGGGGCAGGTCTGCCGGGGTCAGCGGTTGCTCGACTGCAAACTCGTAAAAGAAACCGTCGCCCAATTCCTTTCCCGCACGCATTTGCGCATGAGGGTGGAGTTGCTTGACCGCCATCGCCAGCATCAATGCACAGGAGCGGCGCAGGATCTCCAGACCGTCCGGCTCCCGGGGGGTGACAATGCTGACCCGGGCATTCGCCTCGATCAGGTATTCGCAGTCCACCAGTACACCGTCGACCCTTCCCGCCACGGCCGCGCTGGCCAGTTCGGCGCCGATACTGGCGGCCACCTCGTGCACGGACAGTGGCTGATCGTATTCACGCAATGAACCATCGGGCAGGGTGATCTGGATCATGGTCGGCGTACTCACGTGCTTCTAACGAGCGTTATCGCATAAACCATAGGGGCAAACATTAAGACGTTTGTCGTGGCAGGCAATTTGTCCTGACACGATGGCTGTTTTTGGCCACCCGCTTCAGAACTCGTTTTGCAGGGCTTTGTAGCCGCGCACCAGGTCGACGTTGGTGCGCGCCACGTCTTCGGAAAACTCCGAGGCACTGACGCTCACCGGCGGGTATTGCGAGAGGTCGGTGTTGGCGCCGATCCGCGTGGTGGAGGGCACGTAGAAGGCTTCAGGCAGGTCACGACCGTCGACCACCGAGTTGTGCCGCACCACGCAACCGTCACCGACCACGCAGTTGAACAGCACGCTGTTGAAGCCGATGAACACTCGATTGCCCACGGTGCAGGGGCCATGCACGATCGAGCGGTGGGCGATGGAACTGAACTCGCCAATGGTCACCGCCGCACCGGATTTGGAGTGGATCACCACGCCGTCCTGGATGTTCGAGTTGGCGCCGATGGTGATCGGCTGCATCTCGCCTGAGTCATCGACTTCGTCAGCGCGGATCACGGCATAGGGCCCGACGAACACGTTCTCGCCGATCACCACTTTGCCGCAAATGATTGCTGTCTTGTCGACGTAGGCCGACTCGGCAATCAGCGGTAAATCTCCGGAAGGGTTCTTGCGGATCATGGCTTGCTCAACGCGTTGTACAGGGTGTTGAGGTTGTACTCGAACAACCCGGTGAAGGTGCTGGCCGGACCGTTCGCCGCCAGGGCATCGGAGTACAGCGTGCCGCCGATCTGCGCGCCGCTTTCTTCTGCGATCTGCTTGAGCAGGCGGGCGTCCTTGATGTTTTCCATGAACACGGCTTTGACCTTGGCCTGACGAATCTGGGTGATCAGTGCGGCCACTTCGGCGGCTGAAGGTTCGCGCTCGGTGGACAGGCCTTGAGGTGCCATGAACTCGATGCCGTAGGCCTGGCCGAGATAACCGAAGGCGTCATGGGAGGTCACGATCTTGCGATTGCCCGGTGGCAGTGAGCCGAGCTTGGCCTTGGCTTCGGTGAGCAGGGCGTAGACCTGCTTCAGGTACACCTGGCTGTTGCGCTCATAGTCGGCGGTGTTCGCCGGGTCAGCGGCGATCAGCGCCTTGGTGATGTTGGCGATGTACAGTTCGGTGTTCGCCAGGTTATGCCAGGCATGCGGGTCGGGAACGGTTTCGCCGTCTTCATCCAGGCTGCGCGGGATGACGCCGTGGCTCGCGCTGATGACCTGCGCCCGGGTCTCTGTGCTCGTCACCAGGCGATCCAGCCAGGGCTCGAAACCCAGGCCGTTCTTGATGATGAGCCTGGCCTTGAGCAGCGCTTTGGCGTCGTCCGGTGTCGGCTCGTAGGTGTGGGCATCCGCGTCCGGGCCGACCATGTTGGTGATCTGGATATGCTCCCTGCCGACCTGCCGGGTCATGTCAGCAAGGATGCTGAAGCTGGTGACCACCTGAAGTTTTTCGGCGGCAGACAGTGACATCGACACCATCAAGCTGAACAGCACGAGTAAAGCGCGCATCGGGTAACACCTCATTGGGATGTAAGCAAAGGCGGGCGGCGCAGCAAGCCGTGCACCGGCCCGAACACCACGGACAACAGATACCCACCGCCGGCCACCAGCACGATTGCCGGGCCACTGGGCAGCGAGTAATAGAACGAGATCAATAAACCGAGCCACACCGAGAGGCTGCCGAGCAAGGCGGCGACGACGATCAGCACCGGCAGGCGACGACTCCAGAAACGCGCCGCAGCGGCAGGCAGCATCATCAGGCCGACCACCATCAACGCGCCGATCGCCTGGAAACCGATGACCAGATTCAACACCACCAGCGTCAGGAATACGCCGTGGGCCAAGGGGCCGAGTCGGCTGACCGTTTGCAGAAAAAGCGGGTCGAGGGTGTCGAGCAGTAGTGGTTTGTAGATCAATGCCATGGCCATCAGGCTCAGGCCCGACACCCAAAGCATGCCGGTCAAGGTCGGGCCGTCGACCGCCAGCGCCGAGCCAAATAACAGGTGCAACAGGTCCAGGCGTTTGCCGGCGATGCCGAGAATCAGTACGCCACCGGCCAGGGAAATCGGGTAGATCGCCGCGAGGCTGGCGTCCTCTCGCAGGCCGGTGCGCCGAGTAATCCAGGCTGCAAGGCCGGCCATGCTCAGGCCGGCGCCGAGACCGCCGATGGTCAACGCCGGGAGGCTCAAGCCGGCAAACCAGAAGCCCAGGGCCGCACCGGGAAGGATGCCGTGGGCGACCGCATCGCCGATCAGGCTCATGCGCCTGAGGATCAGAAACACTCCAAGAGGCGCCGTACTGCACGCCAGGAGCAAACCGCCCAGCAGCGCCCGACGCATGAACACGAACTCGTGGAACGGTTGCCAAAGATGCGCGGCAGCGATCATCAGGCCACCTGCGTTTGTGGTGGTTGGCTGATCAGTTCGGTGCTCGGACCGTATACGCAACCGTTGCCTTTGATCAGCAAGGTGTGTGGGATGTGCTCGCGGACAGCGGCGAGGTCATGGCACACGACCACCAGTGTCCGGCCTTCGAGGTGCCATTCGTGTATGTGCTTCCAGAGCAATGCCTGGCCGAGTTCATCGAGGGCCGCGTGGGGTTCATCAAGCAACAGCAAGGGTGCATCGGTCAGGCTCAACCGGGCGAGCAGGGCGCGTTGCAATTCACCGCCGGAGAGGGCCATCAAGGGTCGTTCTTCCAGGCCGTTCAGGCACCAGTTTTCGAGGACGGTTTTCAGTCGTTGGCTACGGATCTCCGGTGACTGTTTGCTACCCCAGAAACCGGCGGCGACCAATGCCTGAAGGCTGATCGGAAATTGCCTGTCCAGGTGTTGTTGCTGAGGCAGGAACGACACACCGCCTTTAAGTGGAACACTCAGTCGCACCTTTCCGGCCAACGGTTTTTGCAGGCCGGCGATGACCTTCAACAGGCTGCTTTTCCCGGAGCCGTTCGCACCGATGATGGCGGTCAGGCTGCCCTGCGACAGTTCGAAGTCCAGCGCGGGTGTGAGTGGCTGCCCCGGTGCGCCCCAGCGCAAAGCGTGGCAAGCAATCATACGGCCCCCCAGTTGAAACGGCTTTCGGCTACGGCGTCGTGGGCGTGCAGGCTTTCGGCGTGGATGACACGAATGTGGAAGGCATTGATGCCCGCGGAGCGTTTCAGGGCCAGACTCAAACGGCGTGCGGCGTCCTCGCAGAACATCAGGTTCTGACCATTGGCCAGGGCGAAGGCCTGTTCGTCGGCGCGTTTTACCGCTGTTTGAACGGCGGTGCCGAGTGCGGCTTCGGCGTCATTGATGACGGCGATCAGAGGCAACTCGTCCAGAAAATCGGCCAACCGAACGCACAACTTTGCGCTGCTGCGTTGGCTGTGAGGTGTGGCGACGATGCCGTTCGTGGAGCCGAGCCAGGCTAAAACGTCGGCGTGTTGCAGTGGCTTGTTGGCGAAATCATCGACGAATTTTTGCTGAATCAACTGTCGAGAAAGGGCCGCAGAACACGGGCAAGTTGAGGAATAAGACACATCGATTTTTAGTTCCACGTGGAACATCGCGTTTTTCAAACGCGCTTCGATGCTGACCGGATAGCTTTTCCAGCCAGCCAGTGGACTGATCAGCGCCGGCCTTTTCAGCAACAAATCGGCATGAATGGTTAAGTGTGCGCTGCTGGATAGCCCCTCATGGCTCTCAAGAAAACGCTGCAAAACCCGCCGCAATAAAGCCGGTGAAAGGCTTTCCTGCTCCAACAATTCAAGCGCCAGATAAAGCCGTGACATGTGAATGCCACGCGCGTTGCCATCGTCGAGGCTTACGCCGGCATCGGCCTTTGCATTCAGTCTTTGGCCATCGAACAAAACGGGAAGAGCAATGCCGCACATGCCCACCCACTCCAGTGGCAGGGCTTGGCGTGAGGCCTGCGCGGCGATATCCGGCAGAGTCAGCGCATTCATGAGCAGGTCCATCGTGGGAGTTGATTTGACATGTTATAGTATAACAATACAATCGACGATGCCTTTTTCATGAACGGACTTTCATCATGCGCAACCGCCACATGCTCAGCCTGATTTCACGCCATCAACAGAAAAACAAAGAGGCCTAACAGCCAGCGATCCGGCTGCAGGTGAACCTGGCGCTGCTGCCGCCAGAGCTGGAAAACCGGTTGATCGTGGTCCAGCCGACGCGCCGGTTGTAGCCAACCCAGGCCTCGCCATCGGAAGCGATACCGGTGAAAAACGTCAGCTGGCCGTAGCGGCTGTTGGTCTGCGCCCAATAGCGTTTGCCGGCCATTTCGAAACCCCGCAGATAGAGGGTGCTGCCGGCGGTGTTGACGCTGTAGGCGTTGCCATCCGCATCCACGCAGGCCAGCAGGTTGGCGCTGCGGGTGCACTTGGCCAGGCTCGGGAATTGGGCCGTCGCGTCTGCAGCCACCAGCAGGGAAAGCATGATCAATGCAGGTTTAAGGGCGTTGCGCATGGGCTTTCTCGCGAGGGGAGCGGCGTTCAGCATCCTGTCCTTTGCACTGCCGGGCAAGAGGGGATGGTTTATTTGTATTGTTACAGTATAGCATTGTGTAAGCCCGACACAGTGACCGGGCATCCCTGTGAGGAATATGCAGATGTCCAATCGACTTCCCGTGACCGTTCTCTCCGGCTTTCTAGGCGCCGGAAAGAGTACACTTCTTAATTACATACTACGTAATCGTGATGGATTGCGAGTTGCAGTCATCGTCAACGATATGAGCGAAATCAACGTCGATGGCACCGAAGTCCAGCGCGATGTCAGCCTAAATCGCGCTGAAGAACGGTTGGTTGAGATGAGTAACGGGTGTATTTGCTGTACGTTACGCGAAGACTTGCTGGAGGAGGTGAGTCAGCTCGCCAGTGAGGGTCGCTTCGACTATCTGTTGATCGAGTCCACCGGTATTTCCGAACCGCTGCCGGTGGCGGAAACCTTCACCTTCCGCGATGAAAACGGCCAGAGCCTCAACGACATCGCACGTCTCGACACCATGGTCACGGTGGTCGATGGCATGAACTTCCTGCTCGATTACCAGGCTGCCGAAAGCCTGGCTTCCCGAGGTGAAACCCTAGGGGAGGAAGACGAACGTTCGATTACCGACCTGTTGATTGAGCAGGTCGAGTTCGCCGATGTGATTTTGCTCAGCAAGATCGACTTGATCAGCAGCCACCAGAGCGAGGAACTGATCGCCATACTTGAGCGGCTCAACGCTCGGGCGGAAATCATTCCGATGGCGATGGGCGAAATTCCCTTGAACAAGATTCTCAACACCGGTCGTTTTGACTTCGAAAAAGCTGCCCAGGCACCGGGATGGTTGCAGGAGCTGCGCGGTGAACATGTGCCGGAAACCGAGGAATACGGGATCGCTTCCAGTGCTTACCGGGCTCGCCGGCCGTTCCATCCACAGCGTTTCTTCAACTTCATCGACGGTCCTTGGGACAACGGCAAGCTGCTGCGCTCCAAGGGCTTTTTCTGGCTGGCGAGCAAGCACAAGGACGCTGGCAGCTGGTCTCAGGCCGGTGGTTTGATGCGCTATGGCTTTGCCGGGCGCTGGTGGCGTTACGTACCGAAAAGCCAGTGGCCGCAGGACGAAGAAAGTACCGCCGGGATCATGAAAAACTGGACTGCGGACAGCGGGGACTGCCGCCAGGAACTGGTGTTCATCGGCCAGAATATCGACTTCACGCAACTCACGGCCGAACTGGACGCATGCCTGCTGACCGATGAGGAAATGGTGCTGGGCGTAGAGGGCTGGCGTTTGCTGCCTGATCCATTCGGCCCTTGGTATGAAGAGGCCGCCTGATCCACTACTGGCGCTTCAAGGCTTGAGCCAGGTGCCCTGGCTCTGGGCCTCGCAGTACGGCTGCAAATACGCCGCGTCGGTGGCAACGCCGTAATAGTGAATATCCTGTCGGTAGGGCATATTGGCGACTTGGGCGTTGCTGCAGATACCAAATGCGCCGCCGGGGCATTGATCGACATACTGCACATCGACTTTCTGCCCCGCCAGGTTCGGTTGGCAGAAACCATCGGCGAAGAGTTTTGGCGGGATGTTGCGGTTCTGCTGGCAAACCTGGACATCAAGCCGCTCGCCCTGGCTGTGAACCACACACGCCTGGGCCAGCGCCTCGCCTGAAACGAGTGCCAGGAACAACGACAAGCCGATCAACCGCATCCACCACCTCCTCAGAAATCATCAACCATGCTGCAGAATATCCCCACTCATGTCATTGCCGGCCCGTTGGGCGCCGGCAAGACCAGCCTGATCAAGCACCTGCTGGCCCAGCGCCCGGCTGGCGAGCGGTGGGCGGTGTTGATCAACGAGTTTGGCCAGATCGGTCTCGACGCTGCACTGCTGACCCAGGACGCCGATGGTATCGCACTGGGGGAAGTGGCCGGGGGCTGCTTGTGTTGCGTCAACGGTGCGCCGTTTCAGATTGGTCTTGGGCGCTTGTTGCGCAAGGCACAACCGGATCGGCTGTTCATCGAGCCCTCGGGGCTGGGGCATCCGGCGCAGTTGCTCAGGCAATTGAGCGAAGCGCCGTGGCAAGGCGTGTTGGCTGTCCAGCCTTGTGTGCTGGTGTTGGATGCCCAGGCGCTCGCCGCTGGCAAACCGCTGCCGGATGTTCAACAGCAAGCGCTGGGCCATGCGGGACTACTGCTGTTGAACAAGTCTGAAGGTCTCGAAGAAGAAAGCCGCCAGCGAATCGCCGGACAATTGCCGCCGCTCCCCCTGTGTTGGACGCAACAGTCGACTTTACCCTTGAGCGAGTTGCCGGGGCTGAATGCCAAAGCGCGGGCAGGTGTGGATAACTTCGTCTTGCCCAAG
The DNA here is from genome assembly GCF_019956445.1 of Pseudomonas sp. BF-R-19. Taxonomy (NCBI): domain Bacteria; kingdom Pseudomonadati; phylum Pseudomonadota; class Gammaproteobacteria; order Pseudomonadales; family Pseudomonadaceae; genus Pseudomonas; species Pseudomonas sp. BF-R-19. Next base: position 156,953 of record NZ_JAHBDN010000037.1, read on the forward strand.
GGATTGGCGCAGCTGCCGGCGGTCTGGAGCGATCCCGCGTTGCCCATTTGCTTGAGTCAGGAACAAGACGGAGGCTGGAGCATCGGATGGCGTTGGCACCCAAGCCAGGTGTTTGATGCCGCGCTGGTTGGCCGGTGGCTTGGAAGCCTTGGCTGGAGGCGGGCGAAGCTGGTTATCCACTGCGCCCACGGGTGGCTCTCGGCGAACGCGGTGGATAACTCGGTGCTGGACTGGCAGCCCAGTGAATGGCGGCAGGATTCGCGTATCGAGCTGATTTTCAGTGAGGCGCAGAATGCAGAACGATTGCAGCGTGAGCTGGCAGCGTGCCGATCCGGATCGGGTTAATGACTCAAGGTCGCCACTTGGTATGGTCCTGACGCCACTGGCTCAGCTCGATCACTTCCGCACGAGGTTTTGCCACGTCGACCACTGGTTCGGTTTCGTCGAACGGGACCGGGTAGGGCGCCAGTTCAATCTGTGCGCTGTGAGCACCGAACTGAGTGATGGTGCCGTTGTGGCGGGATTCACCGGTCACGGTGAATTCGAAGTTATACACACGGGCCAGGCGTCGCCGACCATTGGCATCCTTGATGAACGCGATTCTTTTCAAGGCCACGTTGCCGTCGAGCAATTCGATCCCGAGCTTGCCGCAATGCTGCTTGACCCGCTCCAGCGCGCGCTCGCGCAAGCCGTGGTTGTGCCATAGCGATGCGCCGGCAGTGGCGAACAGCATCAGCACGAATATATTTCCAAGGGTCAGCATCAACAGGGTGCTCCAACAAGATAGTGTCAGCTTAACTGCGTCGCTGGTCTGTCGTACAGGCTGCGTTTAGTCGCATACTGCGCGGCTAGAATTTCAATCGTTTTACGGAAATCCACCGCATGAAACGTACTCCGCATTTGCTCGCTATCCAGTCCCACGTGGTATTCGGTCACGCCGGCAACAGTGCCGCGGTTTTCCCGATGCAACGGGTCGGGGTGAATGTCTGGCCGCTCAACACCGTGCAGTTCTCCAATCACACCCAGTACGGTCAGTGGGCCGGTGAAGTGCTGGCGCCGCACCAGATACCTGACCTGGTCGAAGGCATCGCGGCGATTGGCGAGCTGGGCAACTGCGATGCGGTGCTCTCCGGTTACCTTGGCAGTGCGGCCCAGGGCCGGGCGATCCTGACGGGTGTGGCGCGGATCAAATCGATGAATCCCAAGGCGCTGTACCTGTGTGACCCGGTCATGGGGCATCCCGAGAAGGGCTGCAGTGTTCCGGCGGAGGTCAGTGATTTTCTGCTGGAAGAGGCCGCCGCCGTGGCGGACTTCATGTGCCCGAACCAGCTGGAGCTGGACAGCTTCTCCGGGCGCAAGCCGCAATCGCTGTTCGATTGCCTGGCAATGGCGCGTGCATTGTTGGTGCGCGGCCCGAAAGCAGTGCTGGTCAAGCATCTGGACTACCCAGGCAAGTCGGCAGAGGTCTTCGAGATGCTGCTGGTGACGGCCGAGGGCAGCTGGCATTTGCAGCGCCCGTTGCTGGCGTTCCCGCGTCAGCCGGTAGGCGTGGGCGATCTGACGTCCGGCCTGTTCCTGGCGCGTGTGCTGTTGGGCGACAGCCTGGTGGCCGCGTTCGAGTTCACGGCGTCGGCGGTGCATGAAGTGCTGCTGGAAACCCAGGCCTGTGCCAGCTACGAGTTGGAACTGGTACGGGCTCAGGACCGGATTGCCCATCCGCGGGTGCGGTTCGAGGCGACCTCGATCAGCCTCTGATTGAGCGTTGAACCTATTCGCGAGCAAGCCCGCTCCCACATTTGATCTTCGTTGTTGCATAGATCCAGTGTGGGAGCGGGCTTGCTCGCGAAGGCTATCTAGAGAACACCATCAACCTGCCTGAACAACTCAGACGTCGCCCTTGATCTCCTGATAGCGCTTTTCCGACTCCTGACGAATCTGTCGGCGCTGCTGCGCCTGCATGTAACGACGCTTGTCTTCGCTATTCTGCGGTTGCAACGGTGGTACGGAGGCAGGTTTACGCTGGTCATCCACCGCGACCATGGTAAAGAAGCAGCTGTTGGTGTGGCGCACCGAGCGTTCGCGGATGTTCTCGGTCACCACTTTGATGCCCACCTCCATGGAGGTATTGCCGGTGTAGTTGACCGAGGCGAGAAAGGTCACCAATTCGCCGACATGGATCGGCTCACGGAAAATGACCTGGTCCACCGACAGGGTCACCACATAGCGGCCGGCATAACGGCTGGCGCAGGCGTAGGCCACTTCGTCGAGGTATTTGAGCAGGGTGCCGCCGTGGACATTGCCAGAGAAGTTGGCCATGTCGGGGGTCATCAATACCGTCATCGACAGCTGGGCGTTTCCGGGTTCCATAGCATTCTCACGGGTCAAGGCCAGGGTTGAGGGATGCACCTCTGCGGGTGCCTCGGCGGTTTTTTCAAACCAACAGTTATCGGGACGCCGGGTGCAGGGTCGCCGTCACGCCGGATCGATCTGTTTCCATATATTGCACCGCCTTTCTGCCAGAAGTCGCGGTGTTACCCTGCAAAAAGCCCTGCCTCAAGGGCATTTCCTACGTGCAATTCCGATTTTTGTTCTGCTCGATCAGACTTTTCCTGCGTCCGGGGATCGAGCAATGCCACTCAGGGAGTCTCACGCCATGCATGCCATCAGTTTCATTCAGGATCTGGCAGTGATCATGTTGATCGCAGGTGTGGTCACCGTAGTCTTCCATCGCCTGAAACAACCGGTGGTGCTGGGATACATCGTCGCCGGCTTCATCATCGGCCCTCACACCCCGCCATTCGGCCTGATCCACGACGAAGAGACCATCAAGACCCTGGCCGAACTCGGGGTGATATTCCTGATGTTCTGCCTGGGCCTGGAGTTCAGCCTGCGCAAGTTGTTCAAGGTCGGTGCCACGGCATTCATCGCGGCATTCCTGGAAATCGTGCTGATGATCTGGATCGGCTACGAGATTGGCCGCTGGTTCGACTGGAACACCATGGATTCACTGTTCCTCGGCGCGATCCTGGCGATTTCCTCGACCACCATCATCGTCAAGGCGCTCAATGATCTGAAGCTGAAGAACGAGCGATTTGCCCAGTTGATATTCGGAGTGCTGATCGTCGAGGACATTCTGGGCATCGGCATCATCGCGCTACTGTCCAGCATCGCGGTCAGCGGTACGGTCAGCTCCGGGGAAGTGTTTTCCACGGTCGGCAAACTGTCGCTGTTCATGATCGTCGCGTTGGTCATTGGCATCCTGATGGTGCCGCGGCTGCTGGCCTACGTCGCCAGGTTCGAAAGCAACGAAATGCTGCTGATCACGGTGCTGGGCCTGTGTTTTGGCTTCTGCCTGCTGGTGGTCAAGCTTGAATACAGCATGGTCCTCGGGGCATTCCTGATCGGCGCGATCATGGCTGAATCCCGGCAACTGCTGAAAATCGAGCGTTTGATTGAACCGGTTCGCGATCTTTTCAGTGCGATTTTCTTTGTGGCCATCGGGTTGATGCTCGATCCGGCGATCCTGCTTCAGTACGCCTGGCCAATTGCCGTAATCACCGTAGCCGTGGTGTTCGGCAAGATGTTGTCCTGCGGCCTTGGTGCATTTATCGCCGGCAATGACGGACGCACCTCGCTGCGGGTCGGGATGGGTCTTTCACAGATTGGCGAATTCTCTTTCATCATCGCGGCACTGGGCATGACCTTGCAGGTCACCAGTAACTTTTTATACCCCGTGGCTGTGGCGGTTTCGGTGATCACGACCTTGCTGACGCCTTATCTGATTCGCGCGGCTGATCCATTGTCGATCAAGCTCGCCGGCGCCATGCCAGAACGCCTGGGGCGGGTGCTGGGGATGTACGGCGAATGGTTGCGCAGCATCCAGCCTCAGGGCGAGGGCGCGTTACTGGCATCCATGATTCGCAGGATCTTGCTGCAGGTGGGGGTCAATCTGGCGCTGGTGATCGCGATCTTCTTCTCGGGCGCGTACTTCGCCGAACGCATGTCGGCTTACCTGCAACACTGGATCAGCGATCCGAGTTGGCAAAAGGCGTTGATCTGGGGTGGGGCGCTGCTGTTATCGCTGCCTTTTTTGATTGCGGCGTACCGCAAGCTAAAGGCGCTGTCGATGTTGCTGGCGGAAATGGGTGTGAAGCCGGAGATGGCCGGGCGCCACACGCAGCGAGTGCGCCGGGTGATCGCCGAAGTGATCCCGATCCTGTCGCTGCTGGTGATCTTTTTGCTGTTGGCAGCCTTGTCGGCCAGTATTCTGCCGACCAACAAGTTGCTGGTACTGATCGCCGTGGTCGCGGCCGCCGTGGCGGCGTTGCTATGGCGCTGGTTCATTCGTGTGCATACGCGGATGCAGGTGGCGTTGCTGGAAACCCTCGACAATCACAAGGAGTCGTCCGGGCATTGACCAACCAGCGGCGTTGACTTGATCAGCTTTCCAGCCAGACGTCCCGTGCCCAGTGCCAAACCGACTCCCAGGTCTCTTCGGCGATCAGCTCTTCTTCGGCCTGCCAAAGCACTACGGTGCCGTCTTCTTCGACGCAGTAGTAATCGTCACCGTCCTGACAGATCGGGATCAGGCTGCGATCGACGCCGGCGTCCCAGGCGTTGGCGGCAACGTCGGGCAGGTAGGTGTGGGATTGCGGGTCGGTCACGGTGACCGGTTCCAGGCTGCCGTAGACCACGTCACTGACGGTCAGCAGAAACTCTCTGAAGACGAAGGGTATGTCGATGAACAGTTGTTCTTCGATTTCGACCAGCAGGTCTTCGTCGGGCAACTCCAAGGGGACCGGTACCGGTTCGTTGGCTTCACGCAGTTGTTCGATGATTTCTTCCACGTCCGGGATCCTCTTGCTTGTATGGCGCGGTTTATATGGGGCGGTTTATACAGTAGCTTGCTATAGATGCAACCGCGAAATAGAAAACCCCGGCCGAGGCCGGGGTTTTGTTTGCAGCAAGTGAAACGTGGAGGGTGATCAGCCGTTCTGGCGGATACCAGCTACCAGCCAAGGCTGATTCTCGCCCTGTGCACGTTCCATGTTCCAGCTTTCGCTGAAGACTTCGCCCTGGTCGAAACGCGAGGTTTTCGACACGCCAGTGAAAGTCAGGGTGGCAATGGTCTTGTCAGCGCGATCGTCTACACCGTCCAGCTGTACATTGAGGTTATCGATGTAGGTGGACTGGAAACCGTCACCCAGGTCAGCACGCTCACGCTTGAGGAACTCCAGCATTTGCGGGGTCACGAACTCGGTGATCTTGTCCATTTCGTTGGCGTCCCAGTGCTGTTGCAGGGACTGGAAGTGATTACGCGCCGCTTCGACGAAGTTTCTTTCGTTGAACCAGGCTGGCGCATTGATCACTGGGCGAGCGGCAACAGGCGCTGCCGAACCACCGAAGATCGAACCGCCGGCCGGCTTTTGTTCGAACGCCTCACGTTGCATCGGCGCGTGGCCGGCCGGAGCGTATTGCTCCTGCTGCTTGCGACGACGGGCGGCGATAAAGCGGAAGACCAGGAACGCAATGACGGCCATGATCAGGATGTCGAGGATCTGCATGCCCTGGAAGCCGTCACCCATGAACATGGATGCCAGCAGGCCACCGGCCGCGATACCGGCCAGTGGGCCGAGCCAGCGCGAAGCGCCACCGGCCTTGGCAGCGGCGCCAGCGGCACCGGCAGCACCCGCGGTCGCCGCAGCGCCGCCCATGCCTGGAGAAGAAGGAGCCATCTGGCTGGTCTGGTGAGTCGGCGCAGCGCCTGCGCTTTTGCCACCACCGAAGCGCTTGGCGGCATTGACGTCGAGACTCATCGTCAGGCCGATGCACAACGCCATGGCGATGCTAAGAAAACGTTTCATAAAGGGAATTCCCATTTGTGGAAGGCACGCGCGCCATGTTGCACAGGTGAAGTGTTACTGGCTAGCGGCAGAGTGTTTCGGGCTTTTGCCTGACAGGTCGTGTGCAGCTCCAGTCAGTGCAAGAAGGCCTTTTGACTTTGATCTGTCAGATGAGTGGACAGGGCTTGTAGGACGCTTGCCTAGCGTCGCAGGGCAACCAGTGACGCCGGACCGACCTTGAGTGCGTGGAAATAGCAGATCCACGATGCACCTGTGGCAAGGCCCGACAACAGCAGGAACAGGTAGCTCTTCGCAGAGATCGATCCCAATGACTGATATTGGCCCGTGGCGTACAAAATCAAGGCCAGACTGACCAGTACCACTATCGTACGTAGCAGGGTGGCGAAGTCGGAATTGACGTTTTCGATGCCAACTTTCGCGAAAGTGGCGGATATTGCCGCGAATGCCGCCGATAGCAGGGCTCAGAATGTCCAGGAGGAAAAAAAGCCTGAGACCATGCTTTTTGCATCTTATTCAGATCAATATCTGTAAGTCCACACGGAACCCTGTGGGAGCGGGCTTGCTCGCGAATGGGCGCACCGCGGTAATGCAGTAATACCGCGTCATCGTTCTTCGCGAGCAAGCCCGCTCCCACAAAGGTCCTGTGTCTGGTGTTCAGATCGCTTCCAGTTTGGCGTAACCCAACATCAGCCATTTGCTGCCTTCGCTGAAGTTCACCTGCACCCGGGCCTGGGCCCCGGCGCCTTCGAAGTTGAGGATCACGCCATCGCCAAACACAGAGTGGCGCACGGTCTGGCCGAGGCTGAAGCCGGTCTGCGGAATCTCGCTGCCGCTGAACAGGTTGCTGCCACTCATCGACTGGTTGCCACCGAACGGACGGCTGACGCTGTTGGACAGCCGCACCTCCTGAATCAGGCCTTTCGGAACCTCGCGTACGAAGCGTGACACCTTGTTGTAGGTCTCGCTGCCATAAAGGCGTCGGGTTTCGGCAAAGGTCATCACCAGGTTCTGCATGGCCCGGGTGATGCCGACGTAGGCCAGGCGACGTTCTTCCTCAAGGCGGCCGGGTTCTTCCAGGCTCATCTTGTGCGGGAACAGGCCTTCTTCCATGCCCACCAGGAACACGTAAGGGAATTCCAGGCCTTTGGCGCTGTGCAGGGTCATCAGTTGAATGCTGTCTTCGTGCTCGTCGGCCTGAGTATCGCCGGCTTCCAGCGATGCGTGACCGAGAAACGCTGCCAATGGCGTCAGGTCTTCGTCTTCTTCGCTGTTTTCGAAGTTGCGCGCGGCGCTGACCAGTTCCTCAAGGTTTTCTACCCGGGCCTGGCCTTTCTCGCCTTTTTCCGCTTCGTGATAGGCGATCAGCCCCGACTGCTCGATGACGGTCTGGGTCATCAGGTGCAGTGGCATTTCCATGCACTTGGCGGCGAGGTTCTCGATCAGCTCGATAAACGCGCCAAGGGCACCGGCCGCACGACCGGTCAGGCCTTTGTTGGCCACCAGTTGGCGCATCGCTTCCCACATCGACACATCGCTGTGGCGCGCATGGTCGCGGATCGCTTCGACGGTTTTCTCGCCGATGCCACGGGCCGGCACATTGATGACCCGTTCCAGCGCGGCATCGTTACCGCGGCCTTCGAGCAAGCGCATGTAGGCCATGGCGTTCTTGATTTCGGCGCGTTCGAAGAAGCGCTGTCCGCCATAGATACGGTAGGGAATGCGCTCGCGCAGCAAGGCTTCTTCCAGAACCCGCGATTGGGCGTTGGAACGGTACAGAATCGCGATATCGCTGCGAGACAAGCCGGTTTTCAGCGCGCTTTCGATGGTTTCGACAACGTAACGTGCTTCGTCGTGCTCGTTGAAGGCGGCGTACAGGTTGATCGCTTCGCCGTCGCCGCCGTCTGTCCACAGCTCTTTGCCCAGGCGCCCGGTGTTGTTGGCGATCAAGGCGTTGGCAGCCTTCAGGATGCCGGCGGTGGAGCGATAGTTCTGCTCCAGACGAATGGTTTCGGCGTCCGGGAAGTCTTCGGAATACTGGTAGATGTTCTCGATTTTCGCGCCGCGCCAGCCGTAGATCGACTGGTCATCGTCGCCTACGACCATCAGGCTGTCGCCACCCTTGGCCAGCAGGCGCAACCAGGCGTATTGCACGGCGTTGGTGTCCTGGAACTCGTCCACCAGAATGTGCCGGAAGCGCTTTTGATAGTGAGCGAGCAGGCCTGGGTGATCGCGCCACAGATCGAGGGCGCGCAGCAGCAATTCGGAGAAGTCGATGACGCCCGCACGCAGGCAGGCAGCCTCGTAGGCTTCATAGATGCCGCGCATGGTCGCCAGGAACAGGTCGCCACTGGCTTGGATGTGTTGCGGGCGCAGGCCTTCGTCTTTCTGCCCGTTGATGAACCATTGGGCCTGACGGGCCGGCCAGCGCTGTTCGTCCAGGCCGAGCTCGCGGATCACCCGCTTGACCAACCGCTGCTGGTCATCGCTGTCGAGAATCTGGAAGGTCTGGCTTAAACCCGCTTCCTGCCAGTGCGCCCGCAGAAGGCGGTGCGCCAGGCCGTGGAAGGTGCCGACCCACATGCCGGCCGGGTTGATACCCATCAGCTGCTCGATGCGCTGGCGCATCTCGGCAGCGGCCTTGTTGGTGAAGGTCACCGACAGGATGGAGTGGGGCGAGGCGTTTTCGACCTGGATCAGCCAGGCGATACGGTGCACCAGCACTCGGGTTTTACCGGAACCAGCACCGGCCAGGACCAACTGACGACCCACGGAGGCTGCTACAGCCTGGCGTTGGGCATCGTTGAGGGAGTTCAGCAGAAGGGAGAGATCATCGCGCATCGGGGCATTCTAGGGGGCCGCGACACACCGGGCAAACCCCGCTTCGCTTTAACCGATGAAAGTTATGCGAAGGACGACCGGTCGGTCATCGGCTGCAGGCGTTGGCGGGGCGTGCCCTCAGCATTTTCAGGGGCGTCGGCGGCTGAAAAATTTGGCGATTTATTGATCAGCAGCAGTTTGGTCCGGGCAATTGCTTGTGTATGCTCCGAGCAGTTTCGGGCTCATGCTCATCATTATAAGAACAAGAACATCGCCTATGACCCTCAGCTTCGACCTGTCGGGCCCCACTGTGGAGCCCCGGGAGATCCGTAAACAGTACGCCATGGAAATGGCGGTCGAACGCACGCGCCTGTTGTATCAAGGCTCGCTGCTGCCCACGTTATTCATGCTGATCAATGGCCTGGTCTGTGCCGGTTTGCTCTGGAGTCCGCAGCGTTATTTCCTGGTCAGTGTCTGGCTGGTGTGGTTGTTGTCATTGGTGGCATTGCGGGTGATTCAGGTCGCAGCCTTCGATTCGGCCATTCCCAATCGTCAGGCCCATCCCATTTGGCGACGGATGTTTTTGCTGGGCTCCGGCCTCACCGGTCTGACCCTGGCCGGTGCCGGCATCGCCCTGGTTCCCGCCGATAACTTCATTCAGCAAGCCTGGGTATTCGGCCTCATCGGTGCCGCGGCGCTCTCGGCCAGCGTGGCTTATGCGGTCAGTTTGCCGGCCTTTCTGTCATTCACCTTGCCCTGCCTGTTGCCGGCCATCGCCTATATGTTTTGGGGGGCTGACGAACAGCAGCAAGGTTGGGGCTGGTTCGGGCTGATTCTGCTCGGTGCATTGAGCGTGGTTGCCTGGCAAGTCAATCGATTGATCGATCGGGGCTTGATGCGACGCTTTCAGAACCAGGCACTGATCGAGCATCTACAGCAAGCGCAATGCTGCAGTGATCAGCTCAATCAGAAGCTGGCCAAGGAGATTGAACAGCGCCGGCGTGCCGAAACCGAATTGCGAGAAATCCAGATCGACCTGGAAAACCGAGTCGCTCAGCGCAGCCTGGAACTGGATGCCGCCAACCAGGCACTGAGCAAGAGTGAGGCGCGCCTGGCGCTGGCATTGAAGGCCAGCGAGTTGGGGTTGTGGGACTGGAATCTGCAAACCGACGAAGTCCATCACACACAGATTCAGGAATTGTTCGGCCTGGAGCCGGAACAGGTCACGGCGATATTGCGTCACCTCAAGCCGCGCCTTCATCCCGAGGATCTTCCTGGGCTGAAAAGGGCACTGGTCGAGCATTTGAAGGGCCGCACCGAAGACTATCAAATCGAGTATCGCGTGCGGCATGGCGACGGCCACTGGGTCTGGATCGAGGACCGCGGGCGGGCGGTCGAGCGCGCCAAGAACGGTCGGGTGATTCGCATGGTCGGCACTCGCCGCGACATCAGCGCCAGCAAAGGCCTGGAAGAGCAGCGGCAACTGGCGGCGACCGTGTTCGAGGCGGCCAGCGAAGGGATCGTGATTTTCGATCCGAACTACGTCCTGATCGCGATCAATCAGGCCTTCAGTCGGGTGACCGGCTATGACATCGACGACATGATCGGACGCAATGTCATTGAGTTGCCATGCAGTCGCGATGCGCGTCGGCATTACGCGGTAATTCATCAGGCGCTGGAACAGCAGGGCAGTTGGCAGGGCGAATTGGTGGAAACCCGCAAGAACGGCGAGATGTATCCGCAATGGCTGCAACTGAATGCCGTGCGCGATCCCCGGGGAAATGTGAGCCATATTGTGGGCTTTTTCGCTGATCTCTCGGCCCGCCGAGAATCCGAAGAGCGCATGCGCTATCTGACCCATTACGACGAGCTTACCGGTCTGGCCAACCGCGCGATGTTTCGCGAACGACTCAGCGAGGCTCATCAACGAGTGCGACAGGGCGGTTATCGCAGCCTGGCGTTGCTGCACATCAATCTCGATCGGTTCAAGCAACTCAACGACAGCCTGGGGCATGAAGTCGCCGACCAGTTGTTGCAGAAGATGGCCCGGCGGTTGGTGAATGCATTGCCTGAAGCAGACACCATCGCGCGCCTTTCTGGGGATGAGTTTGCCGTGTTGTTCAACTCCTACGGCAACCTTTCGAGCCTGGCCCGGGTGGCGACTCGTCTGGCGAACAAGTTGCGCCTGCCGGTGACCATTGAGGGGCATGAGCTGGTGGTCAGCGTGTCGATGGGCATCAGCTTGTTGCCGGACAGCGCCCGGGAAATTTCTGCACTGGTCAGTCAGTCGAACATGGCGATGCAGCACGCCAAACACCTGGGTGGTAATAATTTCCAGTTTTACACCGACAGTTTGCAAGCCAGCACGCTGGAGCGTTTACAGCTGGAAAACTACTTGCGCAAAGCCATCGAAGACAGGCAGCTGAAGGTGTTTTACCAACCGAAACTGTGCCTGGCCACTGGCAAATTGAATGCCGCCGAAGCCTTGGTGCGTTGGGACCATCCGACCATGGGCCGTGTGCCGCCGGGGGATTTCATCGGCCTGGCTGAAGAAACCGGATTGATCGGCCCGATCGGTGAGTTCGTGCTGCGTCAGGCCTGCTGGCAAGCCTGTGAGTGGCAACGGCAGGGGCTCGAAGCGATTCGGGTGTCGGTCAATCTGTCGGTGCATCAATTGCGCCAGGGCAAGCTGGTCAGTCTGGTGCGGCAGGTGCTGGAAGAGACCGGGCTGGCGCCGCAACTGCTGGAGTTGGAACTCACCGAAAGCCAGTTGCTGGATAGCGTCGAACACATCATCGCGACGTTCCAGCAGTTGCGTGATCTCGGGGTGAAACTGGCCATTGACGATTTTGGCACCGGTTATTCATCCCTGAGCTACCTCAAGCGCATCCCGGTGGATTACGTGAAGATCGATCAGGCGTTTATTCGTGGCTTGGGGGAGGGCAGCGAAGACGCGGCGATTACCCGGGCCATTATTGCCATGGCTCACGGCCTGAAGCTGAAGGTCGTGGCGGAAGGGGTGGAACGGGAAGACCAGCTTGAGTTCCTCAAAGCCGAGCGCTGCGATGAAGTACAGGGCTATCTGATCAGCCGCCCGGTCGAGGCCGAGACGTTGGCCGGTTTGCTGCACGCGCAAGCCGCAAGCTGACAAGGAGGCGTCCTGCACGAAGTGTCGGACAGGACGCCTGAGATGCCGGAAGCTGTATATGTTTTTAGTGGGTAATCAATATTTCATCAATATGGTGCAGCAACTTGCCTTCGTAGAAGATGCTGACACCGGTAACATTGGAATTACCCATTGCTTTATATTCGACAAACTTGTCAGATTCCACCTGCAGTGAAACTTCATTAGAATATTCCAGTTTTAGTTCCAGGCGCAGATCAAAGGATTTGTCTTGCAGTGCTGTCATTTCCAGCTTTGGGGTGATGCCAGTGTGGGCAACGGTTACGGTGCCAAAGGCGCGGAACGAAGGGGCACCGGGCATGCGGTCAATCTGTGCGGTCCAGTCTTTTGTTTTAATACTCATAATGTGTAGCTCCTTTAACCAGGTTTTTGCTTCCTGCGGTATTACTGTATTCAATTGAAGTTGCTTTTGGTTGAGATTTCTTTGTTTGGTTTGTAAGGCTGTGTGTTCTATTGTTAATCAGTCACAGCGAATCGTATGTAACTTCCATTTAATAGCTTAAGGTGCTTTTGTCCTCTTAAATCTGTGCACCCGCCGGTGCACCTGGACATGCACGATGAGTGCTACATGAAGCGCGGGCACCTGAAATCGAGGGATTCGGTAACGCATTGAGCAGGCAAAAAGCCGATTCTTGTAGTATAACTACAAGCGTGCTACATCCCCGGCACCTGCCAATAACAAAGAGTCCAGCCCCTTGAATCTGCTGCAACACATCGCCCAGTCTCGCCACCTGTTACGCAAGTCGGAGCTCAAGGTCGCCGACCACGTGCTGCTTGATCCTGCGGCTGTGATGCACAGCTCCATGGCCGACCTGGCCCACAGCGTGGGCATCAGCGAACCGACTATCGTGCGTTTTTGCCGTGCCATCGGTTGTTCCGGCTTTCAGGACCTGAAGCTGAAGCTGGCCCAGAGCCTGGCGGCAGGTGCGAGTTTCGGCCAGTTTGCGATCCATGAGGATGATTCGGTCGCCGACTACAGCCTGAAAATCTTCGACACCACCCTGCATACGCTGATGGAGGTTCGCGAGAAACTCGATCCGCTGGAATTGCAGCGGGCGGTGACGCTGATGTCCCAGGCCCAGCGTGTCGAGTTCTATGGCTTTGGCGCCTCGGGTGCGGTCGCGGCTGACGCCCAGCACAAGTTCTTCCGCTTGCTGCTCACCGCTGCGGCGTATTCCGACCCGCACATGCAGGCGATGTCGGCCGTGACGCTCAAGCCATCCGACGTGGCGATCTGCATTTCCCAGTCCGGGCGTTCCAAGGACCTGCTGATCACCGCCAACCTGGTGCGCGAAAGCGGCGCCTCATTGATCACCTTGTGCCCGAGCCAGACGCCATTGGCCGAGCTGTCTACGGTCAATCTGGCGATCGATGTGCATGAAGACACTGAAATCTATACGCCGCTGACTTCGCGTATCGCCCACCTGGTGGTGATCGACGTGCTGGCGATGGGCGTGGCCATGGCGCGTGGCCCGAGCCTGGTCAACCACCTCAAGAGCGTCAAGCGCAGCCTGCGCAGCTTGCGGTTGTCGCCCAAGTCGGTGAAAGCGCTGGACGACTGACGTCGTCGTAAGGTCGTTCCGACCTTAATCGCGAGCAGGCTCGCTCCCACCTTTGACCGCGATCTCCTGTGGGAGCGAGCTTGCTCGCGATGGCGGCCTCGAATACACCGCAATTTTCATCAGTCTGTAACACCCGAGCCGCCAAACCGTCATCCCTCGCGCCTATCTTGAAACTCCCGTACTCGCCTTGGGAGACTCGAAATGGCCATGCCCTACGAAGAACGCAACAGCGCTGTCAAAACCCGTCGTCAGCAAGAAGATCAGCGCCGCATGGAATTCCGCCGCGCCATCGAAGATCGCTGCGAACGTCGTCAGCTTCTGGCCGAAATTGGCGATTTTCCGGAGTTGGAACTCAACTTCTGGCAGGCATCTCCCTCGGCGTCCCGTCGAAACGCTCAACCAGCGCGCTGATCTGAAGCCGTTCGCTACGGATAAACGCCAGGAAGGCGTGAGCCACCGGTGACAGGCGTTTTGCCTTGGCCTGCACCAGGCACCAACTGCGAAACAGTGGCAGCTCTTCGACCGGTAGCTCGATCAGCCCACCGGTTGCCAGTTCAAGGCTCAGGGCGTGGCGCGTCAACAGCGCAACGCCCAGGCCTGCCAGTACACATTCACGCTGAGCTTCGGCAGACGAGACCTCCTGGGTCTGGTTGAAGTGCACGCGCTTCTCTTTGAAGTATTCTTCGCACGCCAGCCGCGTCCCGGAGCCTGGCTCACGCAGCAGCAGTGTGTAGGGCTCGAGATCCTGCAGGCGCAGTGGTCCCATATGGCAAAGTGGATGATCCGGTGGCGCCACGGCGACGATCGGGTTGTTCAGGAACGGCAGGAATTCCAGGCCCATGTCCTGGGGCACCATGGACATGATCACCAGGTCGTCGCGGTTGTCCGACAGGCGCCGAATGACCTGGCCACGGTTGACCACCGTCAGTTGCAGGTTCACTTCCGGGTGTTGGCGTTTGAATGCGGCAAACAGATGCGGCACGAAGTATTTGGCGCTGGACTCAATCGCCAGTTTCAGTTGCCCCTGCAACGAGCCCTGCATGTCCGACAACTGCATGTCGAGGTTTTCCAGGCGCCCGAAAATATCCCGACTGGCCCGCTGTAACGCTTCAGCCGCTTCGGTCATGTAGAGTTTTTTGCCGACGTAATCGAACAAAGGCTGGCCAATCAGCTCTTCAAGTTGACGAATCTGTAGGCTGACGGCAGGTTGTGTGAGCGACATTTCCTCGGCCGCGCGGCTGTAGGAGCGCAAATCACAGACCTCGTTGAAGATCTGCAATTGACGCAAAGTCATACGCATCAATGACTTACGCATTATATGGTCGCTCTCGTCGCTGGCTGGTGAATCAACTATAAGTCTTTACTTATGCGTGACCCAATAATTATTCATTTTTGTTAATCCCTTGTGGGCGCTAGTGTGGACCTGCGACCAAATTGAAACATTTGGTCACTCGTCGACCTGGTCTAGCAGGTCGTGGGTACCACCGGCTCAAGGGAAACTCCAAGTGATAACAAAGATCCTGATCGCCAACCGTGGTGAGATTGCCGTACGAATCGTACGTGCCTGCGCCGAAATGGGCATTCGCTCGGTCGCGATCTACTCCGATGCCGACCGTCATGCCTTGCATGTGAAGCGTGCGGACGAGGCCCACAGTATTGGTGCCGAACCGCTGGCCGGTTACCTGAACCCGCGCAAGCTGGTGAACCTGGCTGTGGAAACCGGTTGCGATGCACTGCACCCCGGTTATGGCTTCCTTTCGGAAAACGCCGAACTGGCGGAGATCTGCGCCGAACGCGGAATCAAATTCATTGGCCCATCGGCTGAAGTGATTCGCCGCATGGGCGACAAGACCGAAGCGCGCCGCAGCATGATCAAGGCCGGCGTACCGGTAACCCCAGGTACTGAAGGCAACGTGTCGGGCATCGAAGAAGCCCTGACCGAAGGCGATCGCATCGGTTACCCGGTGATGCTCAAGGCCACTTCCGGTGGTGGCGGCCGCGGCATTCGTCGCTGCAACAGCCGCGAAGAGCTCGAACAGGCTTTCCCGCGGGTCATTTCCGAAGCCACCAAGGCTTTTGGTTCGGCGGAAGTGTTCCTGGAAAAATGCATTGTCAATCCGAAGCACATCGAAGCACAGATTCTTGGCGACAGCTTCGGCAACGTGGTTCACCTGTTCGAGCGTGATTGCTCGATCCAGCGCCGCAACCAGAAGCTGATCGAGATCGCCCCGAGCCCGCAACTGACCCCGGAGCAGCGCGCCTACATCGGCGACCTGTCGGTGCGCGCAGCCAAGGCCGTGGGTTACGAGAACGCCGGTACCGTGGAGTTCCTGCTCGCCGAGGGCGAGGTGTACTTCATGGAGATGAACACCCGGGTGCAGGTGGAACACACCATCACCGAAGAAATCACCGGCATCGACATTGTCCGTGAGCAGATTCGCATTGCCTCCGGCCTGCCGCTGTCGGTGAAACAGGAAGACATCCAGCACCGTGGTTTCGCCCTGCAATTCCGGATCAACGCCGAAGACCCGAAAAACAACTTCCTGCCGAGCTTCGGCAAGATCACCCGTTACTACGCTCCCGGCGGCCCTGGCGTGCGCACCGACACGGCGATCTACACCGGCTACACCATCCCGCCGTACTACGACTCCATGTGCCTGAAACTGGTGGTGTGGGCGCTGACCTGGGAAGAGGCGATGGACCGTGGCTTGCGCGCCCTCGACGACATGCGTCTGCAAGGGGTCAAGACCACCGCTGCGTACTACCAGGAAATCCTGCGTAACCCGGAATTCCGTAGCGGCCAGTTCAACACCAGCTTCGTTGAAAGCCACCCTGAACTGACCAACTACTCGATCAAGCGCAAACCCGAAGAGCTGGCCCTGGCCATCGCCGCCGCCATCGCCGCCCACGCAGGCCTGTGAGGAATAGAACAATGAGCAAGAAGATTCATGTAACCGACACCATCCTGCGCGACGCTCACCAATCGCTGCTCGCGACCCGCATGCGCACTGAAGACATGCTGCCGATCTGCGACAAGCTCGACAAAGTCGGCTACTGGTCGCTGGAGTGCTGGGGTGGCGCGACGTTCGACGCCTGCGTACGTTTCCTGAAAGAAGATCCGTGGGAGCGTCTGCGCCAGTTGCGCGCCGCGCTGCCTAACACCCGCCTGCAAATGCTGTTGCGCGGCCAGAACCTGCTGGGCTACCGCCACTACAGCGATGACGTGGTCAAAGCCTTCGTCGCCAAGGCAGCGGTCAACGGCATCGACGTGTTCCGCATCTTCGACGCCATGAACGACGTGCGTAACCTGCGCGTGGCCATCGAAGCGGTGAAAGCCTCCGGCAAACACGCCCAGGGCACCATCGCCTACACCACCAGCCCGGTGCACACCATCGAGGCCTTCGTGAACCAGGCCAAGCAAATGGAAGCCATGGGTTGCGACTCGGTGGCGATCAAGGACATGGCCGGCCTGCTGACCCCGTACGCCACCGGCGAACTGGTCAAGGCGCTGAAAGCCGAGCAATCGCTGCCAGTGTTCATTCACTCCCACGACACGGCTGGTCTGGCCGCGATGTGCCAAATGAAGGCCATCGAAAACGGTGCCGACCACATCGACACCGCGATCTCCAGTTTCGCCTGGGGCACCAGCCACCCGGGTACCGAGTCGATGGTCGCCGCCCTTAAAGGCAGCGAGTTCGACACCGGCCTGAACCTGGAGCTGCTGCAGGAGATCGGCCTGTACTTCTACGCCGTGCGCAAGAAGTACCACCAGTTCGAAAGTGAATTCACCGCCGTCGACACCCGTGTTCAAGTCAACCAGGTACCGGGCGGGATGATCTCCAACCTGGCCAACCAGTTGAAAGAGCAGGGCGCACTCAATCGCATGAGCGAAGTGCTGGCCGAAATCCCGCGGGTTCGTGAAGACCTCGGCTTCCCGCCGCTGGTGACTCCGACTTCGCAGATCGTCGGCACCCAGGCGTTCTTCAACGTGCTGGCCGGCGAGCGCTACAAGACCATCACCAACGAAGTGAAGCTGTACCTGCAAGGCGGCTACGGCAAGGCGCCGGGCACCGTGAACGAACAACTGCGTCGCCAGGCCATCGGCAGCGAAGAAGTGATCGACGTTCGCCCGGCTGACCTGCTCAAGCCGGAAATGGCCAAGCTGCGCGCCGATATCGGTGCACTGGCCAAGTCTGAAGAAGACGTGCTGACCTTCGCCATGTTCCCGGACATCGGTCGCAAGTTCCTCGAAGAACGTGCTGCCGGCACCCTGACCCCTGAAGTGTTGCTGCCGATTCCTGAAGCCGGCGGCGTTGCCTCTGTTGGTGGGGAAGGCGTGCCAACCGAGTTCGTCATCGACGTTCACGGCGAAACCTACCGCGTCGACATCACCGGCGTCGGCGTCAAGGCCGAAGGCAAGCGTCACTTCTACCTGTCCATCGACGGCATGCCGGAAGAAGTGGTGTTCGAGCCACTCAACGAATTCGTCGGCGGCGGCAGCAGCAAGCGCAAGCAAGCCACTGCACCGGGTCACGTCAGCACCACCATGCCGGGCAACATCGTCGACGTGCTGGTCAAGGAGGGCGACACCGTCAAGGCCGGCCAGGCTGTGTTGATCACCGAAGCGATGAAGATGGAAACCGAAGTCCAGGCGGCCATCGCCGGTAAAGTCACCGCCATTCACGTGGCCAAGGGCGACCGGGTGAACCCGGGCGAGATCCTGATCGAGATCGAAGGCTGAGTTAACAGCCGCGATACAACGCTTTATACCTCGGGGGGGCATGTGCTCCCCTTTTTTTCGCCCAGCATTCGATGGTTAGAAGGTCATCCGCCACTGCGCTGTCGCGCCATGGTTTCGGCTGTCGGTGCCCATCTCGCCATTTATGCCGACGCCCAGCGTGTGCTGCGCCGAAAGCCCCAGCTCCAGACCCGCATCCACCATCAGACTGTCACGATCCAGCGGCGCACCGGAAACGGTGTCTTTACGGCCATCGGTGATCAGCCGTTGGCGGGTTTTTGTGGCGATCTCCCCGTAGGTATGTTTCCAGCTGGCACTGAACCGTGGCGTCAGTTGCATACCGTTATCCAGCGTATTGATCTTCGCCAGTCGCAGGCCAAAAGTGCTGTTGAGATTGTTCTGCTCCTGGCCCTCGACCTTTAACGCCGCAGTGCCTCCTTTTTCCGTGTAGCCATCGCGCTGATAACGTTGATAGCCAAGGCCTGCGAATGGTTCGATGTTGATGTTGGCGCGGCCGAGGTTGTATCCGACTTCGGCAAACGCCTGCTGGGTGTTGGCGTCGTACCTGCCTTTGGGGCGGTCACTGAAACCATTGAAGGTCACCTGGCGTTGAGTGCTGCCGTCGTGATTGCTGTAGCTGGCGCCAAGACGCAAAGACATGGAGCCGCTCTGGCGCAGGGCATAAGCCCCCAGATGCCAGCTTTCGAGATCGCCATCGAGGTCACGGCTGTCCAGGCGGGTCTGTGATTTACCAGCCATCATGCCGATGCGCCATTCTTCGTCAAATGCCCAGTCCGCTCCCAGAACCAGGCCTTGGGTCGAGTACTTCAAGGCATCGTAGTCGCGATCCAGTGTGCCGCCGTACCCCAATGCCTGTAGCCAGACTCGGCTAGCGCTATTGTCGGCCGCTGTCGGGCGCGAAGCTCTCTTTTGACTGCTGAAGCCTGAGGCACTGTCTGACTGGCGCATCGCCGAGAGCATCGCGGCGCTCACGGAGCTGTCACTGTTCAACGTCGCGTTGACCAGGTTGGCGATAGTGCCTGCGCCCAGTTGCTCGATGGCGTCAGACGCGTTCTCTGGGCTGGGTGGCGCCGGTTGCTGGGCTGATGCAACGTCAGCGCAACCCAGGGCAAGTGCAATCGCCAAGACGAGTTGTTGGGGTCGGTATTTGTGTTGAACAGGCATCGAGTTTGGCCTCTTTGTCAGAAGACCAAACTCTAAAAGGAAGGCTATCGGTACCGATGTCAGGCGGTTCCGGCGGTGGTGCGGGGAGTCTCAGATTGTCATGTAGTAAATGCCTGACTGTTCGACGGAGACAGTTTTTGCCCCATCGAACTGACGTCTTTTCTTACAAGAAGTCGGGACATGGCCGGCTATCGCGATGCCTGGAAGCACTTTACGCGCGACACTCCACCAACCCTTTAACTTGCCCCGAAGCCGTCTGGTTCTCATCACTCAGCCACTTCTCGAACCCGGCGCCAATCGCCGGCCATTCCGAGTCCAGAATCGAGTACCACGCGGTGTCCCGATTTTGCCCTTTGACCACCATGTGCTGACGGAACACACCCTCAAAGCTGAACCCCAGGCGCTCGGCCGCGTATTTGGAGCGGGCGTTGGCGTTGTTGCATTTCCATTCCAGGCGGCGGTAACCCAGGGCAAAGGATTCCTTGGCCAGCAGGTAAACCGCCTCGGTGCTTTTCGGCGAGCGCTGCATCGGGGCGCCGAAGGTGACGTGGCCGATTTCGATGCGGCCCTGGGCCGGGACGATGGACATCAGGCTGAGAATGCCCTGGACCTCGCCGCTGGCGCGGTCGATCACGCTGAAGAAATACGGGTCGCTGCTGGCCGCGTGGTTGTTCAGCCAGTCGTTGAAGACGCTGCGCTCCGGGAAGGGGCCGTAAGGCAGGTAGTCCCAGAGTTTAGGGTCGGCGGCGGGGCCTTGCAGGGCTTTGAACAAGTCGTCGCCGTGGCGCGCCGGGTCGAGCTTTTCCAGGCGGATGTAGCGCCCTTCGATCAGTTGAGTCGTGGGGGCCGGGACGCCTTTCCAGTTGGCGAGTGAAATCGACATGCTGTTCTCCTTGAACCTAGATGGCTTTGCGAAACTGAATGAAACCCGGGCGTTCGGCGATGCGCTCGTAGAGCTGGATCGCGGTGGCGTTGGTTTCGTGGGTCAGCCAGTGGACCTTGTTGCAACCGTCGGCCTTGGCCGTGGCGTAGACGAACTCGATCAACTGGCGGCCAACGCCGGTACCACGGGTTTGCGGGGTCACCAGCAAGTCTTGCAGGTAGCAGGAGTTCTCGATGGCCCAGTTCGAACGATGGTAGATGAAATGCACCATGCCCACCGCTTTGCCGTCGGCCCAGGCGAGGGCGGCGTGGGTTGGCTCGTTCGTATCGAGCATGCGCTGCCAGGTGCTGTGAGTGACGGCTTCCGGTAATTCGGTTTTGTAGAAGCGCAGGTAGGCCTGCCACAGCGGCAACCAGGCCGCGTGATCACCGGCGGTGACTTGGCGAATGTCGATTTGACTCATGGTGACTTCCTTAGCGCATCAATTGGGCGAGGGTTTGGTCGTTGACGTCGGGGCTGGCGGCCAGGCCTTCGCGCACACCGGCGATGTCGGCGGGGCTGCGGTTCTGGCTGAGCTTGCGCTTGCCTTCCAGACGGTCGATGGGAATGGCGAAACCGACGATGGCCTTGAGCATGCCGTCGATGTAATCGGCGGGGGCATCGGCTACTGACCACGGTTGGGCGCGGCCAGCTTCATGACGATCGGTGAGGGTGCTGACGATGTCGAGCAGCCGCCCGCCATCGCTGAAGGTTTCGGCTCGGCCATAGGCGTGTACGGCGACGTAGTTCCAGGTTGGCACGACTTTGCCGTGTTCGGCCTTGCTCGGGTAGAAGCCAGGGCTGACGTAGGCGTCGGCACCGGCAAAAATCAGCAGGGCTTCGGCACCGTCGCGCAGGTCTTTCCACTGTGGATTGGCTTTGGCCAGATGTCCGTACAACGTGCCGTTCGAGCCTTGTTCGCAATGCAGCAGCACCGGTACATGGCTGGCTTGCAGGCCGCTTTCACCGTGGGTCACCAATATGGCGAGACGGGTGGCGAGGATCAGTTCATGCAGTTGGGACAACTCGTCGATGGCAAAAGCACGTGGCGTGTACATGGAGATATTTTCCTTGGCGAATGCCTGCATCCTAGGCAGGCTATTGGTCTGTTGTAAGAGCCATTAATGACCAATTTCATAGGTCCATTGCGATGACTAGCGAACCACTGTCCCTGACCTTCAATCCCGCAGGTATCGAACTTGATCGTCGCCAGGGGCTGAGTCGTCAGCTCTACCAGGCATTGCGCACGCGTGTGTTGGACGGGCGACTGGCCAGTGGTACGCGTCTGCCCGCCAGTCGTGATCTGGCAGCAGCGCTGGCGATTTCCCGCAACAGTGTGGTGCGCGCCTACGATCAGCTGTACGCCGAAGGGTTTATCGAAGGGCGAGTGGGCGACGGGACTTATGTCGCGCAATTGCCCCAGGCAACCTTGCCGGCGAAAAAACTATCCACAAAAGTATCCACAGGGTTTTCAACAGGGTTACCCACAGCCTTATCCACAAATTGGCTCGATTTACCTGTGGATCCATCCAGCAAAGTTATCCACAACGACCCGTTGACCCGGGTCAAAAACAACCATTTGGCCAGTCCGCCGAGCGGTCCGCCCCGGGCATTTCGGGTCGGTGTTCCGGCGTTCGATCTGTTTCCATTCGAGGTCTGGGCCAAGCTGAATGCGGCTTTCTGGCGCAAACCGGATTTTCAACAGCTGTGCTACGGCGACCCGGCAGGCGACGCACGCTTGCGCGGGATGATCGCCGCGTATTTGCGCAGTTCGCGGGGCATGCAGTGCACAGCTGAACAAATTCTGATCACCAGTGGCGCGCAGCAGGGAATCAGCCTTTGTGCACAGTTGCTGGTGGAGCCCGGTGACGGGGTGGCGATTGAAAATCCAGGGTATCGGGCAGCAGGTCATGCCTTCGCCGTGGCGGGGGCGCGGTTGCATGGGGTGGCGGTGGACAGCGAGGGCATCAATTGCAGCGAACTGTCAGCACTCGATGATTGTCGGCTGACCTACGTCACGCCGTCACACCAGTATCCCACCGGCGTGGTCATGAGCCTGGCGCGACGCCTGGAGCTGCTGGCCTGGGCCGAACGCACCCAAGGCTGGATCGTCGAGGATGATTACGATGGCGAGTACCGCTACAGCGGCGCGCCACTGGCGCCTTTGGCCGCGCTCGATCGTCACGGGCGGGTGCTGTATGTCGGCACGTTCGGCAAGGTCGCGTTTCCGGCGTTGCGTCTCGGTTATCTGGTGCTGCCGCCGGGGCTGGTGCAGGCCTTTGCGCAGCGACGTGCGGTGGACGTGCGGCACTCCGAAGTCAGCACCCAGGCGGTGATGGCCGAGTTCATGGCGACCGGGCATTTCCAGCGTCACATTCGGCGCATGCGGCGCGCGGCGCTGAGTCGGCGCAATACCTTGCTCAATGGTTGGCCGCTGGATATTCCAGGCATCGGCAAACTGCCCACCGTCGCCGCGGGACTGCACATGACGGTGCCGGTCGACAGCGTGGCCCGTGAACGCGAGCTGATCGAGTTGGCGAGCAGTGTCGATGTCGAGGTCAACGGCTTGAGCAGTTATTGGCTGCCGGAGTCCGCGACCCCGATGGATCAACGCGCCGGTCTGGTGCTGGGCTTTGCCGCGGTACCCGAAAAGGCGATCGAGGCGGCGTTGCAACGGTTGCGGGCGGTGTGGCGTGTTGGCTGAAGCGCGCGGATTGGCAGTCCGCGCTTACGGGCTTCCCGGTGTTGTTGCAGAAGACCAATTGGCGCTCCGGGTTTACGAGAAGAACAGCGCACGTGCCAGTTGCGGGCTGATCTCGCTGCGATAGATTGCAATCACTTGCGGGTTGGTAGTGGCCGAGCGCAGGTCGAATGCACCCGCCAACAGTCGTTGATCCCGCAGTTTCAGGTGGGCGGCGGTGAAGGCGTCGATCGGCGCATCCTGGCTGGCATAGTGGAAATGCGCATACCACAGCACTTGCTGGTTTCGGCGCTCGCGAATTTCATATTCCTGCATGTAATCCTTACGCGGGCCCTTGAGCCGGCGTCGATCGCCGCTGCGCACAATGTCGACTTCATTTTTGCTTCGCAGCCACTGGACGCGGGCGGCCGTGGGGGGTTGTTGCTTGGTCATTTCGATGCGTATCCGTTGACCATTGGCGTACAGTCGATCGCGCGCCTCCTTCAATTCCGCGCTCAGATCCGTTGCGGCAACTGCGGGTCCATCGGTTGTATTTGAGTCGATCAGGGATTGCTCCAGGGTCCTGGCACTTTGTTCGAAATGCTCGGCTTTTTGCTGGAACAGTTCCTCTATTTCCACCGGGATACGGCCGGGCTTCTTCGCGTTCGTTTCGGTTTGCTGGATAAAGCTTTCCAGGCCATCGAGCAGTGCCCGGCCGTGGGCAATTTGCATGTCGAGTGCCGGTGCTTGAACCGTCGGACGGTGACGCCTGGCCGGAACCCGTTCAAGCCAGACCCCGGGTGTTTTTTCGTGAAAGGTGGCGATGACCTTGCCGGTCATGGGGGCGCGCACATCAAGCAGAACCGGCTCACCCGGTGCTGAAGGACGTACTTCACCAACGACCGTGCCATTGAAGCGAGTTTTCACTACTCGTTTGCGCGATGCCGGGGCCGGTCTGGAAGGTCCTGGTCGCGGCTCTTTGGGCGGCGCTTCTCGTAGCAACTGCACCAGGTAGCCCTCGGTGTCTTGCTGGAATTCGCTGACCCGATTGCGCAAATGCTTGAGCGGTTGCTCCTGTACTGCGTCCTTGTGGTTGACGGCGAAGTCTTCGAAGGATTGATCGATGTCCACGAACTGTTCGAGCATGGCGCTGAGTGCCTCGATGCGTTCACCTGCCACCCAGGTGCTTTCTTTCAGCATCAGCTCTTGGGAGGTCTGGATAACCAGATTGGTCGTGTCGAGCAAGCGTGCGAATTCGCTTCGGGCTTCGTTCAGGGCAACGCTGTCACCTTCTTTGAGGCATACCTCGCGGGCCAGCGAAACCTGAAGCGCCTTGAGATCGTTCAGGCTGTAAGCCGGCAGTTTGGCTCTGTAGGTGCTGACCATTTGCGCAGCACTTCTACCCAGTCGACTCAACTCCTGGAAACGTGAATGAACAAACTCGATTTTGCCGATCATGCCCTCGGTCAGGTCGATCATTTTTTGATAGGTCTCACGGTCGCCAGCCCCGCCTGCCATTTCTTCAGCATCCAGCAGCGTCAGGGTCTCCTGCAGGGTTTGGGTGAAAGCTGGACCTTTTTGATCGAGCCATGTCTGGTTGAAAAACAGCTGGGTGCCGAGCATCTCGACCATGTCGGTGCGGAAACTGGAAACCGTTTCGAGCAGGTTCAACGATTTCAATTGTTCAATGGGGGCCGCGTATTGGCTGGTGCGCTGGTCGAGTTTCTCGAGGAACTGCTGTTGAATGGCAGGCCGCGTCTTGTCGCTGGCGGCTTTCATTTGTTTGTAGGCATCCGTCAGTTCTGTGCGTGCGCTTTCGCGCTCGTTATTGAATTCGGCCAACTGCTGTTTGAGCTCGGTGACGCGCTGTCGATTTTGTTGTTTCAACGCCTTGCGTCGACTCGACAAACCACCGCCCCGCAGACGCAGGCGCGTATCGACAAACCAATCACCCCGTTGATTGCTGATCAATGCAGGGCCGCTGCGTAGGGGCTGTTGCCGTGAGTCGATAATCGATACCTCACCAGCTTCCTCAACGGCCACTTCGAACCAGCGCTCACCGACCGAGGCGTAATACCGGGCTCCGTCACGATAGAGATGACGATAGATGCCGCTGGCTCTATCCGGTGGGTTGAGTGAATCGGGCTTGGTGACTTTGAAGCGATCCAGGGTTTTCTCCAGGCTCAGGGCGGCGCCTGTCAGCACGGATATTCGATGCTGTGAAGAGGCAGCTTCGCCGACGGTATCGGGCACCTGAACAACGACAACAGGCTGGGATGCCGGTTTTTCCTCAACTTCGGTCGCGACCTTTGACGAGGGTTTTTCTTCGATTCTGTGGGCAGTCGCATGGCGCGTGCTGGCGTGATGGGCGAGCACCATGGCCAGGGTCAGCAGCAGGTCGGTCATCGCTGTTTTCTGCTGTTGTCGGTCACCACTCTCGCTGGCGTCTACCGTTTGTTGCAGGTCATCCAGTACCTGCCAGATCCAGGCGGCCGTGCCGACGGTGCGGCCGAGAAAAGGCAGTGCTGCGTTCAGAATCATCCACGCCGCCTGCTTGAAAGTCGCCCAGCGATTCTGCGCATTGGACACCGATTGCCGTTGCGCCAGCTCGACCAGCGCGTTGACGTTGGCCTTGAACAGGTTGGCCATGTAATCAGCGGCGACGACCCCGGTACCCAGGGCAAGCGTGCCGCCCATTTGCAGCGGGGTCAGTGGGTCAGCCAGGAGTTGCGAGAGGGACCAGACCGAAGGCCGATCACCAGTGAACACATAGTTCGCGTAATTGGCACGTACGCTGTCCGGCAACCAGGCGAGCACCGATTGACGCAGTGTCGGCGTGTGCTTGATGGCATAGATCAGGTTGGCCGTTGTCGGGTACTGGCTCAATGGCTGATCGAGCAGCGGGCGATAGAGCAGGCACGGGCCTTTGTCCATCTGCCGCGGACCGATCACGAACATGTTGGTCACTTCGTCCGCAGAGGCACTCAGACGCCAGCCGGGATTGAACGCCAGCGGGCGAATGACAATTTCCTGGCCATCCACCCAGCGGTTGGCATCGAGCACCTGAACCACGGCCGCAACGTAGCGGTAACCGCGTTCATCCATCCCGCCCTGTGCGCGAATTTTTTGCTGCAATGCCAGGAGCGGCAGTTCGACTCGCAAGTGGCTGGTGAACAGACCCTGGTGCCGCAGGCTCTCAAGGGGATCGTCGAGCAGTTTGCTTTTGATCAGCGTCGGATAGGTCTTGCCGATGTCGGCGCTGGTGATTAGCGCCTCCAGGTAACTCACCGTCAACCATGCCGGCAGTGCTGTAGCGCTGGTGCTGCGCACGGTGTTGTTGCCCAGCGGCAGGGCAATCAGGTTTTGCAGTGCCAGGTCGACCAGGCTCAGCGTGGTGCGCTCGGGCTCCATCAGCGGCACAAAGGCGCCCCAGACCACCACGCTATCGACCACGATCTCGATGTCCGCCAGATTCAGCAGTGCAGCATCGGCGTGCTCTTTGAGCATGGCATCGCGCAGTTGATCCAGAGCGAACTCGCGGATTGGCTTGATCCCGTCCTGAAACGACTGACCGGCGTTCTGATTCTGCACTTGTGCCAGATTCATCAGGTGACGGCTGTAAGCGGTGAGATCGCTGGAGGAAGCGCTGGCCATCCAGTCTGGCAATGCTTGCTCGACCCAATTGAATCGAGAGGGTTTTTGTTTGTCCTTGGGATCGAGCTCGTTCGTTGAGCGGCTGATGTGCGGTGCCAGGTCGGGATTCACCGTGGCGGTATCGTTTGCCAGGGCGCCAATCGAGTCCGCTTGCAGGGCAATCAGGTTGCACGCCAGATGGTCGAAGTAATTGCCCTCGGGCTCGATCAGGCGCCATTGCAAGGTGTTGCCGGTTGCCTGCTCATCTGCATACGTCAGCAAGGATTCGCCCAGTTCCTGCAACGAATCGTAGGCCTGAAAGCCGTGGGTAATGGTGTGAGTAATGATGAGGCTGCGGCTGCCTTGGCTTCCGATCAGTACCGCCATGTCGAGGATGTTGAGGTGTGTCGAGACGTCGTCGTTCAAGCAGTCGAGGTCAATCAGGCATGCTCGCGAATGATAGGGGTCATGAGTCCCGCGCGTGCTTTTGTCCGGGTAAGCGAACAGGTTGCGGGCCATGGCGTAACGGTCGGAATCCCAGTTCGTGTTCGATTCGATGTTCCACAGTTCGCGTAGAGATTTGGACAGGCTTTGCCACCGTGGAGCGGACTCTCGGGTGAACTGGTTCCAGTAGTCGACCTGTTGCTCTTGAAACGCGACAAACAGCAGGGGCGCCAACTCGTTGAGCAGTCGCCCGATGGCATCGATGCTGACGGGCAGTTGCGCCGGAGTGGGCTCCAGCGGCTGCAGCGTGAGGTAGTGCTCGCCATCGAGGTAGACCACGGGGGTGGCCGCTACGCCATGGCGTACCAGCGCGTCGGTCAACGATTCAAAGTGGCGTGGTCCTGGGACGACACGCTGTTCGTCAAAGGTCCAGGTCGGGGTGACCACCATCGCCAGGCGCGGGTCGATGTGCAGGTCCGGGTACAGCGCTTGCAGGGCCGGTTGCAATGCATGGGTGGCGACCTCCCTGATCGAGGGACCGGCCACCAATTGGGTAAGCAAGGCGTCTTGATCGGCTGAGAGATCGGGTACGGAAGGGGGGGTGGAAGTATCGGGCATGGGTCACATCCTTTGTGGGGGCTGGCACCGTTGAATGTTCGGTGTGCGATCCCTGGCAAGGTAGTGATGGGCAGGACGACGTTGGCGGTAAATAAATATTGCGAGCAAAAAAAGACCTGCGTAAACGCAGGTCTTGTTGACGACGGGAACGAGGCGGTTGTCAGGTACCGGACTTGATCTTGGTCCAGGCCCGGGTCCGCGCACGTTCGGCATCGCGCGGCAGCGGTTGCAAGGTGTAGAGCGTGCCCATCGCCGCGTCGGTCGGGTACAGGTTGGGGTTGTTGCGGATCGCCGGGTCGACCAGTTCCGTGGCGTCCTTGTTCGGGTTCGGATACCCCACGAAGTCACTGACCGGCGCAATCACTTGCGGCTGCAGCAGGTAGTTGATGAAGGTGTAGGCGTCTTCGGGGTTTTTCGCCCCCTTCGGAATCGCCAGCATGTCGAACCAGATCGGCGCGCCTTCCTTCGGCAAACGCATGTCGACGACCACACCGTTCTTGGCTTCCTTGGCGCGGTTGGCGGCTTGCGAGAAGCTGCCGGAATAACCGACTGCGACGCAAATGTCGCCGTTGGCTATGTCGGCCATGTACTTCGACGAGTGGAAGTAGGTGATGTACGGACGGATCTTCATCAGCAGTGCTTCAGCCTTGGCGTAGTCCGCAGGCTTCTTGCTGTTGGGGTCCAGGCCGAGGTGTTGCAGGGCCAGCGGCAGGATCTCCGAGGGCGAGTCGAGCAGGGCGACGCCGCACTGCTTGAGCTTGCTGATGTTCTCTTCCTTGAAGATCAGGTCCCAACTGTCTACCGGCGCGTCGGCACCCAGGACTGCCTTGACCTTGTCCGGGTTGAAGCCGATCAGGATGGTGCCGTACATGTACGGCACGGCGAACTTGTTGCCCGGGTCGTTGGCTTCGATCAGCTTCATCAGCTTGGGATCGAGGTGGTTCCAGTTCGGCAGCTTGCTGCGGTCCAGTGGCTGGAACACGCCGGCTTCGATTTGCTTGGCGAGGAATACGTTGGATGGCACCACCACGTCGTAGCCGGAGTTGCCGGTCAGCAGCTTGGCCTCCAGCGCTTCATTGGTGTCGAAGATGTCGTAGACCAGTTTGGTCTGGGTGTTCTGGGCCTTGAAGTCTTCCAGGGCCTTGGGGGTGATGTAGTCGAACCAGTTGTAGACGCGCAACGTTCGTTCTTCGGCGTGCGCCGCGCCGCTGAGCAGCGTGGCGCACAGGGCTGGAAAAATAAAACGCTTAAGACTTTTCATTTTTCTACTTCCTCATTAAGCGCTTTCAAAACCTTCGAGAACGTTCACGGCATTGATGCCGATTTCTTCCACGGCATAGCCGCCTTCCATGACGAACAGCGTGGGTTTGCCGAGCGCCTCGATGCGCTTGCCCATGGCCAGGTAATCCGGACTGTCGAGTTTGAATTGCGAGATCGGATCGTCCTTGAAGGTATCGACGCCCAGGGACACGACGACGATGTCGGCGCCGTAGCTTTCGATCTCTTTGCAGGCTTGTTCCAGCGCTGCGCTCCAGGTGTCCCAGCCGGAACCGGCGGCCAACGGATAGTTGAAGTTGAACCCTTCGCCAGCGCCTTCGCCGTGTTCATCTTCATAGCCGAGGAAGAACGGGAACTCGGCTTCCGGGTGGCCATGGATCGAGGTGAACAGCACGTCGCTGCGCTCGTAGAAAATCGACTGGGTGCCGTTGCCGTGGTGGTAGTCGACGTCGAGGATCGCGACCTTTTTGTGGCCTTGATCGAGGAACGCCTGGGCGGCGATGGCAGCGTTGTTGAGGTAGCAATATCCGCCCATCAAATCGCTGGCGGCGTGGTGTCCCGGTGGACGGCACAGGGCGAAAGCAGAACGGGCGCCGCGCTGGATTTCCGCTTGGGCGGTGAGCGCGACTTGTGCTGCGCTGTACGCCGCTTGCCAGGTGCCGGCGGTGATCGGGGCGCCGCCATCGAAGCTGTAATAGCCGAGCTGGCCGTGCAGGCTGGTGGGTTTGATTGAGCGCAGGGTGCGGGCCGGCCAGGTGTAGGGCAGCAGGTCACCGTCGGTGTTGAACTCGGTCCAGCGTGCCCAGGCGCCTTTGAAGAAGTCGAGGTAGTCACGGCTGTGAATACGTACGATCGGTTCGAGGCCGAAATCCTTTGGCGCTTCGACTGGGCCAAGATTCTGGTTCTGCACGCGTTGCAGCACATGATCGGCGCGCGATGGCATCTCGAAGCACGGCTTGAGCTGGCCGTCGATGAGTTCGCAGCGGCCATGGTGCAGGTGGTGATCGTCAGAGTAGATCGTCAGCATTTGTTGTTCTCCGCAGGGCTGATTCGGTTGCCCCCAGTGTTGCGGTGTACGGCGAATCGGAGAACGGCAGGAAAGGCCAAAAGGGGATCGATATGGCCAAAACATTTGACCGAAATTCGCCCCTTACTCACGGCTGCGTTCCGGGTGAGTGCATGAAAAGCTAAACCTGTGGGAGCGGGCTTGCCCGCGAAAGCGGTGTTCCAGCCAATGGAGATGTATCGGTTGTACCGGCCTCTTCGCGGGCAAGCCCGCTCCCACAGGGTTATCCGTGTGGCCGGAACTGGCTGGGCGCCACACCACTCCAGCGCACAAACGCATGGCGAAAACTCGCGGTCTCGCTGAAACCCAGGGCTTCGGCGATCTGATAGATCGGCAGTTGATCCTCGCACAGCATTTGCTTGGCCTGCTCGAAGCGCAGTTCGTCGAGCAGTTCCTGATAGCTGCAACCCATGTCCTTGAGATGCCGGCGCAAGGTCCGCGCCGAACAGTTCATTTGCTCGGCCAGCCCCTCCAGCCCGGGCGCGGCGTTCAGTTGCGCGCTGAGCAATTGGCGGATCCGTCCCAGCCACGCCTGTCGCCCGGTGAACTCGATGTTCTGTTTGCGGCAGCGTTCGGCCATGGCTTGATGGGTGATGACATCGGCCAGCGGCAGTGGCTGGTCGAGCCAGCGCTTGTCGAAGGCGAAGGCGTTGTTCCGCGCACCGAAGTGCATTGGGCAGTTGAAGTGTTCGGCGTAGGTCGCTTCGTAATCGGGCGCGGCATGTTCGAAGCGTGCGTCGAGCAAGGGCAGGGGATGGCCGAGCAGGTCGTCGCAGGTGACCTTCAGCGACACCAGGCAGAACTCGGCGTTGAACACCGCCATGGCGGGGCTCTCGCGGTAATCGGCGGCGGCGAACCAGATGCGCTCGCCATCGTCTTCAAGGCTCAGTTCGAAAAGTGTTCCCAGCAGCGCCGGATAGCGCATCGCCAGACGCAAAGCGTCACCGAAGGTGGCACTGGTGAGCAGGGCGTAACCGAGCATGCCGTAGCAGGAAACGTGCATCCGCCGGCCCAGTTCCAGGCCGATGTCACGCTTGAGGGCGACGGCGTTGGCGCAGACCTGCATTTCCTGATTGGTGGTGATGCGCGTGTCGGCACGGTTCAGATCCGCCGCACTGATGCCGCTTCCGGCCAGCAGCGCTTCGCTGGACAAGCCTTGTGCCTTGAAGGCATCGAGTACCAGGGAGACCGCGTTGAGCGTGGTGAGGTGGGAGTGGAGCATGAGGACTTCCAGCCTTGGGGTGGCTGGAACGCAGCAAGTTGTATGCCGGGCGAGAATCCCAATGTGGGGGCGGCGGTGCGGCGATCCGACTTGCTCGCGAAGAGGGCGTGTCAGACGACATCAATGTTGACTGACCCGCCCTCTTCGCGAGCAAGCCCGCTCCCACAGGGTTATGTGTTGATTCAGCTCAGTTCGCCGCACAGGTCGAGTTCGACGAGCCGACGGACTTCATCCGTATCAAGCCCGGCACCCAACAACCCATGCAACTTGCCGAACGCCGCTTCACGGGTCATGCCGCCACCGGACAACACGCCCACACCGCGCAACCGACTGCCGGCTTCATAGACGTCCAGTTCAACGCCGCCTTCGTGGCATTGCGTGACGGCTACCACGACCACGCCGTTGTCCCGCGCACGTGCGAGTCTGGCGAGAAACCCGGGGTTGTCGCTCGGGCCGGTGCCGCTGCCGTAGCACTCCAGCACCAGGCCCTGAATACCGCTGTCGAGCAAACCATCCAGCACCTCGGCGCCGATGCCGGGAAACAGCGGCAGCACGGCGATGTTCGACAGTTGTTTAGGCTGGTTGTAGTTCAGCTGCGATGGAATCGAAGGCGCTTTTACGCCACCGCCCTGACGCTCCAGTCGCTTGAACGGATGACGGCCAAAACTGCGTACCTTGGCGCAACGGGTCGGGTCGAGCAGTTCGCCATGGAAGTACAGATGCACGCCCGGCGCGAGGCCCTGGCCCAGTGCAACCAGCGCGCCTCCGAGGTTTTCCCAGGCGTCGCTGTCGGTCACACCGGCCGGCAGCATCGAGCCGGTGAAGCACACGCGGGCATGCAGGCCGAGCAACTGGAAACTCATCGCGGCCGCGCTGTAGGCCAGAGTGTCGGTGCCATGCAGGATCAGCACGCTGTCGCAGCCCTGAACATCCACCGCATCGACCACCGCTTCACGCAACTGCTGCCAATACGTCGGGGTCATGTTGGCGCTGTCGATCAGCGGCGACATCTCGCGAAAGCGCCATTGCGGCACCACCAGCTCAGGCTGGCTGTGCAGATAGTCGCGCATCCGCGCTTCGAAACCGGACGCCGGGGCCAGGCCATGGGCGCTGGCCTGCATGCCGATGGTGCCGCCGGTGTAGAGCACCATGACGTGCTGGGCGGCAGGGTAGGTCGACGAATTCATGAGGATTCTCCGAAAGGAAGAGTTCCTGTGGGAGCGAGCTTGTTTGCTCCCACAGTTTTTCGAACTTTAACTGACGGGCGCTGGGGGCGCGCCTGTCATTTCACCTGTCAGCGTTGCGCTGCGGGTACACCTTGCGGTTCAACTTCAGCCTTGCCGACAGCGGCAGGCGGGTTGGCCGGCCACGCCTGGCGATCCAGATCCAGGTCCGGGAACTTGGCGGAGTCGAACACCGGGGTCTTGATGCCTGCGGCGCGCTGGTCATCGTAGTCACGCAGGATGCGCATGCCGACCTTGAACAGCAGGAACAGCGCGATCAGGTTGACGAACGCGAGCATGGTCATGGTGATGTCGGCGAAGGCAAATACGGTGCCGAGGTTTTCGATGGCGCCCCAGAAAATCAGCAACAGTACCAGCGCACGATAGCCCATCAGCGCCTTGCGGTTTTCACCGATCAAAAAGCGCAGGTTGTTCTCGCCCAGGTAGTAGTTGTAGAGGATCGAGGTGAACACGAACAACGCCAGTGCCACGGAGATGAACATCCGGCCCCAGTCACCGACCACGGCGGCCAGCGAGTTCTGGGTCAGGGCAATGCCGTCGCCTTCGAAGCCCGGGGTGTAGAAACCGGAGAGCAGGATCAGCAGCGCGGTGCAGGTGCAGATCACGAAGGTATCGAGGAACACGCTGAACGCCTGGACCACGCCTTGCGCCACCGGGTGCTCGACCGCCGCGACCGCCGCCACGTTCGGCGCACTGCCCAGGCCTGCTTCGTTGGCAAATACGCCACGCTTCACGCCCATGACGATGGCGCTACCGATCAGGCCGCCGAAGGCCTGGTCCAGACCGAAGGCGCTCTTGACGATGGTCATCAGCATGCCCGGCACCTGGTCGAACTGCAGCACGATCACATAGATGGTCACGCCGATGTACACCAGGGTTTTCACCGGCACCAACAGGTCGGCGACCTTGGCGATGCGCTTGATCCCGCCGATGAACACCAGGCCCAGCAGCACAGCCAGACCGATGCCGGTGTAAGTGGTGTCGAGGCCGAACGCGTTGTTCAACGAGTGCGTCACCGCGTGGGCTTGCAGGCCGTTGAAGGCGAACCCGAAAGTCACCAGCAACAGGAACGCCATCAGCATGCCCAACCAGCGTTTTTGCAAACCATGCTGGATGTAATAGGACGGACCGCCACGGAACTGGCCTTCGGAGTCGCAGCGCTTGTAGAGCTGGCCGAGGGAGCATTCGAAGAAGCTGCTGGACATGCCGACCAGCGCGGTCACCCACATCCAGAACACGGCACCGGGGCCACCGAGGGTCACGGCAATGCCGACACCGGCGATGTTGCCCGCACCGACGCGGCCGGCGAGGCTGAGCATCAGGGCCTGGAACGAACTGAGTTGCCCGGCGCTGCTTTTGAGGCTGTCGCGGAACACCGCGAACATGTGGAAGAAGTGACGCAATTGAACGAAACGCGAGCGGATCGTGAAGTAGCTACCGAGCCCGACAATGAGCACGATCAGTACTTTCCCTGAGAGGAAGTCGTTAATGACTTCGAGCATGGATTATTCCTCGCTGTTTTTTGTGTAGGCAACAATGCTGGCCGGGCAGACACATCGAGTTACACCCGTTGGCGCACGGCACAATGGGCGGTTCGAAGTTCGTCCCGGTTTCATATCGCGGGTTTGTTATTAGTTCGGGTTTCGCATGGGTTGTGGCCTCGCTACCGACGACCGCTCATGCGAAGAGGGGCGGCACTATACCGATGACAGTGCCGTCCGTCTGCACGATTGTGGTGCGTTCGGTGAAGCGAAGCCTTTGAAGCACCCGACGTTACCGGCGCCGGGCTTATGTGGAGATTGCTTTTCTGTGGGAGCGGGCTTGCTCGCGAAAGCGGTGTATCAGACACGGCATTGTTGAATGTGCCGTCGTCTTCGCGAGCAAGCCCGCTCCCACATTGGTCAGTCCCCAGACATACGGTTCTCAGGAGCAAACAGTTAAAAAAAAGGGCCTGGGGACTAAATCCCCAAGCCCTCAAAAGGTGAGAGGTGTCTAGTCCCTCGACCTGGTGAGCGGTGCTACAGATAACGCGTCGGGTTATGCCTTCAGAGGCACCAGACGCGGAGCAATCATGTTTTCCGGGCGCAGGATGTCGGCGAGCATGGCTTCGTCGAGCAAACCTTCTTCGCGCACCAGTTCCAGCACGCCGCGGCCGCTTTCAAGGGCGAGGCCGGCGATGCGGGTGGCATTTTTGTAGCCGATGTACGGGTTCAGTGCGGTGACCAGGCCGATCGAGTGCTCGACCAGTTCACGGCAGCGTGCTTCGTTGGCGGTGATGCCGACGATGCAGTGCTCGCGCAGCATGTCCATGGCGCGTTGCAGCAGACGGATCGAGTCGAAGATCTTGAAGGCGATCAGCGGCTCCATCACGTTCAGTTGCAGCTGGCCGCCTTCGGCTGCGATGGTCAGGGCCAGGTCGTTACCGATGATCTGGAACGCCACCTGGTTGACCGCTTCCGGAATAACCGGGTTGACCTTGCCTGGCATGATCGAACTGCCTGGCTGACGTGCCGGCAGGTTGATCTCGTTGATGCCGGTGCGTGGGCCGCTGGACAGCAGGCGCAGGTCGTTGCAGATCTTCGACAGCTTGACCGCGGTACGCTTGAGCATGCCGGAGAACAGCACGAAGGCGCCCATGTCGGAGGTGGCTTCGATCAGGTCGGCGGCCGGTACCAGCGGTTGACCGCTGATCACTGCCAGGCGCTGAACGGCCAGGAGCTGGTAACGCGGGTCGGCGTTGATGCCGGTACCGATCGCGGTGCCGCCCAGGTTCACTTCAGTCAGCAGTTCCGGGGCCAGCGTCTTCAGACGGGCCAGGTCTTCGCCCATGGTGGTGGCGAAAGCGCGGAATTCCTGACCCAAAGTCATCGGCACGGCGTCTTGCAACTGGGTACGACCCATCTTCAGGACGTGGTTGAATTCCTGGCCCTTGGCCGCGAATGCCTGAATCAAGCTGTCGAGGCTGGCGAGCAGGGCGTCGTGACCCAGCAGCAGACCCAGACGGATCGCCGTCGGGTAGGCGTCGTTGGTCGACTGCGCCATGTTCACGTCGTCGTTCGGGTGCAGGTACTGGTACTCGCCTTTCTGGTGACCCATGGCCTCCAGTGCGATGTTGGCGATGACTTCGTTGGCATTCATGTTGGTCGAAGTGCCAGCGCCGCCTTGAATCATGTCCACCACGAACTCTTCGTGGAAGTCGCCGCGGATCAAACGTGCGCAGGCTTCGCTGATGGCAGCGTGCTTGGCTTCGCTCAGGTGACCCAGCTCACGGTTGGCGTCAGCGGCAGCCTGTTTAACCATGGCCAGGCCGACAACCAGTTTCGGGTAGTGCGAAATCGGAACGCCCGAAAGGCGGAAGTTATTCACCGCTCGCAGGGTCTGGATACCGTAATACGCTTGAGCCGGTACTTCGAGGGCGCCAAGCAGGTCATTTTCTGTGCGGAATGATGCAGCGGAGGACATGATAGAAATCATCTCAATATGAACCCGGTCTGTGCCGGAACGCTGCGAATGCTAGGCCTGTGGAGAATTTTGGGCCAATGCTGTTAAACACTAGGCTATGCATATTCGGCATAATGCCCGTGTGACGCCGGCTTGACGGCGAACGTGTGACCTAAATTGGTGCGTGTCCGGGAGGGCGTGATGAATCTGGAAAGCAAATGGCTGGAGGACTTCAGTGCCCTGGCCGCCACCCGCAGTTTCTCCCAGGCCGCCGAGCGGCGTTTCGTGACTCAGCCGGCGTTCAGCCGGCGAATCCGCAGCCTGGAGGCGGCGCTGGGGCTGACCCTGGTCAACCGTTCGCGCACGCCGGTGGAACTGACGGCGGCAGGGCAATTGTTTCTGGTCACCGCACGCACCGTGGTCGAACAGTTGGGCGAAGTGCTGCGCCATCTGCATCACCTGGAAGGCGGGCAGGGCGAAGTGATGCAGGTCGCTGCCGCGCACTCCCTGGCGCTCGGTTTCTTTCCGCGCTGGATCGCGCAGTTGCGCAACGAAGGCCTGAACATCGCCACGCGGCTGGTGGCGACCAACGTCGGCGATGCCGTGCATGCATTGCGCGAAGGCGGCTGCGATCTGATGCTGGCGTTCTACGATCCGGACGCCGCCATGCAGATGGACCCGGAAATCTTCCCCTCGCTGCACCTGGGCCACACCGAGATGCTGCCGGTCTGCGCCGCCGACGCCGACGGCAAACCGCTGTTCGATCTGGAAGGCGAAGGCAGCGTGCCGCTACTGGCGTACAGCGCCGGTGCGTTTCTCGGCCGTTCGGTGAACATGCTGTTGCGTCAACGGGCGCTGCGCTTCACCACCATCTACGAAACCGCCATGGCCGACAGCCTGAAAAGCATGGCCCTGGAGGGTCTGGGCATCGCCTGGGTGCCGCAACTGAGCGTGCGCGCCGAGCTGGCGCGGGGTGAGCTGGTGATCTGCGGCGGCCCGCAATGGCATGTACCGCTGGAGATTCGTCTGTATCGCTGTGCATTGGTGCGCAAGGCTAATGTGCGGTTGTTGTGGCGCAAACTTGAGGGTGGGGCAGCGGGCTCAAGTAGCTGAAGGAGAGTAAAGAGTGAAAGCCATTTCTGTTTTCACTCTTTGCCGCCGCGTGATTCAAAGCGTTTCAAGCGTACTCTTCGAGATAATTACGAATGTTTTCCCTGTTTTTGTCGCTGAAGCGCTTGGCATCTCCTCTGAGCGCGGAAAAACCTGTACCCGGCGCCATGATGGTTTCGTCCCACCAGCGTTGTAATAAACCTCATAGTCCTCATGTGTTGCACCGAACATGTGACCCACTTCATGGGCTGGTGACTGGTTGCTGCGAATAGATGAAATTGCACAATACCCCTTGGGACTGGCAATCCCGGTAGTAGAACTGTTGAGGTTGTCGCGTGTCAGCAGAAGGAACTTTCGAGTGTGATCGTCGTAGCTGCCGGAGGTGTAGGTCATTTTTTGTTCCTCGACTTTTAGATACCAGTCATAAAGCGCTTGTTCAGGTATGCCAATTTTATAAGAGTGGTCACTAAGCGTCGGCGCATCTGAGGGCGGTATGAAGATGATCGCAAATGGCCGTCCGGATAGTGCCTCGAACTCATCTGATAGCCAGTTGAAGTGGTTCTCAAAAAGTTCGCCAGTCTTGTAGTCAGAAAGGTCTTTGTGAATGAAAACAAGTAGCATTAATGGGCGTGGCATTGAAAAACTCCAAATATTTTTCTGTAGTTGATATTCCGAAGATGGTTTAGCCGCCGGTTCAGTGACTATGAGTTGTACGAAAAATTATCAGGCTCAATCGACTTGGTCGTAGTAAGTCTATGTAGGATTTGTCTTCGTTGCGGTTCTTCCGATCTTCGTGACTACGTCGATAGCCTGTGTTGATATTTATGCTTTCACTGAGTGCCAAGCCTTTCAATCGAAGGGACGGCGGTTTGATATGTCAATGCGGATCTATTCGTGGTCAGGCGGGCGCTATCAGTCGTAATTTGCCAAGTAATTTTTTATGTTTTGTCGGTTGGCTGAACTGAAGGTGTAGCAGTTTGACTTGAAAACGTCTCCTTGTGGTCTCATGTAGGTATCGCACCACCAACCGTTGTACTGAGTTTCTGCATCCTCATGTTTAGCACCCAGTAAATGGCCTATTTCATGGCCGACATTCACATAAGTGGACAGCGATGAGATTGCAACTGTTCCTGAGTGGAACGGAGGAACAGTGCGTGCAATACCTGCGATTTTAGCGTTTAGCGTTTAGCGTGTCGTTGGTGATCAATATGATTTTTGTCAGAAGGTTTGTTTGAACTCCTTTTGCCCTCATCTCATCTAAAAAGTTGAATGCCATGTTTTCCCAGAGACTTAGGGTGAGGCTCTCATTTTCCCCTTTGTAGGGGAAGTCACTATAGGGCTTGCGGTCACTTGAGATGACGCGGACCCTTCTTCCAGTGAAGCTTTCTAACTCGGTTACGAATGGATGGAAGTGGTCGTCATACAGCGTGTTCTTTGTTGATTCCGGGATGTCGTTATGAATGATGGCGAAAATAGTGATGCTTTCTTTGGGGGGCTCGATAGTTGAGTTCATTATTGATCCACTTAACTGTCATTGAATGTTTGTTGGTTTTGTTTGCCTATGGCTGTAGGTGATATTCAATCTATCGACGATGTACTGTTTTTGCGAGTTGGAGCATATTTCTTTCTATTGCAGAGTGTTGATTATAAAAAGCAGCGTCAGGATTAAAGTTCGTAGTAGTGTCAGGGGAGCGTATTTGGGCAGCTAAGCCCTCGTCGCTGAAAGGGCTCCGTTGGCTGACTTTAGAGTCAGTAAATACGCCGCGTTGAGGTGAATGACAGATGGTCGCAACAGGGGCTGTTTATCTGCTTCATTGAGGTATACTGCGCGGCCTTCGGCCGGTTACGACCGGCCATAATTCGTACAATCAAGCCACGCATCCTGCGTGGCTTGTTGTTTTTTGACGCGCCTGCGGGCGCCCAGAGAGAAGAGGCACGACGATGAGTGCACTGGTTGGCGTGATCATGGGCTCCAAGTCCGATTGGTCCACCCTTAGCCACACCGCCGATATGCTGGAAAAGCTCGGCATCCCTTACGAGGTGAAAGTGGTTTCTGCCCACCGCACCCCGGACCTGCTGTTCCAGTACGCTGAAGAAGCCGAGGCGCGTGGCATCGAGGTGATCATCGCCGGTGCCGGTGGCGCGGCGCACTTGCCTGGCATGTGTGCGGCCAAGACCCACTTGCCGGTGCTGGGCGTA
This sequence comes from Pseudomonas sp. BF-R-19, assembly GCF_019956445.1. NCBI lineage: Bacteria > Pseudomonadati > Pseudomonadota > Gammaproteobacteria > Pseudomonadales > Pseudomonadaceae > Pseudomonas > Pseudomonas sp. BF-R-19. The sequence goes on from NZ_JAHBDN010000037.1 coordinate 196,160, forward strand.
CCCGTGCAATCGGCAATGCTGTCGGGCGTCGATTCACTGCTTTCCATTGTGCAGATGCCAGCGGGCATTCCGGTTGCCACCCTGGCCATCGGCAAGGCAGGCGCGATCAACGCAGCACTGCTATCGGCGAGTATCCTGGGCGCCAAGCACCCGCAGTTCCACGCGGTGCTGAAAACCTTCCGTGCTGAGCAGACAGACAGCGTCCTGGACAATCCAGACCCACGCATCGCCTGAGGTTGTTGACGATGAAGATCGGTGTAATCGGTGGCGGCCAGTTGGGTCGCATGTTGGCGCTGGCGGGCACTCCGCTGGGCATGAACTTCGCTTTCCTGGACCCGGCGCCGGATGCTTGCGCAGCCGCGTTGGGCGAACACCTGCGAGCCGATTACGGCGATCAGGATCACCTGCGTCAGCTGGCCGATGAAGTCGATCTGGTGACCTTCGAGTTCGAAAGCGTTCCGGCCGAGACCGTAGCCTTCCTGTCGCAATTCGTCCCGGTCTACCCGAGCGCCGAAGCGCTGCGTATCGCCCGCGATCGTTGGTTCGAGAAGAGCATGTTCAAGGACCTGGGGATTCCTACTCCGGCGTTCGCCGACATTCAGTCCCAGGCTGACCTGGACGCCGCCGTGGCTTCCATCGGTCTGCCGGCGGTGCTGAAGACCCGTACCCTGGGTTATGACGGCAAGGGTCAGAAGGTCCTGCGCACCCCTGAAGATGTGGTAGGCACCTTTGCCGAACTGGGCAGCGTGGCCTGTCTGCTGGAAGGCTTCGTGCCGTTCACCGGTGAAGTCTCGCTGATCGCCGTGCGTGCCCGCGACGGTGAAACCCGCTTCTATCCGCTGGTACACAACACCCACGAAAGCGGCATTCTCAAGCTGTCCGTGGCCAGCACCGATCACCCGTTGCAAGCCCTGGCCGAAGACTACTCCAGCCGTGTGCTCAAGCAACTGGACTACGTCGGCGTGATGGCGTTCGAGTTCTTTGAAGTCGACGGTGGCCTCAAGGCCAACGAAATTGCCCCGCGGGTGCACAACTCCGGGCACTGGACCACCGAGGGCGCCGAGTGCAGCCAGTTCGAAAACCACCTGCGGGCTGTTGCCGGTCTGCCGCTGGGTTCGACCGCCAAGGTTGGGGAGAGCGCGATGCTCAATTTTATCGGCAAAGTGCCAGAGTCCGAGAGGGTCCTGACCATCGCCGATTGCCATCTGCATCACTACGGCAAGGCGTTCAAGGTCGGCCGCAAGGTCGGTCACGCCAACCTGCGTTGTGCGGATCGCGAAACGCTGACCGCGCAGATCCTCAAGGTCGAAGCGCTGATCGCCGAATAGTTTCATGTGGCAGCGGCGGAACCATTCAGGGACCGCCGTTCTCTCATGGCAGGATGCCAAAGTCTGACTAGGCTTTCGCTAGGTGTCCCGTCTCACCAATACTGTTCCGTTTTGACGGCGTCTGTTGCCGGCATGCTGCGTTGCCGCTCCTCGCCATAGCTGGCTATGACTCGTCGCAGCGCCTTGCCTGACGACAACAGCCACTCGTCAAAAGAGGACATTATTGGTGAGACCGGACACAGCCACTTCATTCAGAGGGAAATGCCATGGGAATCATCGGAACCATCTTTATCGGCTTGATTGTCGGCCTGCTGGCGCGGTTCCTGAAACCGGGCGATGACAGCATGGGCTGGATCATGACCATCCTGCTCGGTATCGGCGGTTCGCTGGCAGCCACTTACGGCGGCCAGGCCCTGGGCATCTATCAGGCTGGCCAAGGCGCAGGCTTCATCGGTGCGCTGGTGGGCGCCGTTGTGTTGCTGGTGATATACGGACTGATCAAAAAGAACTGAACCAAGCGACAAAGTCCTCTCGGCCACACAAGCCGCGAGGGCTAGAATGCTCGGCGTTTCCTGATCCTTCCTATACCGAGCACCTTCATGCGCCGTCTTTTGTTGACTCTTGTTTTACTGGGTTCGGGCCTTGCCCATGCCGGCGAACTGCCGGAAACCGACTGGCTCGAACTCATGCCCAAGTCGGACCAGAAGGCCCTTGAGGCCATGCCTGAAATCGACCACAACTCCCCTGAAGCCAATGGCACTTTCACCGACAAGGGTGGGATGAAGCAGGCCAAAGGCTTGCCGGCGGTGATGTACTCGACCAAGACCGTTGCGTCGATGAACGACAAGGACATCCGCATTGGCGGTTACCCCGTGCCGCTGGAGTCCGACGCCAAGGGCAACAGCACGCTGTTTTTCCTCGTGCCATACCCGGGCGCCTGCATCCACGTACCGCCTCCGCCGCCCAATCAATTGGTGCTGGTGCGCTATCCAAAGGGCTTGAAGCTGAGCGATATCTACACGCCGCTGTGGGTCACCGGTACGTTGAAGGTCGAGAAGGTCAGCAATGACCTGGCCGATGCGGCGTATGCGCTGGATGCGGCGAAGGTCAGAGTCGTAAAAGAGTCCGACTTGTAGAGATGCAAATGTGGGAGCGGGCTTGCTCGCGAAGGCGGTGTAACAGGCAACGATGATGTTGAATGTTATGGCCTCTTCGCGGGCAAGCCCGCTCCCACATTGGTTTTGTGGTGTTGCTTAGAGCGGCTTGCTACCGACGCTCACGCCTAGCGTATGGCTGGCACCTGGTTTCAGGTTCACCACATCGCCCATCACGTTCGCCGTCTCGATGCACAGCATGCGCTGCCAGCCGTCGTCGGCCATGTCGCTGAACGCGGCGGCGCGGTCGATCCATGGGTTCCAGATCACCGCGGTGCGCGAGCCAATGCTGGTCAGTTCGATGCGTCGCTCCCAGGCCGGATCGACGATGCTCAGCAGTGGCGGGGCGTCGAGATAGATGCGATCGGTCTCCCCGGTAAAGCGCAGATCACCGGTCTGGGGGACGGTTTTCCAGTTGTCCAGGGTTTCGATGTAGTTGAGGCCATCCACACCTTCGACATGCACCTCGCGCACATCGCTGACGGCAAAGTAACTGTGCAGTGCCTGGCTGATGCTGACGGTTTCAGCGCCCCGGTTGTGGCTGGTCAGATGGATGTGCAATTGCTCGTCGAGGCGAATGCTCAGCGTCAAATCCACTTGGTGCGGCCAGCCGGGAAAGCCGCTTTCGGGGTAGGGCAGGAGGAATTCGACCTTCAGGCTTTCGCCTTCGGCTTCGATGCCGCCCAGCTCCCAATCCATCGCTCGCACGAAGCCGTGAGCCGACGGCGCTTCATTGCTGGTGCGCATCGCCTGCACGCTTTGCGGGTTGCGCGCAAAGTTGCCGAACCACGGCCAGCACACCGGCACGCCAGCGCGGATGCTCTTGCCGGTCTTGAACACGGCTTCGTCGTTGAGCCAGATCAGCGGCGGCTGGCCGGCCAATTGATAGCTGAGGATGTGCGCGCCTTGCTGGGCCACCAGTAATTCGGCCTGGCCGTGGCGGATGCGCCAGCAGTTCAGTTCATCCAGTTTTACGGCTTCAACATTGGGCGTGCTCATGGGACAGCTCTCGATCAGTAACGTGGACGACTATCGACCGCAAAACGGCTACCAGGTTTAGAAGCTCTTTCAGCGAGCCCGAGGCGGAACCGAACGGGTGCGGCCGCTGCCGTCGATGGCAACGAACACAAACACCGCTTCGGTCACTTTACGCCACTCGCTGGACAGTGGATCGTCGCTCCAGACCTCGACCATCATCTTGATCGAGCTGCGGCCGATTTCCAGGGCCTGGGTATAAAAGGAGAGCTGAGCGCCCACCGCCACTGGAACCAGAAAGGCCATGCGGTCGATTGCAACGGTGGCAACGCGTCCACCGGCGACCTTGCTGGCCATCGCGGTACCTGCCAAATCCATCTGCGCCACCAGCCAGCCGCCGAAGATATCGCCAAAGCCGTTGGTTTCGCGAGGAAGCGCGGTGATTTGCAGGGCCAGGTCGCCTTGCGGGATCGGATCTTCTTGTTCGAGCTCTATCATGCCGGGGGTGCCTCTGACCCGTGACTCTTCGTTGGTATTGCTGGTGGTAGCCGTCTTCGGGAAAAACGATTCAGCACCGAACATACTACGTTCGTCACGTTTTCCATAAGGCGCCTAAAGGGAAACTCTGCGAAATCGCCTATGAACCTGACAGGCGCTTTCGCACAGCAACCCCTCAAAAACCGGAGCAGGCTTTGAGTATATCGATCGGTAGACTCCGCGACGACCGTCCGGTTCTCATTTTGACCGTCAAAAACGCACCTCTATGTGCTTTTTCGAACAATTTGCTATCGTGCCGGACCTGCCCAAACCTCAGCCAGCGTTGTTGAGGTTGCAGATCCGACTATAAGAGAAGCCCTTGCCATGACCACAGCGCCCTCGAGCATCGCGCAGCCAGACCAACCCGCACGTCCGCTGACCCGCAACGACTACAAGACTCTATCGCTGTCGGCCCTGGGTGGCGCGCTGGAGTTCTACGATTTCATCATCTTCGTGTTCTTCGCCACGGTGGTGGGCAAGCTGTTCTTTCCGGCGGACATGCCTGAATGGCTACGGCTGATGCAAACCTTCGGCATCTTCGCCGCCGGGTACCTGGCCCGGCCGCTGGGCGGCATCGTGATGGCGCACTTCGGTGACCTGCTGGGCCGCAAGAAAATGTTCACTCTGAGCATTTTCATGATGGCGGTGCCCACCTTGATCATGGGGTTGCTGCCGACTTATGCGCAGATCGGTATGTGGGCGCCGATTTTGTTGCTGCTGATGCGGGTGATCCAGGGCGCGGCCATTGGTGGTGAAGTGCCGGGGGCGTGGGTCTTCGTTTCCGAGCACGTTCCGCAGCGGCATGTCGGCTACGCCTGCGGCACCCTGACCAGCGGCCTGACGGCGGGCATCCTGCTCGGCTCGCTGGTCGCCACGGCGATCAACAGCCTCTATACCCCGGTGGAAGTCGCGGATTACGCCTGGCGGATTCCGCTCCTGCTGGGTGGCGTGTTCGGTCTGTTTTCGGTGTACCTGCGTCGCTGGTTGCACGAAACCCCGGTGTTCGCCGAACTGCAACTGCGCAAGGCCCTGGCCGAAGAAGTGCCGCTGCGGGCGGTGCTGCGTGACCATCGTGGCGCCATCGCCATTTCGATGTTGCTGACCTGGCTGTTGTCGGCCGCCATCGTGGTGTTGATCCTGATGACCCCGACTGTGTTGCAGACGGTCTATCACTTCTCGCCAACCACGTCTCTGCAGGCGAACAGCGTGGCGATCGTGTTCCTGAGCTTTGGTTGCATCATTGCCGGCGCACTGGCCGATCGCTTCGGTGCGGGACGAGTCTTCGTGATCGGCTGTACCGCGCTGCTGGCCAGCTCCTGGACCTTCTACCACAGCCTGGCCGATCATCCCGACTGGCTGTTCCCGATGTATGCCGTGACCGGTCTGCTGGTCGGCACCATCGGCGCGGTGCCGTATGTAATGGTCAAGGCCTTCCCGCCGGTGGTGCGTTTCAGCGGCTTGTCGTTCTCGTACAACGTGGCCTACGCGATTTTCGGTGGTCTGACGCCGATGATCGTCAGCCTGTTGCTCAAGGAAAGTGCGATGGGGCCTGCTTATTATGTGGCGGTGCTGTGCGGGGTGGGGATCCTGGTGGGGGCCTGGCTATGGAAGAAGGGCCGTTGATCCGTTAGTGGTGGCAACGATTGCGCGCTGCGTTCCCGGCTAAATCCCGCCAATTCCTACATTTACGGTTACAACTGAAAGGCTAGCCTTCCAAGTGGAGTGCTGGCCTTTCATCCAATTGTCATATTTCAGCCATAGAGTGTTCACACGGCCTGCTGATACTTGGCCCCGAATAACACACCCTATCTGCTAGGAGTAAGGCATGAAACTGAAGCGTTTGATGGCGGCAATGACTTTTGTCGCTGCTGGCGTTGCGACTGCCAACGCGGTTGCCGCTGTTGACCCTGCTATCCCGAGCTACACCAAGACCACTGGTGTGTCGGGCAACCTGTCCAGCGTCGGCTCCGATACCCTGGCCAACCTCATGACCCTCTGGGCTGAGAACTACAAAAAAGAATACCCGAACGTAAACATCCAGATTCAGGCTGCCGGTTCTTCTACCGCGCCACCTGCGCTGACCGAAGGCACCGCTAACCTGGGCCCGATGAGTCGCAAGATGAAGGATACCGAGCTGCAAGCCTTCGAAGCCAAATACGGCTACAAGCCAACCGCTATTCCGGTTGCAGTGGATGCCCTGGCTGTGTTCGTACACAAAGACAACCCGATCCAGCACCTGACCATGGAACAAGTCGACGCGATCTTTTCGTCCACTCGTCTGTGCGGCGCTAAAGCCGACGTTAAAACCTGGGGCGATCTGGGAGTGACCGGTGACCTGGCCACCAAGCCGGTGCAACTGTTCGGTCGTAACTCGGTATCCGGCACTTATGGCTACTTCAAGGAAGAAGCCCTGTGCAAAGGCGACTACAAGCCAAACGTCAACGAACAACCAGGTTCGGCTTCAGTCGTGCAGTCGATCAGTTCCTCGCTGAACGGCGTTGGTTACTCGGGCATCGGCTACAAGACCGCTAGCGTGAAGACAGTGGCCCTGGCCAAGAAAGGCAGCACCGAATTTGTTGAAGACACCGAAGAAAACGCCCTGAACGGCAAGTACCCGCTGTCCCGCTTCCTGTACGTGTACGTCAACAAGGCCCCGAACAAGCCTTTGGCTCCGCTGGAAGCTGAGTTCGTGAAGCTGGTTCTGTCCAAACAGGGCCAGGAAGTTGTAGTGAAAGACGGTTACATCCCACTGCCAGCCAAGGTTGCTGCAAAAGCTCTGGCTGACCTGGGCCTCGCGGAAGGCGGCGCTGAAGTCGCAAAAAAGTAACAAATTGAGTCCGAGGTGAACCCCTCGGACTCACATGGGGGCGGCAGGAGCCGCCCCCATACACCTCTAATTCTCTATCCGCTGCTGGTTACCGCCAGCGGCGGATTTGTTGCGTCACTGCACTGTCATCTTTCTGTCATACAGGATCGCTAGGGTGTGCGAATGAATGATCTGGCCAATTCCAACATGACTACTAATCCCCCCAAGCGAATTGATTTCAATACGCCTGAGTTGCAACGCAAGCGCCGCATTCGCGCGCTCAAAGATCGCCTGACCCGCTGGTACGTCCTCGTTGGCGGCCTCGCTGTACTGGGCGCGATCACCTTGATCTTCTTCTTTCTTGCCTACGTCGTCGCGCCCCTGTTCCAGGGTGCCAGCCTGACGTCCAAGGACGCCATCACGCCCGCCTGGATGCAAGACGCCGGCAAGCCGCTGATGATCTCCCTGGAAGAGCAGAACCAGGTTGCGATGCGGGTATCCGACAAGGGCCAGGCATTGTTCTTCGACATCGACAGTGGCGCTGAATTGAAGCGCGTCGATCTGTTGATCCCGGCCGGCGCCACCGTGACCTCCATCGGTGAAGACCAGCCAGGTCACCCGCTGGTGGCTGTGGGGCTGTCCAACGGCCAGGCCCTGGTGTTCCGTCACACCTATAAAGTCAGCTACCCGGATGGCAAGAAAACCATCACCCCGGCCATCGAGTACCCGTATGGCGAAGCGCCAATCGCGGTGAACGAAGCCGGCGGTGCGCTGGAGCACGTCAGCCTCAACGCCAACGATTCGACCCTGATGCTGGTCGGCTCCACCGGTTCGCAACTCAATGTCCTGTCGCTGACCAGCGAAGAGAACATGATGACCGGCGAAGTCACCAACGAGCAAAAGCGCATCGAACTGCCGCAGATGAACGAGCCGGTGAAGAGTATCTTCGTCGACCCGCGTCAGCAGTGGCTGTACGTGATCAACGGGCGTGCCCAGGCCGACGTGTTCAGCCTGCGCGACAAGAGCCTCAACGGTCGCTACAAACTGGCGGAAAACGGCGAAACCGAAGTCACCGCCAGCACCCAGCTGGTGGGCGGCATCTCGCTGATCATCGGTGACTCCAAGGGTGGCCTGGCCCAGTGGTTCATGGCGCGCGACCCGGATGGCGAGCAACGCCTGAAGCAGATCCGCACCTTCCAGATGGGTACCACGCCTATCGTTGAAATCACTGCCGAAGAACGCCGCAAGGGCTTCGTCGCCCTCGACGCTTCCGGCAAGCTCGGCGTGTTCCACAGCACCGCCCACCGCACCTTGCTGGTGGAGCCGGTCGCTGAAAGCCAGGGCATTTTTGGTCTGTCGCCTCGTGCCAACCGCGTAATCGTGGAAGCTGGCGGCAAGTTGCACCCGCTGCTGCTCGACAACCCGCACCCGGAAGTCTCGTGGAGCGCGCTGTGGAGCAAGGTCTGGTACGAGAACTACGACGAGCCTAAATACGTCTGGCAATCGACTGCGGCCAACACCGATTTCGAACCGAAACTGAGTCTGTCGCCGCTGACCTTCGGCACCCTGAAAGCCGCGTTCTACGCGATGCTGTTGGCTGCGCCGCTGGCGGTTGCCGCTGCGATCTACACCGCGTACTTCATGGCCCCGGGCATGCGCCGCAAGGTCAAGCCGGTGATCGAGCTGATGGAAGCGATGCCGACGGTGATCCTCGGTTTCTTCGCCGGTCTGTTCCTCGCACCCTATGTGGAAGGGCACTTGCCGGGCATCTTCAGCCTGCTGATGTTGCTGCCGATCGGCATCCTGGTCGCCGGTTTCACCTTCAGCCGACTGCCTGAGTCGATTCGCCTGAAAGTCCCGGATGGCTGGGAAAGTGCGCTGCTGATTCCGGTGATCCTGTTTGTGGGCTGGCTGTCGCTGTACATGAGCCCGTTCATGGAGAACTGGTTCTTCGGTGGCGACATGCGCATGTGGATCTCCCACGACCTGGGCATCACCTACGACCAGCGCAACGCCCTGGTGGTAGGCCTGGCCATGGGCTTCGCGGTCATCCCGAACATCTACTCGATCGCCGAAGACGCCGTGTTCAGCGTGCCTCGCGGCCTGACCCTGGGCTCCCTGGCCCTCGGTGCCACGCCGTGGCAGACCATGACCCGCGTGGTGATCCTCACCGCGAGCCCGGGTATCTTCTCGGCGCTGATGATCGGCATGGGCCGTGCGGTCGGTGAAACCATGATCGTGTTGATGGCCACCGGTAACACCCCGGTCATGGAAATGAACCTGTTCGAAGGCCTGCGCACCCTGGCAGCCAACGTCGCGGTGGAAATGCCCGAATCGGAAGTCGGCGGCAGCCACTACCGCGTGCTGTTCCTCTCGGCGCTGGTGCTGCTGTTGTTCACCTTCGTCATGAACACCCTCGCAGAACTGATTCGTCAGCGTCTGCGCAAGAAATACTCGTCGCTTTAAGAAAGGTAGAAGTCTGTGAAACAGAACTCCCTGAAAGGATGGTTCAAGAGCGGCGCCCCCGGCGTCTGGATCAGCGGTGGCGCGGTGTCCATCGCGGTCATCATGACCATTGGCCTGCTGGCAGTGATTGCCGTGCGTGGCCTGGGTCACTTCTGGCCGGCGGATCTGATCCACGCCAGCTACGACGTGCCGGGCCAGGCCCAGCATCTGGTCGTCGGTGAGGTGGTGCAGAAAGAAGAAGTGCCGCGCGCCCGTCTGAAAAGTGCCGGTCTGCCGGTGCCCGATCAGGGCCCGGAATTCATGACCCGCGAGCTGATCAAGGTTGGCAACCGTGACCTGAACGGCAACGATTTCACCTGGATCGTCGGCGAGTGGCTGACCAACCAGACCACCCCGGTCGAGTTGATGGCCATCGAGCGTCGCGAGTGGGGCAACTTTTACGGCTACCTCGTTAACGTCAAACAGGACGGCAAGGTCATCGCCGAGGGCGAAGCGGCATGGCCTGAGCTGCAAGCGCGGATCGACCGCGTGAACAAGCTTGCTGCGCAACTGAAGTCACTGGAAAAGAGTGATATTGGTGCGATCAACGCAGGTCTGGAGCGCATCCGTCTGCACGGCCGCAAGCTGGAGCTGGAAGGCAAACTCGACGCCACCGCACAAGCGGACATGGAATCCGAGCGCGCTGAGCTGAACGCCCGCTATCAGGATGTCGAAGCACGTCTGACTGACTTGCATGCACAGTTCAACCGCGACGCGTTGACAGCCCGCGACGCCAATGGCAAAGAAATCGAAATCGGTCTGGGCAAAGTGGTTCACGCCTACCAGCCGAACGCCATGAACACCTTCACCAAGATCGGTTTCTATTTCAGCAAGATCTGGGAGTTCCTGTCCGACGACCCGCGTGAAGCGAACACCGAAGGCGGGATTTTCCCGGCGATTTTCGGCACTGTGATGATGACCCTGATCATGGCGATGATCGTGACTCCGTTCGGCGTGTTGGCGGCGGTTTACTTGCGTGAATACGCCAAGCAGAACGCACTGACCCGAATCATCCGTATCGCGGTGAACAACCTGGCAGGTGTTCCGGCCATCGTTTACGGCGTGTTCGGTTTGGGTTTCTTCGTCTACGTGCTGGGCGGCTCGCTCGACCGTCTGTTCTTCCCGGAAGCACTGCCGGCACCGACCTTCGGTACACCGGGTCTGCTCTGGGCTTCGTTGACCCTGGCGTTGCTGGCGGTGCCGGTGGTGATCGTGGCCACTGAGGAAGGTCTGGCGCGGATTCCTCGCACCGTGCGTGAAGGCTCGTTGGCCCTCGGTGCGACCAAGGCTGAAACCTTGTGGAAGATCGTGCTGCCGATGGCCAGCCCGGCGATGATGACCGGCATGATCCTCGCCGTGGCTCGCGCCGCGGGTGAAGTGGCGCCGCTGATGCTGGTGGGTGTGGTGAAACTGGCGCCGTCGCTGCCGGTGGACGGTAACTACCCGTACCTGCACCTGGACCAGAAGATCATGCACCTGGGTTTCCACATCTATGACGTCGGCTTCCAGAGCCCGAACGTCGAAGCCGCACGACCGCTGGTGTACGCCACGGCGCTGCTGCTGGTGCTGGTGATCGCGACATTGAACCTGTCGGCGGTGTACATCCGTAACCACCTGCGCGAGAAGTACAAGGCGCTGGATAGTTAATTGGTCGGCGCGGACCTTGTGGGAGCGGGCTTGCTCGCGAAGCTTTTGGCGGCCGTGATGGCCCCTTCGCGGGCAAGCCCGCTCCCACAGTAGAACGCGTCCAACCGGACATTATTGGGCATGCCGCGAAGCGGCGTTCCGAACCGAATTTGTTAGCACAGGGAGCCTCCCATGCAGCACGAAGCACATACCCACGGCATCAACATGTCGGCGCTGGGTCGCGACAAGCAGAGCCTGAACCTCGAGCAGGAAACCGTAGCCATCGAAGTGCCGGGCCTGAGCCTGTTCTACGGCGAAAAACAAGCGCTGTACGACGTCAGCATGAACATCCCGAAACAGCGCGTGACCGCCTTCATCGGCCCGTCCGGCTGTGGCAAGTCGACACTGCTGCGTACCTTCAACCGCATGAACGACCTGGTTGACGGCTGCCGCGTTGAAGGCGAGATCAACCTGTACGGCAACAATATCTACCGCAAGGGCGAAGACGTGGCCGAATTGCGTCGTCGCGTCGGCATGGTGTTCCAGAAACCCAACCCGTTCCCGAAAACCATCTACGAAAACGTGGTCTACGGTTTGCGCATCCAGGGCATCAACAAGAAGCGCGTCCTCGACGAAGCCGTCGAGTGGGCGTTGAAAGGCGCGGCATTGTGGGACGAGGTCAAGGATCGTCTGCACGAGTCGGCACTGGGCCTGTCCGGTGGTCAGCAGCAGCGTCTGGTGATCGCCCGCACCATCGCCGTTGAGCCGGAAGTGCTGCTGCTCGACGAACCGTGCTCGGCACTCGACCCGATCTCCACGTTGAAAGTCGAAGAGCTGATCTACGAACTGAAATCCAAGTTCACCATCGTCATCGTGACCCACAACATGCAACAGGCGGCGCGGGTGTCCGACTACACCGCGTTCATGTACATGGGCAAGCTGGTGGAATTCGGCGACACCGATACCCTGTTCACCAATCCGGCGAAGAAGCAGACCGAAGACTACATCACCGGTCGCTATGGCTAGCAGCAGCCACGAGCCGCAAGCTTCAAGCGGCAAGTCAGAGCGGTTTGGGTACGACATACATCAGCTTGCAGCTTGTAGCTTGCAGCTCACAGCTTTTGCGGAGCAGACGACATGATTTCTAAGGAAGGCCTTACACACCACATCTCCCAGCAGTTCAACGCCGAATTGGAGGAAGTGCGCAGCCACCTCCTGGCCATGGGCGGGCTGGTCGAGAAACAGGTCAACGACGCGGTGACCGCGCTGATCGAGGCCGACTCCGGCCTGGCCCAGCAGGTGCGCGAGATCGACGACCAGATCAACCAGATGGAACGCAACATCGACGAGGAATGCCTGCGCATTCTGGCCCGTCGTCAGCCGGCAGCTTCCGACCTGCGCCTGATCATCAGCATTTCCAAGTCGGTGATCGACCTGGAGCGCATCGGTGACGAAGCGACCAAGATCGCCCGTCGCGCCATCCAGCTGTGCGAAGAAGGCGAAGCGCCGCGTGGTTATGTGGAAGTGCGCCACATCGGTGACCAAGTACGCAACATGGTCCGCGATGCACTGGACGCCTTTGCCCGTTTCGACGCCGATCTGGCTTTGTCGGTGGCGCAGTACGACAAGATCATCGACCGCGAATACAAGACCGCCCTGCGAGAACTGGCCACCTACATGATGGAAGACCCGCGTTCCATTTCGCGGGTTCTGAGCATTATCTGGGTACTGCGTTCGCTGGAGCGTATCGGCGACCACGCGCGCAATATCTCGGAGCTGGTGATCTACCTGGTACGCGGCACCGACGTGCGGCACCTGGGTCTCAAGCGCATGAAGGAAGAAGTCGAAGGAACAACCGGCGAAAGCGCTAATGTTCCGGGCAAAACTGACGATAAGTAAGGTTGCCAAAGTAAAGCGCCCGGCCTTTTGGCCGGGCGTTTTTGTTTGTGCTTCACGAATTCGATAAGCAGCACCCCGCGAACGAAAAGTCCGGCGTGACTGAAGGTTTTTTGGCAATGTGCCATCAGTAAGGCGGTATGCTGGCCTGGATTTTTAAAGGGGTGGTGGATGAGTAAGGTCAGTGTGTTGGTCGTGGACGACGCGTCGTTCATTCGTGACCTGGTGAAGAAGTGCCTGCGCAATTATTTCCCGGGCATGCGGATCGAAGATGCGATCAACGGCAGAAAGGCCCAGGCCATGCTGGCCAAGGAAGCCTTCGACCTGGTCCTGTGCGACTGGGAAATGCCGGAAATGTCTGGCCTGGAGCTGCTGACCTGGTGCCGCGAGCAGGACAATCTCAAGGCCATGCCCTTCGTGATGGTGACCAGCCGTGGCGACAAGGAGAACGTTGTCCAGGCGATCCAGGCCGGGGTTTCCGGTTACGTCAGCAAGCCGTTCACCAACGAGCAACTGATCACCAAGGTCAAGCAGGCGTTGCACAAGGTCGGCAAGCTCGACGCCTTGATCAACGTAGCCGCGACCAAAACGAGTCCGGCATTCGGTAACGACTCCCTCGCCGCCTTGACCGGTGGCAAGGCGCCCGTCGTCACGCCACTGGTCGCACCCGCACCGTCCAAAGGTTTGCTCAACAGCCCGCCGGTCAAGGCGCCTGCGGCCTCTTCGGCACCCACCAGTGGCCGTGGCCAGGGTCAACTGCGTTTGCCGAACGGCATTGCGCAATGTGTGATCAAGGCCTTGAGCCTCAAGGAAGCCCTGTTGGTGGTCAAGCGTACCGAGACCCTGCCGCAGATCCTCGACAGCGCCGTGCTGGACCTGGAGCAGGGCGATAACGCCGAAGTCGCCCGCCTCAACGGCTATCTGCACGCCGTCGTGGCCCACGAACCGAAGCCCGACAGCGACTGGCTGCAACTGACCTTCCGCTTTGTCGACCAGGATGCGCAGAAGCTCGATTACATTTCGCGCCTGATTGCGTGTGGTACGGCGCAGAAGCACTTTATTCCTGGCGCTTGATCCAGCGCCGTCTGCGAGTTCGCCTTCGCGAGCAAGCCCGCTCCCACATTTGAAATGCATTCCAATGTGGGAGCGGGCTTGCTCGCGAAGGGTCCATTGGCCTTGCCGAAAATCTTCTGAACGGCCCATTTTGAAACATCTGCCGACTACCCGGGTCCATTGCAGCTGCTAGGCTCAATCCCAGTTCTCACTCGACAGAATCCTTGCTCATGTTCTCGCGCCTGCTGCTTCTATGTGGCCTGTTCATGGTCGCCACCTCGGCCATGGCCATGACCATCTACAAATCCAAAGATGCCTATGGCGTGGTTTCCTACAGCGACCGCCCCAGCAAAGGCGCCCATGTGTTCGTTTTTCGCGATGGTATGGTCGAGCACCTCGAGCGTCAGGTGCGCCTTATCATCATGAAGAAGAACGGTGTGCACAGCGTGTACGTGCGCAATGACCTGTATGCGCCGGTAGAAGTCGAATTGAGTTTTGCCGGGGTAAAGAACGCCAGCGGAGTGCCGGGGCGGACGATTCGGCGTGTGATACCGCTACGCAGCAGCGTTCGCCTGGCGCAGCTCACGGCGGCTAAAGGTGGAAGGCCCCTCGCGTACGTCCCGAAGTTCAAGTATTCCCTGGGCGACCCCTCAGGGCCCACGGTGGGCTATCGGTACCCGTTGCCCTGGCGTGGCGGACCGTTCCGGATCAGTCAGGGCGCCAATGGCCCCTACAGCCACTTCGGGCCCAAGAGCCGTTACGCCATAGACATCGCAATGCCTGAGGGCACGCCGATCATTGCCGCGCGAGGCGGGGTGGTGGTGAAGACCGAGAACAGGCAAAGCGGGCGCGGCACCGACGCATCCGGCAATTTCGTGCGGGTGCTGCACGATGACGGGACCATGGGTGTTTACCTGCACCTGAAGAAAGGCTCGGTCTGCGTTCGGGAAGGTCAGCGGGTAACGGTCGGCAGTGCGCTGGCGTTGTCCGGCAACACCGGCAACAGCACCGGGCCGCATTTGCACTTCGTGGTGCAGCGCAATACCGGGCTGGGGCTGGTCTCGATTCCGTACCAGTTCAACCAGCCGGTGGGCGCGCTGCCTAACTTTGCGTTGGGCAAGCAGTGAGGCGTTGTCTGGTCTGACGCTTTCGCGAGCAGGCTCGCTCCCACAGTTGAAATGCATTCCAGTGTGGGAGCGAGCTTGCTCGCGATGGCATCGACTCGAATCCGGATATTTCGATCAGTCCAGCATCAACACCTTGGCCAGAACGATCTTCGGCCCTTTCATCTTCTTGATGATGATCCGCAAGCCTTCGACTTCCAGCACCTCTTCCTCTTCGGGAACCCGCTTGAGGCTCTCGTAGACCAACCCGGCAAGTGTTTCGGCTTCGACGTGGTCGAGGTCGATGCCCAGCAGTCGCTCAACCTTGAACAGCGGCGTATCGCCCCGCACCAGCAGCTTGCCCGGCTGATACGCGAGGATCCCGCGTTCGGCCTTGCGGTGTTCGTCCTGGATGTCGCCCACCAGCACTTCCAGCACGTCTTCCATGGTCAGGTAGCCGATGATGTTGCCGTCAGCCTCTTCGACCACGGCGAAGTGCGAGCCGCCCTTGCGGAACTGTTCCAGCAACTGCGACAGCGGCATGTGCCGCGACACGCGCTCCAGCGGGCGGGTCAGTTCGGCGAGGTTGAACGACTCGGGAATGTGGTCCAGCGCTGCCAGTTCCAGCAGCAGATCCTTGATGTGCAGCAGGCCGACGAACTCCTGGCGTTCGCTGTCGTACACCGGGTAGCGGCTGAACTTGTGGCGACGGAACATCGCCAGGATCTGCTTGAGCGGCGCGTTGAACTCCAGGGTCACCAGGTCTTCGCGGGAGTTGGCCCAGTCGACCACTTCCAGTTCACCCATTTCCACCGCCGAGGCCAAGACACGCATGCCTTGGTCGCTCGGGTCCTGGCCACGGCTGGAGTGCAGGATCAGTTTCAGTTCTTCGCGGCTGTAGTGATGCTCGTGATGCGGGCCGGGTTCACCTTGCCCTGCAATGCGCAGGATCTGGTTGGCGCTGGCGTTGAGCAAGTAAATGGCCGGGTACATGGCCCAGTAGAACAGGTACAGCGGCACGGCGGTCCACAGCGACAGTAATTCGGGTTTGCGGATCGCCCAGGATTTGGGGGCCAGTTCGCCGACCACGATGTGCAGGTACGAAATGATGAAGAAGGCGGTGAAGAACGAGATGCCTTTGACCACTTCGGCCGACTCGACGCCGACCGCGCTCAACACCGGCTCAAGAATGTGGGCAAACGCGGGTTCACCGACCCAACCCAGGCCCAGGGAGGCGAGGGTGATACCCAATTGGCAGGCAGACAGGTAAGCATCGAGCTGACTGTGCACGGTACGCAGGATGTGCCCGCGCCAGCCGTTTTTGTCAGCGATGGCCTCGACCCGGGTCGAGCGCAGCTTGACCATGGCAAATTCCGCCGCAACGAAAAATCCGTTGAGCAAAACCAGGATCAGAGCAAAAAGAATCATGCCGAAGTCGGCGAAAATTGTAGCGAGGGTCAAGCCAGGGGAAGGGTCCATGATGGAGTTTTGCGGGTTCCGTATATTCGAGAGGAAAGAAAAAACTGCGCCTGAAAGGCAGGCGCAAGTCAGCCAATGTAGCGGCTGACTGGGCGGTTGCCTAGTGGCGCGTGCTGGCCGGTATCAATCGGCGGTGCTGATAACCCGTGATTTGGTGACCTGGGCCGGGGCAAAGTGGCAGGTGAAGGTGCTGCCGTGGCCCGGTACGCTGCTGATTTCCATCCGTGCCCGATGCCGTAACAAGACGTGTTTGACGATTGCCAGCCCCAGGCCGGTGCCGCCGGTGTTGGAGTTGCGGCTGGAGTCGACGCGGTAGAAGCGTTCGGTCAGGCGCGGCAGGTGTTTGGCATCGATGCCGATCCCGGAATCCTGCACGCTCAGGTGCGCCCCCTGGTCATCGCCCCACCAGCGAATGCGGATATTGCCTTCGGCCGGGGTGTATTTCACCGCGTTGAACACCAGGTTGGAAAACGCGCTGCGCAACTCCGCTTCGCTGCCCTTGAGCAGAATCGTCGGGTCGGCTTCCAGGGTGATTTTCTGGTTTTTCTGGGCGGACAACTGCTGCGCGTCGCTCTTGATCGATTGCAGCAAGCCGTCGATCGGCACCGGCTGGTTGTCCGACGGATAATCGGTGGCTTCCAGCTTGGCCAGCAACAACAGGTCGTTGAGCAGGGTCTGCATGCGTCCGCCTTGTTGCTGCATCTGCTGCAAGGCACGGCCCCAGCGCGGGTTCACCTCGTCGACGTTATCGAGCAAGGTTTCCAGGTAACCGCAGATCACCGTCAACGGTGTGCGCAGTTCATGGGAAACGTTGGCGATGAAGTCTTTGCGCATTTGCTCAAGCTGATGGATGCGCGTTACATCGCGCACCAGCATCAAGTGTTCGTTGTTGCCGTAACGGGTGATGTACAGCTGGATGCGCACGCGGTCGTTGGTCGGCGAAGGGATTTCCAGCGGCTCGGCGTAACTGTCTTGCTCGAAGTATTCCTTGAAGCGCGGATGGCGCACCAGGTTGGTCACCGGTTGGCCGCTGTCCTGTGGCGTCTTGAGGCCCAGCAGGGTTTCGGCGGCGCGGTTCCACCATTCCAGGTTGCCGTCGGAGTCGAGCATGATCACCGCATCCTTGAGCGCGGCGGTGGATTCCTGAACCCGGTCGATCACCGCTTGCAGGCGCCCACGTACCCGTTGGTCGCGGCGTTGCAGGTGGTAGATGCTGTCGAACACCTCGCCCCACAGGCCATAGCCGTCGGGTGGCGCTTCATCGGGTTTGTGCAGGCGCAGCCACTCGTGCAGACGCAGCAGTTGCTTGAGGGTCCAGGCCAGGTAAAGACCCAGGCCTGCGGCGAGGCTCCAGCCGTAATAGCCGGTGATCAGGCCGATCACCAAGCAGGCGGTGACCAGCAGCAGCATGTGGCGAATAAGGGTGCCATGCCAGTTTTGGTTCACTTGACGCGCGTCCTTGTCAGCTTGTCGGGCGGTAAAGGTCCGGGTCAGGCTTTGGTAGAAAAGCGGTAACCGGTGCCGCGCACGGTTTGTACCAGATTTTCGTAAGCATCGCCGAGGGCTTTGCGCAGGCGTCGAATGTGCACGTCGACCGTACGCTCTTCGACGTAGACGTTGCCACCCCAGACCTGATCCAGCAACTGGCCACGAGTGTAGGCGCGCTCCTGGTGGGTCATGAAGAATTGAAGCAGGCGGTATTCGGTCGGGCCCATCTCGGCAGGACGGCCGTCGATGGTCACGCGGTGGCTGATCGGGTCCAGCAGCAGGCCGCCGACTTCGATAGGCGCCTCGCCATCGGTCGGGCCGGCACGGCGCAGCACGGCCTTCAGGCGCGCTACCAGCTCACGTGGGGAAAACGGCTTGGTGATGTAGTCGTCAGCGCCGACTTCCAGGCCCTGGATCTTGTTGTCCTCTTCACCCTTGGCGGTGAGCATGATGATCGGGATGTCCCCGGTCAGTTCATCACGCTTGAGGCGACGGGCCAACTCGATGCCGGACGTGCCGGGCAGCATCCAGTCGAGCAGGATCAGGTCCGGTTTGCGGTCGACGATAATGGCGTGGGCCTGCTGGGAGTTTTCAGCCTCCAGGCAGTCATAGCCGGCCATTTCCAACGCAACGGCGATCATTTCGCGAATAGGCGCTTCGTCGTCGACGATCAGAATGCTCCTGCCAACCATGCCCTTAGTCCTCTTGTCATTTAACTGTCTTGCGCCGCATTAGATAACGGAATTATTGCAGTCGTGTGACAGTATTTTAGTCGACCGGCGATTGGCTGGATCCTGGACTAAGCTCTAAGTCCGAATCCTGACAACCACAAAGGAAGGCTTCAAATGAATCGACACTCGCAATCCATCAAGGCCCTGCTGCTGGCCGCTGCCCTGGCGTTGCCTTCGATGGCCTTCGCCGCCGAACCGGGCATGATGAAAGACGGCATGATGACCGACCACAAAGGGATGACCCTGTACACCTTCGACAAGGACACGGGTGGCACGTCGGTCTGCACAGGTGAGTGTGCAGAGTACTGGCCACCGCTCAAGGCGGAAGCGGGCGCCAAGGCTGAAGGCAAATGGTCTGTCATCAAGCGTGACGACGGGACAATGCAATGGGCCTATGGCGGTAAACCGCTGTACTACTACAAGGACGACAAGGCACCCGGAGAAATGAAGGGCGACAAGAAGAAAGACGTCTGGCACGTCGTTCGCGAGCATATGTAACACTGCAGAAGATCGCAGCCTCCGGTAGGAGCTGCCCAGGGCTGCGATCTTTTCAACGGTCAACGCAACGCGTAGTCCAGCACAATCCCGACGAAAATCGCCAAGCCCGCCCAGTGATTGTGCAAAAACGCCTTGAAGCAACGCATCCGGTCCTTGTCGCGGGTGTACCAGAACTCCCACGCAAAGCAGCCCGCCGCCGCCAGCAACCCAAGGTGGAACCAGCCACCGAGTTCGAATTTCGACCCCGCCAGCAGCAGGCAACCCAACGCCAGCCCTTGCAGGGTCAGGATGATCGCCCGGTCCGCGTCGCCGAACAGGATTGCCGTGGATTTCACGCCGATTTTCAGGTCGTCATCGCGGTCGGTCATCGCGTAATACGTGTCGTAACCCACGGTCCACATCAGGTTGGCGATCCACAGCAACCACGCGACAGCCGGCAACTCACCGGTTTCTGCGGTGAACGCCATCGGCATCCCCCACGAAAATGCGGCACCCAGCACCACTTGAGGATAATAGGTGTAGCGCTTCATGAACGGGTAACTGAACGCCAGCGCCAGGCCGCCCAGCGACAGCCAAATGGTCGCGGCATTGGTGCACAGCACCAGCAGGAAACTCACGCCCATCAGCAATGCGAAGAACACCAGCGCCTCTTTGGAACTGATCTTGCCGCTCACCAGCGGCCGCTGCTCGGTACGCTTCACATGACCATCGACCTTGCGGTCCGCCCAGTCGTTGATCACGCAGCCGCCGGCGCGGGTCAACACCACGCCGAGGACGAAAATCACAATGTTGGCCAGGGACGGCGACCCCTTGCCGGCAATCCACAGCGCCCACAGTGTTGGCCAGAGCAGCAGGTAAATGCCGATCGGCTTGTCCATGCGGGTCAGCTGAATGAAATCCCAGGCCCGAGGGTTCAAGCGGTTCAAGGACTTGAGCAGGCTTTGGTACATCAACGGTTCTCCGATTGGGCGCAGGCGGCGTCCCACAGGGAAGGCAGGAATATTTCGGCCACCAGCACGCTCAGCGCACCGCGGTCGAAGCGCGAGCGGCGGCCCCATAGTTCAGGCGATTGCACCTCGGCGGGCAGCCACGCTTGCGGATAATGGCAAACCTCGATGGCCCGGCGCTGGAAGGCCTGATCGCAAAACAGCAATTCGCCCAGCGAGCGGCTGCCCAGTTCGTCCATGTGCAGGCCATCGCCTTGCAATGCACTGCGTGACGCCACGCTGCGCGCAAACACCCACGCCTGGCCATGACCGCGCAAATACACCTCGCGCACCCAGCCCTCACTGCCATCGACCAGGTCCAGTGCTGCGCATTCGTCGGCACGCAGGGGTTGCCAGCCTTCGAACATCGGCGAGACGCTGAAGGCATCATTCGACAGATGTATCAGGCGTCTGGTCAGCGAGCCTTCGTCGAACAGCCAGTCGAGGGTGGAGGCATCGGGGAGGGGCGCCAGTTCGCTGCGCGAGAGCCAGAGAGGAACTGGAGAGGGGGATTCTGTGTGATGCACAATGAGTCATTATTGGCAGCAAATGAGGCGGCGAGCTTAACATGTCAGCCGCCGATATCGATTGAAATGGCCTGCCGTTGCGCCGAACAGGCTTGCATCCGACGGCCCCGATCAGTACAAAACGCGCTGAGTTGGACGGCAGTGCTGCAACCATCGACCGTCCGGCCGGCAAAACGCCTGAACCCTGAGGAAGTACCTGATGAAAAAGTGGCAATGTATCGTCTGCGGCCTGATCTACAACGAAGCCGACGGTTGGCCGGATGACGGCATTGCGCCGGGCACCCGTTGGGAAGACGTCCCGGCGGACTGGCTGTGCCCGGACTGCGGTGTGGGCAAAATGGATTTTGAAATGATCGAAATCGCAGCCTGAATAATTGAGGAGTAAGGAATGAACGCACCTGTCGTAATCATTGGCACCGGCCTGGCGGGCTACAACGTGGCCCGCGAGTTTCGCAAACTCGATAGCGAAACCCCGCTGCTGCTGATTACCGCCGATGATGGGCGCTCCTACTCCAAGCCGATGCTCTCCACCGGCTTCGGCAAAAACAAGGATGCCGACGGCCTGAGCATGGCCGAACCCGGCGCCATGGCCGAACAGCTCAAGGCCGAAATACGCACCCACACGCGCATCAGCGGCATCGACCCGGGCCACAAGCGCCTTTGGATCGGTGAAGAAGCGGTGATCTACCGCGACCTGATCCTGGCCTGGGGCGCCGAAACCGTGCGCGTGCCCATCGAAGGCGACGCGGCGGACTGCGTATTCCCGATCAACGACCTGGAAGACTACGCACGCTTTCGTGCGGCGGCGGCCGGCAAGCGCCGCGTGCTGCTGCTCGGCGCGGGCCTGATCGGCTGCGAGTTCGCCAACGACCTGACCCTGGGCGGCTACGAAGTGCAGCTGGTTGCACCGTGTGAGCAAGTCATGCCGACCCTACTGCACCCGGCGGCCGCCGCTGCGGTGCAGGCTGGCCTCGAAAGCCTCGGCGCGCGCTTCCACCTCGGCCCGGTACTCAACCGCCTGCAACGCGTGGCTGACGGCCTGGAAGCGCACCTGTCCGATGGTCAGGTGATCCCGTGCGACGTGGTGGTCTCGGCCATAGGCCTGCGCCCACGCGTCGACCTAGCGGCAGCGGCCGGTTTGCAGGTCAGCCGTGGCGTCATGGTCGATCGGCACCTGAAGACCTCCCACGCCAACATCTACGCCCTGGGCGACTGCGCCGAGGTCGACGGGCTGAACCTGCTGTACGTGATGCCCCTGATGAGCTGTGCGAGGGCGCTGGCGCAAACCCTGGCCGGCAACCCGACCGCCGTCACCTATGGCCCGATGCCAATCACCGTCAAAACCCCAGTCTGCCCGCTGGTGGTGTCCCCGCCGCCACGGGGCGCGGAAGGCATCTGGACAGTCGAAGGGCAGGGTGCCGACATCAAGGTTTTATGCCGCGATGCTGCGGGCAAGCTGCTCGGTTACGCCCTCACCGGTGCCGCCGTGATGGAAAAACTGGCCCTGAACAAAGAGCTTCCGGCCCTGTTGGCGTAAATACCGGTCGTTCTGTCGGAATCACCCCCCTTTTGCCCTAACAATGGCCGCGCCGATACTGGCGCGGGGCCTCACTGCGTGCCATCCTCACTCCCGTCTGCCGCAGAGTAGAGCACCTGCGGCGCTTTTGGCGCTGCTCCGCAGAGAGCAGCACGGACATAACAACAACAAACCGTCAAAGGGGCTTCACTCACATGCGTAAACCAGACCTCGCAGCAGCCATTGCTGAAAAAGCAGACCTCACCAAAGAACAAGCCAACCGCGTTCTCAACGCCGTTCTTGAAGAAATCACCGGTGCCCTGCACCGCAAAGACAGCGTGACGCTGGTGGGCTTCGGCACCTTCCTGCAACGCCATCGCGGTGCCCGCACCGGCAAAAACCCGCAAACCGGTGAACCCGTCAAAATCAAGGCCAGCAACACCGTTGCGTTCAAACCAGGCAAATCGTTGAAAGACAGCGTTAATCCGTAATCCTTTTTCACCTCCCGCACAGCGGGGGAGTGGAATAAAAAATGGGCACGCCAACCAGGGTTGGGTGCCCATTTTTTGTGGGTGGCGAATCAGCCGAGCCCGCTTTGTTGCTTGGCGAGAATCGCCGCCATTTGCGGCTCATCCAGATGATCCAGCGCCCGCTCTACCAGCAAATGCGCTCCCTCAGCCACGCGACTGATCGCCAGGGCTACTGAGCGGCGCGAGCCGTCTACATCATCGGCCAGGTCCGCGGCGATGGCGCTGATGGACAGCAAATCTTCCGAGGCGTTGGCCAGGAGTGCTTCGGTATTGATGTCCGGGCAGACGCTGAAGAGTTGGCCGCTGCGATTCGTTGGTGTTTGTTTTGGTGGGGCGAGATAGTGATCGAGGGCGCGTTCGGCGGCTTCGTGGAGTTTTTTGGAATCGAGGGATTCGTAGGGGGATGTGGCTTCGTTTTCGGATGCGTCGGGTATCGGAGTCATTGGTGTAAATCCTTGGTTAAGAAGTTTTGCTCCCGATTTCGGACTTGCACATCCGGTCGCCGTTTTTGGCGTCGACGATCTGAGGTTATCGATGAATCCAAAACTCGCCTAGTTCATGCATAGCGCAGCATTTTGAAGGAAGTTTCCGATAGGTTTGCAGGGTGGGGAGATCAAAAGATCGCAGCCTTCGGCAGCTCCTACAGAATGTGTATCTTCAGGTGCAGAAGTAGCGTGTGGAGTGGCCGGAGTGATGTGCTGATAATTGTGACTTAGTAGTCATCGTGCAGGTAATGGTAATGAACTTCTCCTAATGAAGCTTGATACTGGTGTTATCCTCTGAAGCCGTTAAACTGCCCCAGCCGTTCATTTTTCTCTTGAGGCTGTGCGCATGAAATTTCGTTTTCTGCTGTGGATGCTGGGTTTGTTGATGGGTAAGGCCAGTCGGACCAATCCGGCGTTTCAGCAGCAGTTGGGTGACAAGGACCTGGTGTTTCAGTTGCAGACCCTGGACGGGAAAGTGGCGCGGCATTTTCGTGTGAAGGACCAGCGCATCACCAGCCAATCGGGTGTGCATGCCGAGCCTGCGTTTGCGATTGCCTTTAAAGACGCCGCGTATGGCTTCGCCACGATGCAAGCGAAGAACAAGCAACTGGCGTTCATGACGGGGATTCAGGACAAGTCGATTCAGATCAAGGGCAACCCGGCGCTGGTGATCTGGTTCCAGGGGCTGACCAAGTATTTGAAGCCGAAGAAGGCCAAGCCCAAGGCTTGAGGGCTGTCAGTTAGACCGAGTGATATTCATCGCGAGCAGGCTCGCTCCCACAGGGATCACCTGAATCCTGTGGGAGCGAGTCTGTTCGCGATTGCTTTTCAGCCTTGAGTGAATTGCGAAGCCAGTTCGCGCAGCAGCACTTCGGCCTCGAGGACTTTGCTGACCACGTCGTTGGCTTTTTCGCGGCTCAGGCCGAGGCGTTCGAGCAGGGCGTCGGGGATGTCTTCGTCGGGGCCGGAGCCGATGCCACGGCTGCGCAGCAGGCGCACCGACAGGCACACCAGGTTCGGGTATTCGGCGTAGGCGCCGTCGTAGGCCGGGTCGTGCTGGAAGCGCAGGGCGGTGGCCAGTTCTTCAGGCATGTCCCAGTAGCGCATCAGCCACGTACCAATCTGTTCCCGGCTGATGCCCAGCAGGTGTTGTTCCACGAAGCTGTGGCACAGGTGCGGGTTGACCTCCAGGTGGCGGCAGATCAGCGAGAAGTGCGGTGGGAACACGTGGGCCAGCAGCAGGTAGCCGAAGTTGTGCAACAGGCCGGCGAGGTAGGTCAGGCCGGCTTCCGGGCGCTGGGCGCGCGGCATGGCGCGGGTCAGGCCTTCGATGACGGCGGCGGTGTAGATCGATTGCTGCCAGTACGGCGTGGAGTGTTGCGGGTGGTCCTTGGGCAGGCTCAGGGTTTTGCCCAAGGCCAGGCCCAGCGCCAGGTTGATCACCAGGTCGAAGCCCAGCACCCGGACGATGGCATCTTCCACCGAGCGAATCTTGCCTGGTGAGGCGTAATACGGCGATGCCGCCCAGCTCACGACTTGTGCAGCCAGCGCCGGGTCGGTTTCGACCACGCCGGTGATGTCGTCGATGGTGGCGTTGGGGTCTACGCGCAGCTTGATAATTTTTTGCGCGGTTTCGGCCAACGGCGGAATTTCGATGGTCGCTTCCAGACGCTGCTGGATGCGCCGCGCGGTGAACGCCTGGACGGCCTGGGTGATTTCCTCGCGGTCGTCATCGGGGCGGTTGAGGTTCGGACGGATGCTGGTCAGGTTTTCGCCGAAGTTGGCGGCGCTGGCCTTGGTCAGCATGGTCGTCTTGAAGTCTTCGCTGGAAATTTCCAGTAGCACGCCCGGCTCACCGGAGTTGATCAGCAACTTCGGCTCGCGCAGCAGGCTTGCGTCGTACAGGCACGGTGAACTGGTTAGCGCCGGTAGGCCCGGCAGCAAGCTGAGATTGTGCTTGCCGAGCATTTTTTTCAGGCGTTCGGTCGGTACGGCGGCGAGGCGGCGACCGGTGAGTTCAGTGAGGCGATTGAGGTCCAGCAATTGGCTCTGCGGGAACAGCACCATTAGCACGCCAACGCTGTCATCCAGCAGAACGGCCTGCACTTTGCGCGCGGCATTCAGGCCGTGACGGTCCAGCACTTCTTCGTAGGCAATGCCCAATTTGCCCAGCATCAGCCGAATGACCGACGGAGCGTGCGGGGTGTCGGGTGCGAAGGCAACTTCGGTCATGGTCTGTATCCGGACTAAAACAATTGCGGGAGTATAACCAGCTTGCTTGGGGCCACGCCTCAGAAACCGTGACGGTTGTCACACTTGGCCGTATTGTTGGCCATGACGCAGCCAACGGTCGAGTAGCGGGCTGACGTGGGTCGGCCAGCGCTCGAGCAATGCCTGGGCAGCATCCCGCACGGCGGGCAGCAAATCGGCATCGCGCATCAGGTCGGCGACCTTGAATTGCAGCAAACCTGTCTGCCGGGTGCCGAGCATTTCGCCGGGGCCGCGCAGTTCCAGATCCTTTTCGGCGATGACAAAACCGTCGTTGGTTTCGCGCATGATGCCCAGGCGCTGGCGGCCGATCTGCGACAGCGGCGGATGGTAGAGCAGCACGCAATGGCTGACGGCGCTGCCCCGGCCGACGCGGCCGCGCAGCTGGTGCAATTGCGCCAGGCCCAGGCGTTCGGGGTTCTCGATAATCATCAGGCTGGCGTTGGGTACGTCGACGCCCACTTCGATCACCGTGGTCGCTACCAGCAATTGCAGGTTGCCGGCCTTGAATTCGGCCATCACCGCGGCTTTTTCCGCAGGCTTCATGCGGCCGTGGATCAGCCCGACTTTCAATTCGCCGAGGGCGGCGGTGAGGTCCTCAAAAGTGGTTTCGGCGGCCTGGCAGGTCAGCTCTTCCGACTCTTCGATCAGCGTGCACACCCAATAGGCCTGACGCCCTTCGGCGCAAGCGCTGCGCACCCGCTCGATGACTTCGACCCGCCGGGTGTCGGTGATCAGCACGGTATTGACCGGGGTTCGGCCGGGCGGCAATTCGTCGAGGATCGAGGTGTCGAGATCGGCGTAGGCGCTCATGGCCAGCGTGCGCGGAATCGGCGTGGCGGTCATGATCAACTGGTGCGGGCACATGCGCCCGCCGACGCCTTTCTGCCGCAAGGCCAGACGCTGCTGTACGCCGAAACGGTGCTGTTCGTCGATGATCACCAGCGCCAGGTTCTTGAATTGCACTTCGTCCTGGAACAACGCGTGGGTGCCGATCACCATCGGCGTGCCGTTGGCGATTTGCTCCAGCGCGGCTACGCGGTTCTTGCCCTTGAGCTTACCGGCCAGCCACGCGACTTCAATGCCCAGTGGCTCGAGCCAGCGCTTGAAGGTGATGAAGTGTTGCTCGGCGAGAATCTCGGTGGGCGCCATCAGCGCGACCTGATAACCGGCCTCCAACGCTTGCAGCGCGGCGAGGGCGGCGACCACGGTTTTGCCGGCGCCGACGTCACCCTGGATCAGTCGCAACATTGGTTCGTGCTGGCTGAGGTCGTAGGCGATTTCGTTGCCGACCCGTTGCTGGGCACCGGTCGGGTTGAAGCCGAGGTTGGCCAGGTATTTGGCCGGCAGCTTGGTGGCTTTGGGCATTGCTGGCGCACGCAGGGCGCGCATGCTTTCGCGCAGGCGTTGTTGCGACAGTTGATGGGTCAGCAGTTCTTCGAAGGCCAGACGGTGCTGCGCCCAGTGGTGACCGAGGGCCAGTTCATCGACGTCGGCATCGGCGGGCGGGTTGTGCAGGTAGCGGATCGCATCGGCCAGCGGCGCCAATTGGTAGTCGCGGGCCAGTTCGTTCGGCAGCCAGTCGGGCAGGCTGCTGGGGCCGAGCAGGGTGAGGGTCTGCATGCACAACTGGCGCAAGCGCTGTTGGGTCAGGCCTTCGGTCAGCGGGTAGACCGGGGTCAGGGTTTCATCCACCGGTGGTGGTTCGTCGCCGGTGATGGCGCGGTATTCCGGGTGGTAGATCTCCAGCCCCGAGGCACCGGGCCGCGCCTCGCCGTAGCAGCGAATCCGCGTGCCGCGTTTGAGGCCTTCTTTTTGCGCGTTGCTGAAATGGTAGAAACGCAGGCTTAAGCCACCGGTGCCGTCCTGCAGCCGAACCACGAGGCTGCGCCGCCGGCCCATGACCACATCGGCACCGCTGACGGTGCCTTCGATGACCGCATCTTGCCCGGGCCGCAGTGCGCCGATCGGCACCACGCGAGTACGGTCCTGATAGCGTAGGGGCAGGTGGAATAACACGTCCTGGAGGTTTTCCAGGCCGACCTTGGCCAGTTTCTCGGCCATGGCCTCACCGACACCCTTGAGTGCCGTCACCGACACTTGCGACAACTCGCTCATGACCGTTGCTTAGCCCGCAGCGACTTGCGCCGCTGGCTTGGCCACCGAGCACAGGCGAATGGAGTCAGCGAGGATTTCAATCGCTTTCGGACGCGGGAAGCTGGCGCGCCAGGCAATGGCCACGGTGCGGAACGGTACGGGTGCCGACAACGGTCGCACTTCGATCACGCCGGGGGCGTAGTGATGGCTGTCGACTGCCGACAACGGCAGGATAGATATCCCGAGGCCCGAGGCGACCATGTGGCGAATGGTTTCCAGGGAACTGGATTCCACCGTGGTGTGCTTGGCACCGTCGTTGCCTTTGGTCAGGGTCGGGCAGGCTTCCAGTACCTGATCGCGGAAGCAGTGGCCTTCGCCGAGCAGCAGCAGGCTCTTGTCGTTGAGCAGGCTGGCGTCGATGGACTCTTTTTGCGTCCACGGGTGCTGCGCTGGCATCAGCACGTAGAACGGCTCGTCGTAGAGTTGCAGGGTCAGCACGTCGGCTTCATTGAACGGCAGGGCGATGATGATCGCGTCGAGCTCGCCGTTGCGCAGCTTGTCGCGCAGCACGTGGGTGAAGTTTTCTTCGATGTACAACGGCATCTGCGGGGCAACCCGGTGCAGTTGTGGAATCAGGTGCGGAAACAGGTATGGCCCGACGGTGTAGATAGCGCCGACCTTGAGTGGGGCGGTCAGCTGGTTCTTGCCGGCCTGGGCCAGTTCGCGGATGCCTTGGGCCTGTTCCAGTACCTTTTGGGCCTGGGCCACGATGCCTTCGCCGACCGGCGTCAGGCGCACGGCGCTTTTGCTGCGCTCGAAAATCAGCACACCGAGTTCGTCTTCAAGCTTTTTCACACCCACCGACAGGGTCGGTTGGCTGACGTGGCAACGCTCGGCCGCGTGGCCGAAGTGCTGCTCTTGGGCGAGGGTAACGATGTAGCGTAATTCTGTGAGGGTCATAGCAAGCGTCCATGTAGTTGCGGGCCAAGCATACCGGCTGCAATCGATAGACGCACGTTATCAGACTGAGTGCGTCGAGTGACACCGGGCAATGCCGGATTGCCGCTGGCAGATATGCAAAAGGCACCTTTCGGTGCCTTTTGGGCTTGGAGCGCGACCTGCCAGCTGGCAGAAACCTCTGTGGGAGCGAGCTTGCTCGCGATAGCGGAGTAACAGTCAGCGAATAAGTTGAATGTGAGGCCGTCATCGCGAGCAAGCTCGCTCCCACAGGGATTGCCGGTGTTATCAGCGTCGGCGTTTTTCCAGCGAATACACAAAGGGTGCAACGATTTCGATGGAGCCATTGGTCAGCATGTCGGCCGGTGGCTTGGGCAGCGGTTGAGCGCGGCGGATCATTTCCAGGGTAGCCCGGTCCAGATCGGCAGTGCCCGAGGCGCCTACCAGCTCAAACGACAACACATTGCCTTCGGCATCCACGACGAAACGCAGACGGTTCATGCCTTCCTTGCCCCGTGCCTGGGCACTTGCAGGGTACTTCTTGTACTTCTGCAGGTGTGCCAACAGCGTGCCTTGCCAGCTGGCCTTGGCCGCCAGTTGAGCCGGTGATGGGCCCGGCGCAGGCTGGGCGGATTTCTCCGTCGGTGCCTGAGTCTGCTGGGTTTCGGCCGGTTTTTCTTCAGCCGGTTTTTCCTTCGGCGGTTCGGGCTTCTTCTCTACCGGTTTGGGCGGCTGCGGCTTGGGCTTTGGCTTGACGGGCTTGGGCACGGCAATTTCAGCTTTCGGCGCTTCTGCGAGCTTGGGAATCGGCAGTTCTTCAACCGGAGCCGGTGGCTGCGGAGGCGTGACGACCTTCGGCGGAGCAGGCGGTGGCGGGGCAGGAACCGGTGCCAGTTCGACCAGCATTGCCTGGGGAGGCAATTCGATGGGCGGACGAGCGGACCAGTTCAGCGCCAGCGCGATGGCCAGCGCGTGAACGCCCAGCACCACGGCCAGGCTACCGCTGTAACGCGTCAGCTTATGGCGCGTCGTGATCATTTCTTGGCTGCCGTCTCGAGTCCGACCAGACCTACCTTCAGGTAACCGGCAGAGCGCAGGTTGTCCATCACGCTCATCAGGTCGCCGTAATCCACGCCTTTGTCGGCCTGGAAGAAGATTGTCGTGTCTTTCTTGCCCTGGGTCCTGGCGTCGAGGGTGGCGCCGAGTGCTTCGGCCTTCACTTCGTCTTCACCAAGGAACAGGCGCTGGTCGGCCTTGACGCTGAGGAACACCGGTTTCTCTGGCCGCGGCGCCGGTTTGGCGGTCGAGGCGGGCAGGTCGACCTTGATGTCCACGGTGGCCAGCGGGGCCGCCACCATGAAGATGATCAACAGCACCAACATCACGTCGATGAACGGCGTAACGTTGATTTCGTGGTTTTCGGACAGATCGTCGTCTGCCCCTTCTTTCAAATGCAGGCCCATGGCCGATTACCCCACTTTCACCATGTGCGGTTGCGAGCTGCGCTCAGGCTGGTGGTCGAGGTCGCGGCTGACCAGCAACAGGACCTGTGCCGACGCGTCGGACACCTGAGCCTTGTAACCGGCGATGGAGCGGGCAAAGACGTTGTAGATCACGACCGCAGGGATCGCTGCAACCAGGCCCAGCGCGGTAGCCAGCAGGGCCTCGGCGATACCGGGAGCGACGACCGCGAGGTTGGTGGTCTGGGTCTTGGCGATGCCGATGAAGCTGTTCATGATGCCCCATACGGTACCAAACAGGCCGACGAACGGCGCGGTGGAGCCGATGGTGGCCAGCACGCCGGTGCCGCTGCTCATGTTGCGACCGCAGGCCGCGACCAGGCGCTCAAGACGGAAGCTGACGCGTTCCTTGATGCCTTCTTTCTCGCGGCTGCTGGCGGACAGGCGCATTTCTTCAAGGGCGTCATGCACCAGCAAGTTGGCCAGGGTGCCTTCCTTGGCCGCGGTAGCGCTGGCCTCTTTCAGGGTGGCGGCTTTTTTCAGGTGGGCGATTTCGCCGCGCAGACGACGCTTGGCGCCCATCAGCTCGAAGCCCTTGGCTATCCAGATGGTCCAGGTGATGATCGAAGCGATGGCCAGACCGATCATCACGATTTTCACGATGATGTCGGCGTTCTGGTACATGCCCCAAGGCGACAGGTCATGAGCCATGCCCAAGGTGTTGTCGGCTTCGAGGACTTCTGGGACGTCTTCACCCAACGCTTCTGCCGGTGCGGCCTGGGCAGGATCGGTCGCGGCCGGAGCAGCGGCCGGAGCAGCGACCGGGGCGGCGTGATCGGCCGGAGCCGGCGCGGTGGCGGCCGGTGTGGCTGGCGCCTGGGCATCGGCGAAAGCGGCGACTGGCGCGAGCATCAGGCTGAGGAACAGGGCGGCCACCGCGCTCCAGGCGCGAGGTCGTTTGGTTGGCGAAGCGGAGATTTGATTGCGTGTCATGCTGGCCGGACCTGAGAGAAAAAACGGGTGATGTTCTTCCAGGCCTCGAAAGGCCGAGAACAAAAGTGGGGCGCATTATTGCAAGTAATTCTTGTTAACAGAAGTAATAGCGTCTCTTTTTTTCCTGCATTGCTAGCCGCCTGTCTATTGCCGGCGCTAGTCTGTGGCTTTCCGATGGGAGTTTTCTGATGTCTGCGCCTACTGTTTTGATCGCCGGCTGCGGTGATGTCGGCAGCCGCCTGGCCACACAATTGCTGGCGGCGGGGTGGGAGGTCCATGGCCTGCGACGCGACGTTTCACGCCTGCCCAAGGGTGTCATCGGCGTGGCCGGTGACCTGTTCAACAAAGACTGCCCGGCTACCTGGCCAATCGGCGCTGTGGATTACCTGGTGTATTGCGCTGCGGCCACCGATCACGACGAAGCCGGCTACCGCGCTGCGTATGTCCAGGGCCTGGAGCATGT
This sequence comes from Pseudomonas sp. BF-R-19, assembly GCF_019956445.1. NCBI lineage: Bacteria > Pseudomonadati > Pseudomonadota > Gammaproteobacteria > Pseudomonadales > Pseudomonadaceae > Pseudomonas > Pseudomonas sp. BF-R-19. The sequence continues at coordinate 227,621 of NZ_JAHBDN010000037.1, forward strand.
GCTGGAGTGGCTGGACGACTACGGGCAGATGCCCAGTCGCCTGTTGTTTGTTTCCAGTAGCAGTGTCTACGGTCAGCAGAATGGCGAATGGGTCGACGAGGCCTCACCGGCCGTGGCGGCGGGCTATTCCGGGCGTGTGATGCTCGAAGCCGAGCAACTTGCCCTCAAAAGCGGCATTCCGGCGAGCATCGTGCGTCTGACTGGCATTTACGGCCCCGGCCGTGAATGGCTGCTGACCCAGGTGCGCCGGGGTTATCGCGTGGCGGTCGAGCCGCCTTTGTATGCCAATCGGATTCATGCCGACGATGCCGCCGGGTTGATCGGGTGCCTGCTTGAGGCGGATCGGCGCGGCGTGGCGCTGGATGATGTCTACATCGGCGTCGATGACGCGCCGGCAGCGCTGGCGGATGTGGTGGGCTGGTTGCGTGAGTACTTGGGCGTGACCGAATGGGCGGATGGCGACAGCGTGCGACGCACTGGCAGTAAGCGCTGCAGTAATGCGCGGGCAAAAGCGTTGGGCTGGGTGCCGAAGTACCCGAGTTTCCGCGAGGGGTATGCGGCGATTCTTGAGGGGCGCTGCTGACTTCCAGGCACCGTAAACACCTGTGGGAGCGAGCTTGCTCGCGATGGCGGCATAACAGTCAACGATGATATTGGATGTTATGGCCTCATCGCGAGCAAGCTCGCTCCCACAGTGTTTTGTGGTGCTTCAACGGACGCTTATTGCTTCTCGAGCAACCACTTGCGCTCACCCGGGGTGAACGAGGGCATCTCGTCCGCCTGCGCCGTGTTCACGGTCTGGAAAATCTCCAGTTCCTTGCCTTTGCGCGCAAAGATCCAGGCGTTGCCCTGGCCATTGAGTTGCAGCCACATGTTGTCATTGCCACCGCTCATGGATGCGCAATCGCCGGCCAGGCACAACGCATAACGATCGCTGCCGGGAAGGCCGGTCACCTGGCCGTCGGCCTGGAATTGAACCGTGTTGCCTTCGCCTGGGCCATTGACGATTGTCCAGCCGCCGCCCATGTAGGCGGAATACAGCGCACGTTCGAAGCTGGCGCCCATCGGTGCGCCATCCGGTACCTGGATCTGTACGCGGTCGAAGACTTGCTCAGGTTCGTTGTCGCTGGCGGACTGGCTCAGTTGCTTGCCGTCACGCTTCAACTCACTGGCCGAGCTGCCATAAAAGTCGACTTTCCAGGCGCCGGACTCTTCACCCAGCAGCTTGCCGTCGACATTTTCAAAACCGTTGGTGTAGCGGGCCTGACCGGCCTTGGTGTTGATGTCCCATTCCAGGTTGGGGCCATAGGCCTGGAGTGCTTCACGCAGGGGGACGCCTTTGGCGGCAGCATCGATCGCCACCTGGTTGATCCAGGTGCCGCTGATGTCGCGGTCGGCAGGGTTGCTGGCACATCCGCCCAGGAACAGGGCGAGCAGCGAGAGAGCAAGCGCGTTGCGCATGGGTGGAATCCTTTCAAGCATTCTTTACAGCAGAGCAGTCGGCGCAGCCCGAGGCTGCGCCGCACGCATTACTCGATGACCAGGATGGCATCCATTTCAACCTGCGAACCCTTTGGCAGGGCTGCTACGCCGATGGCGGCGCGTGCAGGGTAAGGCTGGTCGAAGTACTTGCCCATGATCTCGTTGACCTTGGCGAAGTGGCTCAGGTCGGTGAGGAAGATGTTCAGCTTGACGATGTCCTTGAACGAACCGCCAGCAGCTTCAGCCACGGCCTTGAGGTTCTCGAACACCTGGACGGTCTGGGCTTCGAAGCCTTCAACCAGTTCCATGGTTTTTGGGTCCAGGGGAATCTGACCCGACATGTAAACGGTGTTGCCAGCCTTGATCGCCTGGGAGTAAGTGCCGATGGCGGCCGGGGCCTTGTCGCTGGTGATAACAGTCTTGGTCATGTAGGACTCCTTGTAATGAGGGCTTAGGCACGCATGCGGGTGATGCGAATCACCCCGGTCAAGGCGCGCAGTTTCTTGATCACGCGGGCCAGGTGCACGCGGTCGTGCACGCTGACCACCAACTGGACCACGCTGATGCGACCATCGCGTTCGTCCATGCTGATTTTCTCGATGTTGCCGTCGGCGGCGTTGACGCTGCTGGCCAGCAGGGCGATCAGGCCGCGCTGGTGTTCCAGTTCGACGCGCAGTTCGACGTTGAATTCGCCGGTGACATCCTTGGCCCACGAGAGCTGGATGCATTTTTCCGGGTTATGGCGGATTTCGCTGATGTTGCGGCAGTTGTCCAGGTGCACGACCATGCCTTTGCCGGCGGACAGGTGACCGACAATCGGGTCGCCCGGGATCGGCGTGCAGCACTTGGCGTAGCTGAGTACCAGGCCTTCGGTGCCGCGAATCGCCAACGGGCCTTCTGCACTTGGCAACTGTTCGCCTTCGCCCAGCAACCGGCGGGCCACCACATAGGCCATGCGATTGCCCAGACCGATGTCTTCGAGCAAATCTTCGATCAGTTCCAGGCGGTACTCGACCAGCATGGCCTTGACGCGCTCGGCCGGGATTTTTTCCAGCGAGCTGTCGAAACCGTTGAGGACCTTGTTCAGCAGGCGCTCGCCCAGGCTGATGGATTCGGAACGGCGTTGCAGTTTCAGTGCATGGCGGATGTGTGTGCGCGCCTTGCCGGTGACCACGAAATTGAGCCAGGCCGGATTCGGCCGCGCACCTGGGGCGCTGACGATCTCGACCGTGGAGCCGCTTTGCAGCGGTTCGGACAATGGCGCGAGACGACGATTGATCCGGCAGGCGATGCAGCTGTTGCCGACGTCGGTGTGAACCGCGTAAGCGAAGTCGACCGCCGTGGAGCCCTTGGGCAGCTCCATGATCCGGCCTTTGGGCGTGAACACGTAGACCTCGTCCGGGAACAGGTCGATCTTCACGCTTTCGATGAATTCCAGCGAATTGCCGGCGCGTTGCTGCATTTCCAGCACGCCCTTGACCCACTGGCGGGCGCGGGCATGGGTGCCTTTCGGCTGTTCGTCGCCGCTGGATTTGTACAGCCAATGGGCGGCGATGCCGTTGTTGGCCATCTCTTCCATTTCACGGGTGCGGATCTGGATCTCGATCGGAACACCGTGCATGCCGAACAGCGTGGTGTGCAGCGACTGATAGCCGTTGGCCTTGGGGATCGCGATGTAATCCTTGAAGCGCCCCGGCAGCGGCTTGTACAAATTATGTACAGCGCCCAGCACGCGGTAGCAGGTATCGACCTTGTCGACGATGATCCGGAACGCGTAGACGTCCATGATCTCGTTGAAGGCCCGGCGCTTGCCGCGCATTTTCTTGTAGATGCCATAGAGGTGTTTCTGGCGACCGCTGACCTCGCCCTGGATGCCATCGATGGCCAGGCAGTGGCTTAAGGATTCTTCGATCTTGTTGACGATTTCCTTGCGGTTGCCCCGGGCGCGTTTGACCGCCTGGTAGATCCGCGCGGAACGCATCGGGTGCATGGCCTTGAAGCCGAGGTCTTCAAATTCTATGCGGATGGCGTGCATGCCCAGCCGATTGGCGATGGGCGCATAGATTTCCAGGGTTTCCTTGGCGATGCGCCGGCGTTTTTCGCCGGACAGCACTTCCAGCGTGCGCATGTTGTGCAGGCGGTCGGCCAGCTTGACCAGGATCACGCGAATGTCGCGGGCCATGGCCATGGCCATTTTCTGGAAGTTTTCGGCTTGTGCCTCGGCCTTGGTCTCGAAGTTCATCTGGGTCAGTTTGCTGACCCCGTCGACCAGTTCGGCCACGGTTTCGCCGAACTGCGCTTGCAGCGCTTCCTTGGCAATGCCGGTGTCTTCGATCACGTCATGCAGCATCGCAGCCATCAGGCTCTGATGGTCCATGTGCATGTCGGCAAGAATATTCGCAACCGCGAGTGGGTGCGTGACGTACGCCTCGCCGCTACGGCGGCGTTGGCCGTCGTGGGCTTGTTCGGCGTAGAAATACGCTCGGCGGACCAGGTTGACCTGGTCTTTGCCGAGGTAGGTCGATAAGCGATCGGCGAGGGCGTCTATGCTCGGCATGATGTCTCCTGCCGTAAGCTTTTATCCCGCGCCGTGCTACGTCGACCAGGCATAGGCTTAGACGGCCTCGTTGGACTCGTCCTCGAATGCAGCAAAAAGCGGTTCATCTTCAACGATTTCGGCTTCGGCGATAGCTGCGTAGTCGATCAGGCCTTCAGCGATTTCGCGCAGGGCGACGACGGTAGGCTTGTCGTTTTCCCATGCTACTTTCGGCTCTTTGCCGCCGGTGGCCAGTTGACGGGCACGCTTGGTAGAGAGCATGACCAGCTCAAAGCGGTTATCCACGTGTTCTAGGCAGTCTTCAACGGTTACGCGGGCCATGGTCTTCCTCGTAGCAAATGCAATATGCGCGCTGCCCGGATGGGCGAGCGGACTCGACAGTTTAAAAAATCACCAGCGTTTAGGGAAGCGCTGATTTTTTGACCAAGCCCTTCAACGCGCTGCAAGTGCCAATGTAAAGCCCTTGCAGCGGTTTTGGGAAGAGCTGATTAACCGAGCAATTCAGCCAGCAATTTGCCGTGACGCTGCTGCTGACGCTTTTGAATCAGCTGATTGGCGCGGAAAATCGCCTTCAGATCGTGCAGCGCGTGGGCGAAATCGTCGTTGATGATCAGGTAGTCGTAGTCGACGTAGTGGCTCATTTCGCTGACGGCTTCGCGCATCCGGCCGTCAATGACTTCGTCACTGTCCTGGCCGCGATTGGTCAGACGCTGGTGCAGGGCCTGCAATGACGGCGGCAGAATGAAGATCGAGCGGGCCTGAGGCATCAGCTTGCGCACTTGCTCGGCACCTTGCCAGTCGATTTCCAGAATCAGATCGTGGCCTTCGTCCAGGGTCTGCTGCAGGTGGCTTTGCGACGTGCCGTAGAGGTTGCCGAACACTTCGGCGCGCTCGAGGAAATCCCCGTGCTCGATCATCTTCACGAACTCGCTGCGGTCGACGAAGTGATAGTTCACGCCATTCACTTCACCGGGACGCATGGCGCGGGTGGTGTGGGAGACCGAGACGCGGATCTCCGGATTTGCGTCGGTCAGGGCCTTGACCAGACTGCTCTTGCCCGCGCCCGAAGGGGCGGAAATGATGTACAGGGTGCCGGTGCTGTGTGTCATGTCGGGGGTAGCCTTACTCAATATTCTGCACTTGTTCGCGCATCTGCTCGATCAACACCTTGAGGTTGACCGCAGCCTGGGTGCTGCGCGGGTCGAAGGCTTTGGAGCCCAGTGTATTGGCTTCGCGGTTGAGTTCCTGCATCAGGAAGTCCAGGCGCCGACCGGCGGCACCGCCGGATTTGAGCACCCGGCGAACTTCGATGATGTGAGTGCTCAGGCGATCCAGTTCTTCGGCGACGTCGCTTTTTTGCGCGAGCATGACCATTTCCTGCTCCAGGCGCTGCGGATCCATCTCGGCCTTCATGTCGGCGAAGCGGTCGAGGACTTTCTGGCGCTGGGTGGCGAGCATTTGCGGGACCAGTTCGCGCAAGGTCACCACATCTTCTTCGATGGAATTCAGGCGTTCGTTGATCAGCCGCGCCAGCTCCGCGCCTTCGCGCTCGCGGCCGGCCTTCAGTTCCTTGAGGCCCTGGTTGAACAGTGCCAGTGCTTCGGCGTTCAAGGCTTGCGGGTCGGTGGCGTCGCCTACCAGTACGCCGGGCCAGGCCAGGACTTCCAGCGGGTTCAGCGCTGCCGGGTTCTTGATCAGGCTGGCGATGGTCTCGGCGGCGGCGACCAGTTGCGCGGCGCGCTCCTGATCGATTTGCAGTGCTTTGCCGGTGTTTTCTTCGGTAAAGCGCAGGGTGCATTCGAGCTTGCCCCGCGATACACCCTGGCGCAGGGCTTCACGAACAGCGCCCTCGAGGTCGCGGAAGGATTCCGGCAGGCGCAGGTGGGGTTCCAGGTAGCGGCTGTTGACCGAGCGCAGCTCCCAGCTCAGGGTGCCCTGGACGCCGGCTTTCTCGACGCGGGCGAAGGCGGTCATGCTGTGCACCATGGAGGTACCTCGCAAGGCAGATCGGCACAGAACCGAGGTTCCGGGAATCCGATATCAATGAATTAAAGCCGACTGGCAGCAAAGGCGCAGGATTGTAGCGCAGTGGCGCGGATGCGCCCAAACACACGGTGTGACAAAGAGCGGCAGGCCTGCACCGACGCGCGGTGCAGAGCCCTCGGTCGTCGGCGGAATTTTTTAGAAGTGCCCAGTGGCGGCCGTCGGCTCTATAATGCTCCGCAGTTTTCCGTCCCCAGTACAGGTACTCCCTATGATACGTCCAAGTGGTCGCGCTGCCGATCAGCTCCGCTCGATCCGCATCACCCGCAACTACACCAAACACGCCGAGGGTTCTGTGCTGGTCGAGTTCGGCGATACCAAGGTCATCTGCACCGTCAGCGTTGAACCGGGCGTACCGCGTTTCCTGAAAGGCCAGGGCCAGGGTTGGTTGACCGCCGAGTACGGCATGCTGCCGCGCGCTACCGGCGAGCGTAACCAGCGTGAAGCCAGCCGTGGCAAGCAAGGCGGCCGCACCCTGGAAATCCAGCGTCTGATCGGTCGTTCCCTGCGCGCTGCGCTGGACATGTCCAAGCTGGGTGACGTCACCCTGTACGTCGACTGCGACGTGATCCAGGCCGATGGCGGTACCCGCACGGCTTCGATCACCGGTTCCATGGTTGCGCTGATCGATGCCTTGAAAGTGATCAAGAAGCGTGGCGGCCTGAAGGGCGGCGACCCGGTCAAGCAAATGATCGCTGCGGTTTCCGTGGGCATGTACAAGGGGGAGCCTGTGCTCGACCTCGATTACCTGGAAGACTCGGCCGCCGAGACTGATCTGAACGTGGTGATGACCAGCGCTGGCGGTTTCATCGAAGTCCAGGGCACTGCCGAAGGCGCGCCGTTCCAGCCTGAAGAGCTGAACGCGATGCTTGAACTGGCCAAGAAAGGCATGAACGAGATCTTCGAACTGCAAAAGGCCGCATTGGCTGACTGACCGGACTGCTCCAGGCAAGGAGGACACCATGAGTGACGAGCAACTGCCGCTGCCCACGCCGAGCCAAGAGGTGCGTCAGTGGGCCATGTTTTGCCACTTGTCCGCCTTGCTGGGGATCTGGATTCCGTTCGGCACGATCATCGGCCCGCTGATTCTCTGGCAGATGAAGCGCGAGATGGACCCGTTCATCGATGCCCAGGGCAAGGAAGCGCTGAACTTTCAGTTAACCGTCGCGATCGCCTCGGCTATCTGCTTCCTGCTGATGCTGGTGATTATCGGGTTCTTCCTGTTTGGCCTGGTCGCGATCGGTGCGCTGGTGCTGACGATCATCGCCGGGGTGAAGGCCAATGAAGGGCAGCCTTATCGGTACCCGTTCACCTGGCGGTTGATCAAGTAAGCCAGGACGCTGATGCTATTTTAAGCGCAGTTCAATACAAATGCCCCGACATGTTGGGGCATTTGTTTTTTTGCAATCAGATTAATCTCTAATGTTGCGTACTTGGTTGCTCGCTATTCAAACGAAGTTCATTCGTGCAAATAAAATTTCTTACACGTTTAGTCACAAACTGCAAAGCTCAGTACGGTTTGTATGCTTGGCAATGAGACTTGGCGATTGATAAAGTTGCCGCAAGTAATATTTATAAAGAAATATTTCGATATATTCTGGCCATTGACGGCCTCTGAATCTAATACTAGTCAGTGTTGAGATTGATCAACCTGTTCAAGAGGCGTGTCCAGGTAAAAAGTTCGCCCCTGAATGTAAAAGCAAGAATATCCCAAATGCTTCAGCTCGATTTTTATGGAACACTTGTCGCCGCCTCTTTAGTGCTTTTGTTGGGGCACGCTCTTGTCTCGCGTGTCGGTTTTTTACGTACTTATAATATCCCGGAACCTGTAGCAGGCGGCCTGGTGGTTGCCTTGGGTCTTCTGGTTTTGAGAACCCTCGATATTGAAATCCGATTTGATACCTCGCTGCAAACTCCCTTGATGTTGGCGTTTTTTGCCACGATTGGCTTGAGCGCAGACTTCGCCAGCCTGAAGAAGGGCGGACGCATAGTGGGGATCTTTCTGCTGGCGGTTGTCGGGCTTCTGGTGATCCAGAATGCCATGGGCATCGGGCTCGCAACGGCGTTGGGGCTCGATCCGTTGATGGGCTTGTTGACAGGCTCGATTACTCTGGCAGGCGGTCACGGTACAGGTGCTGCATGGGGGGCGACGTTCAGCGAGAAGTTCGGTCTGGCCTCTGCCTCTGAGTTGGCAATGGCTTCTGCAACGTTTGGCCTGGTGCTGGGCGGCTTGATTGGTGGGCCTGTTGCCCGCCTGCTCATCAGTCGTGTCCAGACACCCGGCTGCGAGCAGGAAAAGCCACGGCTGCCCAAGGGCTTTGAACAACCGAACAAAGAGCGCTCGATCACATCGTTTTCGCTAGTCGAGACACTGGCTTTGATTGCTGTCAGCCTGCTGGCGGGCTCACTCCTGAATGGGTGGCTTCAGGGAACCGCATTTGAGTTGCCGACGTTTGTTTGCGTGTTGTTCGTGGGCGTGCTTTTACGGAACGGGCTTTCGGCGCTTGGCGTGTATCAGGTGTTTGAGCGAGAAGTCTCCGTGCTGGGGAATGTCAGTTTGTCGCTGTTTTTGGCAATCGCTTTGATGTCGCTCAAGTTGTGGGATCTGGCTGCACTGGCGTTGCCGATCTTTATCATCCTGGCTGCACAAACGTTGGTCATGGCCCTGTTTGCGATTTTTGTGACATTCAGGATGATGGGTAGTAACTACGACGCGGCTGTATTGGCGGCAGGGCATTGCGGTTTTGGACTGGGTGCCACGCCAACGGCCATCGCCAATATGCAAGCGGTGACACAGCGCTATGGGCCTTCTCAGATAGCGTTCCTGGTGGTGCCAATGGTGGGTGCTTTCTTCATCGACATCATTAATGTCATCGTCATCAAGTTGTACCTTGCACTGCCGTTTTTCGCCGAGGTTTGAAGTTCAGGCCGTTGGGACCCCCTGAATAGAGCGCATAAAAAATGCCCGTATCTTGCGATACGGGCATTTTTTTCAACTGTCTATCAGGCCGACCAGTGAAAAATCACTTAGATCGTCAGCGTCCAGTCGTAGTCCACGATCAGCGGCGCGTGTTGTGAGAACCGCGGCTGGCGTGGCAGGCGTGCGCTACGTACGAAGCGGCGCAGGCCCGGGGTCAGCAGTTGATAGTCGAAGCGCCAACCGAGGTTGAGCATCTCCGCCTGTTCGTTGTCCGGCCACCAGCTGTACTGGTCGCCTTCACGGCTGACTTCGCGCAGGGCGTCGACATAACCCATGTTGCCGACAATTTCGTCCATCCAGGCACGTTCAGGTGCCAGGAAGCCCGGAGATTGCTGGCTGTCGCGCCAGTTCTTGATATCCAGCTTCTGTTGCGCCACGTACAGCGAGCCACAATAAATGTACTCGCGACGTTTGCGCCGCTGTTTATCCAGATAACGGGCGAAGTCGTCCATTAGCTTGAACTTCTGGTTCAAGTCTTCATCGCCGTTCTGCCCCGAAGGGAGCAGCAAGGTCGCGATGCTGACCTTGTCGAAATCGGCTTGCAGGTAGCGCCCGTAGCGGTCGGCCGTCTCGAAGCCGAGACCGCTGATGACAGCCTTCGGTTGCAACCGCGAATACAAAGCCACGCCGCCTTGGGCAGGGACTTCAGCATCGCAGGCATAAAGGAAGTAGCCATCCAGTTGGAAGGCTGGGTCATCCAGTTCAAAGGCGGAGGCACGGGTGTCCTGCAGGCAGATGACGTCGGCATTCTGTGCTTGCAGCCAACTGAGCAAACCACGCTCGACTGCAGCCTGAATACCATTGACGTTCACACTGATGATCCGCATAAATGGCCCCAAAAATCGCGTGCGTGTATGATACACGGCGTCAAGCTAATTAGCTAAATCCGTGGTATTTGGGGTTTTTTTCATGCAAGCGTATCAGCGCGATTTCATTCGTTTTGCCATCGATCGCGGCGTTTTGCGCTTCGGTGAGTTCACCCTGAAGTCCGGGCGTACCAGTCCTTACTTCTTCAACGCCGGCTTGTTCAACTCGGGTTCGGCCCTGGCGCAGCTGGGGCGCTTCTACGCCGCAGCTATTGCCGAGAGCGGCATTGCGTTCGACGTGCTGTTCGGCCCGGCCTACAAGGGCATCCCGTTGGCGGCGACCACCGCCGTGGCCCTGGCCGAGCATCACAACCGTGACCTGCCATGGTGCTTCAACCGCAAGGAAGCCAAGGCCCACGGCGAAGGCGGCAGCCTGGTTGGCGCACCCCTGACCGGCGACGTTCTGATCATCGACGACGTGATCACCGCCGGCACCGCGATCCGTGAAGTGATGCAAATCATCGCTTCCCAGGACGGAGCCAAGGCCGCCGGCGTGCTGATCGCCCTGAACCGTCAGGAGCGTGGCAACGGCGAGTTGTCGGCGATCCAGGAAGTCGAGCGTGACTTTGGCATTCCGGTCATCAGCATCGTTTCGCTGAATCAGGTGCTGGAATTCCTCGCGGACGATCCGCAGCTCAAGCAGCATCTGCCAGCCGTGGAAGCCTACCGCGCGCAGTTTGGTGTCTGACCACAAATCCCTGTGGGAGCGGGCTTGCCCGCGATGACGTAGTGTCAGTCGACAGGGATGTTGGTTGATAGATTGCTATCGCGGGCAAGTCGGATCGCCGCACCGCCACCCCCACAAGTTTGTCGCCGTATGAAAAAGACCCCGCTCAGCCAGGCCGAGCGGGGTCTTTTTGTTTGCGCTATCGCTTAAGGACGCTTGCGATTGCTGATCAGGGTGCCCACGCCGGTATCGGTGAAGATTTCCAGCAGGATCGCGTTCGGCACGCGACCGTCGATGATCAGCGAGCTGCCCACACCGCCCTGGACCGCTTCCAGTGCGCAACGGATCTTCGGCAGCATGCCGCCGTAGATGGTGCCGTCGGCGATCAGGTCGTCGACTTGCTGGGTTGTCAGGCCGGTCAGGACCGTGCCCGACTTGTCCATCAGGCCGGCGATGTTGGTCAGCAGCATCAGTTTCTCGGCTTTCAGCGCTTCGGCGACTTTGCCGGCCACCAGGTCAGCGTTGATGTTGTACGACTCGCCGTTAGCACCGACGCCGATGGGCGCGATCACCGGAATGAAATCGCCCTTGACCAGCAGGTTCAGCAGGTCGGTATTGATGCCAACTACTTCGCCCACGTGGCCGATGTCGATGATTTCCGGGGTGGTCATTTCCGGCGTCTGACGGGTAACGGTGAGCTTCTTCGCGCGAATCAGCTCGGCGTCTTTACCGGTCAGGCCGATGGCGCTGCCGCCATGACGGTTGATCAGGTTGACGATGTCCTTGTTGACCTGGCCGCCGAGGACCATTTCCACCACGTCCATGGTCGCGGCGTCGGTGACGCGCATACCGTCGACGAAATGGCTCTCGATCGACAGGCGCTTGAGCAGGTCACCGATTTGCGGGCCGCCACCGTGAACCACCACCGGGTTGATGCCCACGGCCTTCATCAGCACGATGTCGCGGGCGAAGCCGGTTTTCAGCTCCTCGCTTTCCATCGCGTTGCCGCCGTATTTGATCACCAGTGTCTTGCCGACATAACGGCGGATGTAAGGCAACGCTTCGGACAGGACCTTGGCGGTGTTGGCGGCGGCTTCGCGTTCGAGGGTCATTCAGGGCTCCGGGTGAATCAGAACGGTAGTTGGAGATCAGGTGCAACACGCTTCAACTGGGCGTGGAAAACGTCCTTGATGCGCTGCAATTCAGCCTCGTCATCGGCCTCGAAACGCAGCACCAGCACCGGTGTGGTGTTGGATGCGCGTACCAGGCCCCAGCCTTTGGCATAGTCGACTCGCACGCCGTCAATGGTGGTCAGGTCAGCGCCTTCGCCCCACTGTGCATCGTGCAATGCATCAATGATGCTGAATTTGCTCTCTTCGGTCACATGGATATTGATTTCCGGCGTAGAAATATCGTTCGGGAAGGTCGCGAACAGCTCTTCGGCCGAGGATTTCTCCTTACTGAGGATCTCCAGCAAGCGTGCGGCGCTGTAGATGCCGTCGTCGAAACCGAACCAGCGCTCCTTGAAGAAGATGTGCCCGCTCATTTCGCCAGCCAGCAGGGCGCCGGATTGTTTCATTTTCTTTTTGATCAACGAGTGACCGGTCTTCCACATTAACGACCGGCCGCCGTATTCCTTGATCAGCGCAAACAGGCGACGGGTGCATTTGACGTCGAAGATGATCTCGGCGCCCGGGTTACGCGCCACGACGTCGCGGGCGAACAGCATCAGCAGGCGGTCCGGGTAGACGATGCTGCCGGTGTTGGTCACCACGCCGACGCGGTCGCCATCGCCATCGAAGGCCAGGCCGATGTCGGCCTTGGTTTCCTTGACCTTATTGATCAGGTCCACGAGGTTTTCAGGCTTGCCCGGGTCCGGGTGGTGGTTCGGGAAGTTGCCGTCGACCTCACAAAACAGCGGGATGACTTCGCAGTTCAGCGCTTCGATCAGTTGCGGGGCGATCACGCCGGCCGCGCCGTTGCCGCAGTCGACGACCACTTTCAGGCGACGGGCCAGCTTGATGTCCTGGACGATTTCGGTGGTGTAGCGGTCGAGGATCTCGACCTGGGTGATGCTGCCCTGGCCGCTGCTCAGGTCGTTGGTCTTGAGGCGGTCGTGCAGGGCCTGGATCTGTTCGTTGGCCAGGGTGTCGCCGGCAATGACGATCTTGAAGCCGTTGTAGTTCGACGGGTTGTGGCTGCCGGTGAGCATCACACCGGATTTGCCGGCCAGTACGTTGGCGGCGTAGTAGAGCGCCGGAGTCGGGACCAGGCCGACATCACTGACGTGGCAGCCGCTGTCGGCGATGCCTTTGATCAGTTGTGCGACCAGTTCCGGGCCGGACAGACGGCCATCGCGACCGACGGACACGTTTGGCTCGCCCTGGGCCAGGCTTTGGGAGCCGACGGCGCGGCCGATCCAGTAAGCGGTTTCAGCGTTCAGGAATTCCGGGACGGTGCCGCGGATGTCGTAGGCGCGGAAGATGCTGTCAGGGAACTTGGGTGCGACTTTGGCCGGGGTGTTCATCTGTGGAAATGCTCCATCTCGAAAGTGACTGGACAGGCCGCCGGTTCATTTGACGGCAGGTTCAAACTGAAGGGTATGACGGCGTTTTCCACAGAGAGTTCGTGGTATGAAAGGGCCATGACGCCCCTGGCGGCGGGGGATTGACCGGGCAATGCCTTGATTTTCGGAGCTAAACCTTGAAGATGACATTTTGAATTTTGTGGCGAGCTCCCTCGCCACAATGGATCTCTATCGAATCAACGGGTACCGGTATGGCCGAAACCGCCTGTGCCGCGCTCGGTTTCAACAAACTCTTCAACCATCTCGAAGTGGGCCTGCACCACCGGCACCAGCACCAGTTGTGCCAGACGCTCGCCGACCGGCATGGTGAATTCGGTCTGACCACGGTTCCAGCAAGAGACCATCAATGGGCCCTGGTAGTCGGAGTCGATCAGCCCCACCAGGTTGCCCAGCACGATGCCGTGCTTATGGCCCATCCCCGAGCGCGGCAGAATCAGCGCTGCCAGGTTCGGGTCACCGATATAGACCGACAGGCCGGTGGGGATCAGCACGGTTTCACCCGGCTTGATCACGGTGTCCTGTTCCAGCATGGCGCGCAGGTCGAGGCCGGCGGAGCCTGGTGTGGCGTATTGCGGCAGCGGGAATTCGGTACCGATGCGGGGGTCGAGGATCTTGGCTTGCAAAGCGTGCATGTAAATTAAACCTGGTTCAGACGTTCGGCGATAAAAGTGATCAGCTGGCGAGCAATCTTGCTCTTGCTGGTCTGGGCGAAGAGTGTGGCGTGAAGCTCGCGGTCGATGACGCTGCAGGCGTTTTCTTCGCTGTTGAAGCCAATGCTCGGATTGGCGACGTCGTTGGCGACGATCAGATCGAGGTTCTTGTCTTTCAACTTGCGTGCAGCGTAATCGAGCAGGTGTTCGGTCTCGGCGGCGAAACCGACACTGAACGGGCGGTCGGGGCGGGTGGCGATGGTGGCCAGGATGTCCGGATTACGCACCATCTGTAGCAACAAGCCGTCGCCGTTCGTAGGATCTTTCTTGAGTTTCTGTGGGGCAACGACTTCCGGGCGGTAGTCCGCGACTGCTGCCGAGGCGATGAACAGGTCGCAAGGGATCGCCGCTTCGCAGGCGGCCAGCATGTCGCGGGCGCTGACCACGTCGATGCGGGTGACACGATCCGGGGTCTGCAGGTGCACGGGACCGGTGATCAGGGTCACGCGGGCACCGGCCTCCACCGCGGCTTCGGCCAGGGCAAAGCCCATTTTCCCGGAGCTGTGGTTGGTGATGTAGCGCACCGGGTCGATGTTTTCCTGGGTCGGGCCGGCGGTGATCAGTACGTGCTTGCCGGTCAGCGCCTGACGCTGGAAGCAGTCGGCGGCGCACTGGGCCAGTTCAATGGCTTCGAGCATGCGTCCCAGGCCGACGTCGCCGCAGGCCTGGCTGCCGGAGGCCGGGCCGAAGACCTTGATGTCGCGGCTTTCGAGTGTGTGCAGGTTGGCCTGGGTCGCCGGATCGCGCCACATGGCCTGGTTCATTGCCGGTGCAACGGCGACCACTGCGTCGGTGGCCAGCACCAGCGTGGTCAGCAGATCGTTGGCAATGCCTTGGGCCAGGCGGGCGATCAGGTCTGCGGTGCCGGGAGCGATCAGCACCAGATCGGCCCATTTGGCCAGCTCGATGTGGCCCATGGCCGCTTCGGCCGCCGGGTCCAGCAGGTCCAGGTGGACCGGGTGCCCGGACAGGGCCTGCATGGTCAGCGGGGTGATGAACTCTGCGCCGCCACGGGTCATGACCACGCGCACTTCGGCGCCCTGATCGATCAGGCGGCGAACCAGGTCGGCGCTTTTGTAGGCAGCGATACCGCCGCCGACGCCCAGAACAATGCGTTTCCGATACAGCCGCTGCATAGGCCTGCCTTTCAATTCGTTGGTGACATACGTGGCGAAACCCCCTCCCCAGGATGAATTCGCCCGCAAAAAAGATGGGCTACGATATCACAGCGACCGCTACGGAACAGCGGTGCCCACAGACAGGGAGGTGCTATGAGTATTCGCGATTGGCCGGCGGCGGAACGGCCGCGGGAGAGGTTGCTTGAACAGGGCGCGGGAAGCCTTTCGGACGCCGAATTGCTGGCGATCTTTTTACGCACGGGCGTGGTAGGTAAAAGCGCCGTAGATTTGGCGCGACACCTGTTGAGTCAGTTTGGCAGCCTGCGTTTGCTGCTTGAGGCCGATCAGGAAACGTTCGGCAAGCAGTTGGGACTTGGGCCGGCGAAATTTGCACAGTTGCAGGCTGCGCAAGAAATGAGCAGGCGTCATCTGGCCGAGCGTGCGCGCCAAAAATCGGCACTGGAGAATCCGCACGCGGTTCGCGAGTACCTGAAATCGATGCTGCGCCACGAGCCACACGAGGTGTTTGGTTGCCTGTTTCTCGATTCCAGGCATCAGGTACTGGCGTATGAGACGCTGTTTCGCGGCTCCATCGACAACACCAGCGTTCATCCGCGAGAGGTGGTCAAGCGCGCCTTGGCCAACAACGCAGCGGCATTGATCCTCTGCCACAACCATCCTTCGGGCAACACCGACCCCAGTCAGTCCGACCGGGTGCTGACCAAGCGCCTGCAAAAGGCGCTGGAGTTGATTGACGTGCGGGTGCTCGACCATTTCATCATTGGAGACGGCGATCCGTTGTCGATGGCGGAGTATGGGTGGATGTAGATCTGGTGGAGGAATGCAGAACCCTGTGGGAGCGGGCTTGCCCGCGATGGCGGCGGTACATTCAGCGCAAATGTTGCCTGAAAGTCCGCTATCGCGGGCAAGCCCGCTCCCACAGGTTTTGTGTTGTGCCAGATTACTTGAAGTTGACCTTGGAGTAGTCCTGTCGCCCGAACGGGCTCACCGAGTACCCCTCGACATCCTTGCGCGTCAACGCAAAGGCCGTCGGGTGGGCCAGGGGCAGCCACAGCGCCTGCTGCTGGATCTGCGCCTGGGCCTGTTCGTAGAGCTTGCTGCGCACACCTTGCTCGCCGGTGGTCTTGCCGGCGCTGATCAGCTTGTCCAGGTCCTGATTGCAGTAGCGGGCGAAGTTGGTGCCGGACTTGACCGCGGCGCAGGAAAACTGCGGCGTGAGGAAGTTGTCCGGGTCGCCGTTGTCGCCAGCCCAGCCCATGAACAGCAAGTCGTGCTCACCGGCCTTGGCGCGGCGGATCAGCTCGCCCCATTCGATCACGCGGATTTCAGCCTGAATGCCGATTTCTGCAAGGTCAGACTGAAGCAGTTGAGCGCCAAGGCTTGGGTTGGGGTTGAGCAGGCTGCCGGAAGGGCGGGTCCAGATGGTGGTCTGGAAGCCGTCCTTGAGTCCGGCCTTGGCCATCAAGGCTTTGGCCTTCGCGATGTCGTGAGGGTAACCCGGCAGGCCTTTCGCGTAGCTCCAGGTGTTGGGCGGGTACGGACCGTTGGCCGCCTCGGCAGTGTCTTCGAACACGGCTTTGACATAGTTGGCCTTGTCGAAGGCAAGGTTGATGGCCTGGCGGACTTCAGGCTTGTCCAGTGGCGGATGCTGACTGTTGATGCCGACGAATGCGGTCATGAATGCGTCAGTCTTTTCGACTTTCAGCGTCGGCTCTTTCAGCGCTTCCTGTACGTCCAGAGGCTTGGGCGACAGTGCGATCTGGCATTCATTACGGCGCAATTTCTGCAGGCGCACATTGGCGTCGGGGGTGATGGCGAAGATCAGCGGATCTACAGAAGGTTTGCCGCCGAAGTATTCTGGGTTGGCTTTGTAGCGAACCGAGGCGTCCTTCTGGAAACGGGTGAAAACGAACGGCCCCGTGCCGATCGGCTGGCTGTTGAGCTTCTCGGGCGTGCCGGTCTTCATCAGTTTGTCGGCGTATTCGGCCGAATAGATCGAGGCGAAGCCCATGGTCAGGGTCGCCAGGAAGGTCGAATCCGGGTGGTCGAGGGTGAAGCGCACGGTCTGCGGATCGAGGGCGTCGATCTTCTTGATCAGTGCAGGCAACTGCATCGATTGCGCATGCGGGAAGCCGCTCTGGGCGACTTTGTGCCACGCATTGGCCGGGTCGAGCATGCGGTCGAAGCTGAAAATCACGTCCTCGGCGCTCAAGTCACGCGTCGGGGTGAAGTACTCCGTGCGATGGAATTTCACCTGTGGGTGCAACTTGAAGACGTAGGTCAGGCCGTCGGGGCTGACTTCCCAGCTGTCGGCGAGGCTGGCGACCACTTTGCCACTGGCCGTGTCGAAGTCCACCAGGCTGTTCATCAGCACATCGGCCGAGGCGTTGGTGGTGGTCAGCGAGTTGTACTGCACCACGTCGAAGCCTTCAGGGCTGGCCTCGGTGCAGACGCTCAGGGCGGCGGCAAAGGCCTGTGGGCTCAACAGAAGCGGGGCGAGCAACAGCGGTAGGGCAGCAAGGCGCATGGTCGGCTTCCTTTACAGGTCGAAGGCCCATCTGCAAGTGCAGTCTGGAAAAGGCTTACCCTAGTGGGCTCTTTTGTAAATGACTATCCCCTTTTTCATTTTGGGGGGACTATAGGCGCCAGATTTTGCTGTGCAGCGGTCGAGCAAACTCCCTGGTCGACTCGGTGAGCGATACTCTGCGACGAGCGGTCGCCATCGACGATAGCCTTTGTCCAAGGCGCTCGGAGCCCGGAAAACGGGGTTTTTGTGAATTCTACGTACACTGAATGTTGTTGCTCTCCAGTCTTTCTGGTATAAAGCAGCGCTCTTTTCTAGGGGCCCGGTTCCTTCACTGTAGGTGTAGCCGGTAAGACCTCTAAAGAAACGCGGCGCCTGGCGCCAAATGACTGAGAGATTAAGCGGCCAACCCATGCCGGGTTGGGCATGTGGTTTTAGAGGGCTGAGGCATGTCTAGAGTATGTCAAGTTACCGGTAAGGGTCCGGTAACCGGGAATAACATTTCCCACGCAAACAACAAAACCCGTCGTCGTTTCCTGCCGAACCTGCAGCATCACCGCTTCTGGGTTGAAGAAGAGAAACGTTTTGTGCGTCTGCGCGTATCTGCCAAAGGCATGCGTATCATCGACAAGCGTGGCATCACTGTCGTGCTGGCCGAACTTCGCCGCGATGGCAAGGTTTAAGGGAGCTAATCATGCGTGAATTGATTCGTTTGATTTCGAGCGCCGGTACTGGTCACTTCTACACTACCGACAAGAACAAGCGTACTACCCCGGACAAAATCGAGATCAAGAAATATGATCCGGTTGTTCGCAAGCACGTGATCTACAAAGAAGGCAAAATCAAGTAATTGATTTTTCCCTCTTACGAAAAAGGCCCGTATCGCGAGATACGGGCCTTTTTTGTTGCGCGGGAATCAAGTTGTTTTGTCAGTGCCGAAACGAATCAGCCGCAGTTGATGCTGACGATGATTCTGTCGGCATTGGTATGCAGGTTGATACGTCGCGGGCGCAGGTCCCAGCTCGAAGGGTACTTGGGTCCAGTGGCTCGCACTGGCGCGCCATTGGCCAGGGCGCGAACTTCTTCAAGCAGTTGCGGGGTGCATTTCTGGCCGATGGTGTATTGGGCGATGGCGAGATCGCATTGATCGGGTAAGACTGGCATGTTGCCTCCTTGCATGACTGTTGGTTGGGGCGCCTGCGTCGCCGGGTGGCAGCACGTCCTGTGCGTTACCGTCCCGACGATGAAATACGTGGCACCTGTCAGCAAGTCTTACCCGGTGTCGCTGCCCTGAGCCAGCGGCAGAGTGTCAGCGACTGTTTCGATGTGGGTTCAAGCCTTCTGTTCAAACGCCACGTAGATCTTGCGGCACGGCTCCAGCACTTCCCAGGTGCCCTTGAAGCCGGCAGGGATCACGAAGCGGTCGCCTGCACGCAGGGTCTTGGCATTGCCCTCGCTGTCACGTAGCACCGAAACCCCTTGCTGGATCTCGCAGTATTCGTGCTCGGTGAAGTTCACCGCCCACTGCCCGACCGCACCTTCCCACACACCCGCGTTCAACTGACCGCAAGGGCTGTTGTAGTGGTTGTAAACCGCTTGCTCCGGGTCGCCCTTGAGCACTTTGGCTGCGTCTGGGCGGTAGCGTTCGGCGGCGGTGGTGGCCTGGCTGAAGTCGACGACGTTCTGGATATTCATTGTTGTTATCTCCCGTGATTACGTAGAAAGGCTCAAAGTCTATGTTTATTAAAATGAACATCGCAAGGCCGTTTGCCAGCGTTTTGTCAAATATATTGAAACTTCATATGCGGCTGGTTTAGGGTGGTGAATGCCTTGGGCCGAAAAGCAGGCTGGCCGGGCAGAATTCCTGACAGCACCCGCGAAGAACGCGGGTGTCGTATCAATAAGAGGAGGACACTCGCATGACCACCCTGACCCGTGCCGACTGGGAACAACGTGCCCGCGACCTGAAAATCGAAGGCCGCGCCTATATCAATGGCGAATACACCGCCGCCGTTTCCGGCGAGACCTTCGAGTGCATCAGCCCGGTCGATGGCCGTCTGCTGGGCAAGATTGCCAGCTGTGACGCCGCCGATGCCCAGCGCGCCGTGGAAAACGCTCGCACCACCTTCAATTCCGGTGTCTGGTCGCGCCTGGCGCCGACCAAGCGCAAATCCACCATGATCCGTTTCGCCGGCCTGCTGAAACAGCACGCCGAAGAGTTGGCTCTGCTTGAAACCCTGGACATGGGCAAGCCGATCAGCGATTCCCTGTACATCGACGTTCCCGGCGCGGCGCAAGCCCTGAGCTGGAGCGGCGAAGCCATCGACAAGATCTACGACGAAGTAGCGGCCACCCCGCACGACCAGCTAGGTCTGGTGACCCGTGAGCCGGTGGGTGTTGTTGGCGCCATCGTGCCGTGGAACTTCCCGCTGATGATGGCGTGCTGGAAACTCGGTCCTGCGCTGTCCACCGGTAACTCGGTGATCCTCAAACCGTCCGAAAAATCCCCGCTGACCGCCATCCGCATCGCCGAGCTGGCTGTCGAAGCCGGCATCCCGAAAGGCGTGCTGAACGTGCTGCCGGGTTATGGCCACACTGTCGGCAAGGCCCTGGCCCTGCACAACGACGTTGATACGCTGGTGTTCACTGGTTCGACCAAAATCGCCAAGCAGCTGCTGATCTACTCCGGCGAGTCGAACATGAAGCGCGTCTGGCTCGAAGCCGGCGGCAAGAGCCCGAACATCGTGTTCGCCGATGCGCCGAACCTGCAAGACGCTGCCGAAGCCGCAGCTGGCGCCATCGCCTTCAATCAGGGCGAAGTCTGCACCGCCGGTTCGCGCCTGCTGGTGGAGCGTTCGATCAAGGACAAATTCCTGCCGCTGGTGATCGAAACACTGAAAGCCTGGAAGCCGGGCAACCCGCTGGATCCGGCGACCAACGTTGGTGCGCTGGTCGATACCCAGCAGATGAACACCGTGCTGTCCTACATCGAGTCCGGTCATGCCGACGGTGCCAAGCTGGTGGCCGGTGGCAAGCGTACGCTCCAGGAAACTGGCGGCACTTACGTTGAGCCGACGATTTTCGACGGCGTGAGTAACGCGATGAAAATCGCCCAGGAAGAAATCTTCGGCCCGGTACTGTCGGTCATCGCATTCGACAGCGCCGAAGAAGCCATCGCAATCGCCAACGATACGCCGTACGGCCTGGCCGCTGCGGTCTGGACGGCCGACATTTCCAAGGCCCACCTCACCGCCCGCGCACTGCGTGCCGGTAGCGTGTGGGTCAACCAGTATGATGGCGGTGACATGACCGCTCCGTTCGGTGGCTTCAAGCAGTCCGGCAACGGTCGTGACAAGTCCTTGCACGCGTTCGACAAATACACCGAGCTGAAGGCGACCTGGATCAAGTTGTAAGCCGTTAAGGGAGGTCTGTTGCAGAGCAGGCCTCCCGAACGACACAGATCCCTTGTGGGAGCGGGCTTGCTCGCGAAGGCGGTGTATCAGCCAACGTTGATGTTGGATGTGATGACCTCTTCGCGGGCAAGCCCGCTCCCACATTGTTTTGTGTGTCCTGAAAAAAATATCAATCCACAGGAGCGTGGAACATGCGTTGGGCGACGTATTTCGCCGTTTTGGCATCTGTCCTGAGTGTCGGCCTGGCCCTGGGTGTCAGCATGCCGCTGGTGTCGTTTCGCCTGGAAAGCTGGGGCTACGGCTCGTTTGCCATTGGCGTGATGGCCGCGATGCCGGCCATCGGTGTCCTGCTGGGGGCGAAAATCTCCAGCCATCTGGCAGCGCGATTCGGCACGGCCAATCTGATGCGCCTGTGCCTGTGGGCCGGGGCGGTTTCGATCGGTTTGCTGGCGCTGTTGCCGAGCTATCCGGTCTGGTTGGTGCTGCGGCTGATGATCGGGGTGATCCTGACCCTCGTATTCATCATCGGTGAAAGCTGGATCAATCAACTGGTGGTCGAGCAATGGCGCGGGCGGCTGGTGGCGTTGTATGGCAGCAGCTACGCCTTGAGTCAGCTGGCAGGGCCAGTGTTGCTGGGCTTCCTCGGTACCGAGCACGACTATGGCTTTTGGGTGGGTGTCGGTTTGTTGATGGCTGCTCCGTTACTGTTGCTGGGCCGCAGTGGCGCGCCGAGTAGCGAGGCCAGCAGCGTGACCTTGAGTGATTTGCTCGCTTTCTGTCGTGGCCTGCCAGCGATTGCCTGGGCGGTGTCGCTGTTCGCCGCGTTCGAAGCGATGATCCTGACGCTGTTGCCGGTCTATTGCCTGCGTCAGGGCTTCACCACGGAAATCGCACTGGCGATGGTCAGTACGGTGGTGGTCGGCGATGCGGTGCTGCAATTGCCGATTGGTGCGTTGGCCGATCGCTTGTCGCGGCGCGCGTTGTTCACCGGTTGTGCAGTGGTCCTGCTGATGTCGAGCCTGGCAATCCCGTTGCTGATCGACACACTGCTGATCTGGCCCTTGTGGGTGCTGTTCGGCGCCAGCGCTGGCGGGTTGTTCACCTTGTCGTTGATCCTGATCGGCGAGCGTTATCGCGACGATGCGTTGGTGCGGGCTAACGCGCACATCGCCCAACTGTGGGGGATCGGTTGCCTGATCGGGCCGCTGCTGGCGGGTGCCGGCAGTCAGTGGATCAACGGCCATGCGTTGCCATTGCTGATGGCGGTAGGGGCCTTGGGGGTGTTGATTGTGGTGTCGCGGCAAGGGGCGTTTGGCACTGCTCAGCCAGCCTGATGAGCATCGGAGAACTGTGGCGGTCGAGTCTTACAACATCTTCTCCAGCCCAACCGTATTGCTCATCCACGCATTGAAGCGCCGCCACCAACTCCCTGGCTCCTTGGCCAGGGTGTGCATTTTCCCGTCGTCTTCGGTGGTCCAGACGATCTGATCGTTTTCCAGCTCCACCTGATAACTCAGGGCCGGTGCCATACCCTGCAGCGCCAGTTCACGGACCCGTGCGGCCAATTCCGGACTGTCCACCAGCACGCCGACTTCGGTGTTCCACAGCACCGAGCGCGGATCGAAATTGAACGAGCCGATAAAGGACTTCTGCTGGTCGAAGATCATCGCCTTGCTGTGCAGGCTGGAGTCAGAGCTGTGATAGGCGTTGCTGGAAAACAGATGCGGCCCACTACCGCTGCCGCCTTCCTCGCCGGGTTGGCTGCGCAATTCGTACAGCTTTACGCCGTGCTCCAGCAGCGCCCTGCGATAGGGCGCGTAACCACCGTGCACCGCCGGAACATCCGTGGCTTCCAGTGAATTGGTCAGCAAACTCACGGAAACGCCGGCATCGGCGCGCCCGGTCAGGTACACCAGCCCCGGCTGGCCGGGCACAAAGTAGGCCGAGATCATGATCAGCTCTTTGCTGACGTTATTGAGTTCAGGTGCGAGTTGCGTGGTCAGCAGCAACTGCGGATCGGGTTCGCCCTTGGCCAGTACCTTGCTCGGCGCATCCCACAATGCCTGGTTCCAGGCCCAGATCAGTTCGCGGCGCCAGATGTCCAGGCGTGGGTGGGTGGTGAAGGTCATCAGGTGTTTGTAGAGCGCGTGATTCTGTTTGCGCGTTTCCGCCAGGGACTCTTCCAGTCGGGCGCGGGTGTTTTCCAGGTCCCGGAGTGTGGGTTTGCTCGACAGGAATTCGTCGATCGGCTTGCTCAGGGCACTGTTCCAGTACTGGTCGAAACTGTGCCCGAGTTGCTCGGCGACCGGGCCGACACTGAGCATGTCGATGTCGGTGAAATTCATGTTGGGCTTGGCATCGTAATACTCGTCCCCCAGATTACGCCCGCCGACGATGGCCATGCTGTTGTCCGCCAGCCACAACTTGTTGTGCATGCGTCGATGCTGTTGCGACAGGTTGAACAGCCGGCCCACGGTGCGCGTCACCCCCGTACTGCGGCCCAGGTTCAGCGGGTTGAACACGCGGATCTGGATGTTCGGATGCGCGGCGAGGGTGGCAATGACCTGGTCCAGGCCGTCGCTGGCGGTGTCGTCGAGCAGCACCCGCACCCGGACGCCCCGGTCGGCGGCTTTGAGCAACTCCTCAATCAACATGCGCGTGCTGATGCCGTCGTGCACGATGTAGTACTGCAAGTCGAGGCTGCTTTGGGCGTTACGGATCAGTTCGGCGCGGGCGGTGAAGGCCTCGGTACTGTCCGATAGCAGGCGAAAACCCGATTGTCCGTTGTAGGGTGCGGCTTGCGCCTGGACCGAGCGACCGAATGCGGAGTCTGCAGCCGGCAGCGCCTGGCTCGGCACACGCTGAACGTCGAAGCTGGAGCAACCGCCCAGGAACGCGGCGAGTAGCAGAAGAGCAAGCAGGGGCTGTCTGACTCTCACGTAGGATCGTTCCGTTTGGCGGCGCAGATAGGCATATGGACGCTGATCCCCGAATAAAAGTCAGTCGCAGAGCTGATCGGTTTCCTCCAGCAGTTTGATCGCTGTCGCACCGACCTTGCGCACCGCGTCTTCGATCTGCGGTGTTGGCTTGGCAGCGTAGTTCATGCGCAGGCAATTGCGGTACTTGCCGGAGGCGGAAAAAATGCTGCCCACGGCAATCTGTACGCTCAGGTCGTGCAATGCACGATTCAGTTTCAGGGTGTCGAAACCTTCCGGAAGTTCGACCCACAGCATGAAGCTGCCTTGTGGGCGACTCGCGCGAGTGCCGGCCGGGAAATAGCGGGTCACCCAATCAATCATCACGTCGCGATTGCGTTGGTATTGCGTGCGCATCCGCCGCAAATGTGGTTCGAAGTGGCCACCCTTGAGAAACTCGGCGATGGCGATCTGCGGCTGTGGCGCTGTGGATCCGGTGCTGATGTATTTCATGTGCAGCACCCGTTCCAGATAGCGACCGGGCGCGACCCAGCCGATGCGCAGGCCCGGCGCCAGGGTCTTGGAAAACGAGCTGCACAACAGGACGCGACCGTCCTCGTCGAAGGACTTGATCGTGCGTGGGCGCGGATAGGTATAGGCCAGTTCGCCATACACATCGTCCTCGATGATCGCCACGTCATAGCGCTGGGCAAGCGTCAGCAATGCGCGTTTGCGCGACTCCGGCATGATGTAGCCCAACGGGTTGTTGCAGTTGGGAGTCAGCTGTATGACCTTGATTGGCCACTGTTCCAGGGCCAGTTCCAGCGCTTCGAGACTGATGCCGGTCAGCGGGTCGGTGGGGATTTCCAGGGCTTTCATGCCCAGGCCCTTGAGGGTCTGCATCGCGCCGTGAAAGCTCGGCGAGTCCACCGCGACAATGTCGCCAGGCTCGCAGATTGCACGAATGCTGGTGGACAGCGCTTCGTGGCAACCGGTGGTGACCACCAGTTCGCTGGCGCTCAGCTGGCAGCCGGAATCGAGCATCAGGCGAGCGATCTGTTCGCGCAGTTCGAGGTTGCCGTGGATGTTGTCGTAATACAGACCGGGCATGTCCTGCCGCCGGCTGATTCGCGCCAGGTCACGCAGCAGCGGTTTCATCGTCGGACTGGTGATGTCCGGCATGCCACGGCCCAGTTGCACCACGTCTTTGCGCGGCACGGCGCGAATCAACTCCAGCACCTGATCCCATTGGGATATGTCCACCGGCCGTTGGGCCGGGCGGCCGACTGCCGGCAAATCCGGCAGTTCGCGGCTGGCGGGGACGAAGTACCCGGACTTGGGCCGTGGCATGGCCAGCCCGCTGTCCTCCAGCACCCGATAGGCCTGCTGCACCGTGCTCAGGCTGACGCCGTGCTCGACGCTCAGCGCCCGTACCGAAGGCAGCCGGTCACCGGGGCGATAGAAGCCCTGTTCGATACGTGTGCCGAGCAATTCGGCGAGGTTGACGTAAAGGGTCATGGTGCAGCCTCGATAAGGGTGATCGGTTAACCAGTACAGATCGGGCGAAAAATGAGGATTCAGTGGCGGAATCGGCAAGACTGTATGGAATAAATACAAATGCTTTGAATCTGTAATGCTTTTGCGCGCCCACGCATCATGGAACCTCTGGCTACCCAAGTAAACAGGAGCATCCAAGATGAACGGTTTGAGCGATGTGCGGCTGACGTTACACAGTCAGGAACTGGCGACCGGGCAGAACAACGGCACGCGGGAGGCGGGCATGGGCAATGCGTCGTCCGGCCTGAGTCGCTGGGACCAGTTCTGGCGTCGCCTGCACACGCGCAAGGCCTTGCTGGCCCTGACGGCCGATCAGCTCAAGGATATCGGGCTGACGCGGGAGCAGGCGCGGGAGGAGGGGCTGAAGCCTTTCTGGCGGATCTGAAATCCATGGTGATTTTTAGGCCCATTCGCGAGCAAGCCCGCTCCCACATTAGATCTTCAGCGAACACAGATTTTGTGTTCGACACGGATCAACTGTGGGAGCGGGCTTGCCCGCGAAGGCGTCAGAGCTGACACCGACAATCTTTCAGACCAACTCTTTAAGCCGATGCCACAACATCCCCAGCGCCAGCAACGGTGAGCGCAGATGCTTGCCGCCGGGGAAGGTGATGTGCGGCACCTTGGCGAACAAATCAAAACCACCACCGTGCTGCCCGCTAATCGCTTCGGCCAGCAGCTTGCCGGCCAGGTGCGTGGCATTCAGGCCATGACCGGAATAGGCCTGGGCGTAGTACACGTTCGGCTGGTCCTTGAGTCGCCCGATCTGCGGCAGGCGATTGGCGCCGATGCCGATCATGCCGCCCCATTGGTAATCGATCTTCACTGCGCTCAGCTGCGGGAAAACCTCGAGCATTTTCGGGCGCATGTACGCGGCGATGTCTTTCGGGTCACGGCCCGAGTAATGGCAGGCGCCGCCAAACAGCAGGCGCCGGTCCGCCGAGAGCCGGTAGTAGTCCAGCGCCACCCGCTGGTCACAGACCGCCATGTTCTGCGGTAGCAGGGCGTGAGCCAGTTCTTCGCTCAACGGTTCGGTGGCGATGATGTAGCTGCCGGCGGGCAGGACTTTGCCGCTGAGCTCCGGGTTGAGGTTATTGAGGTAGGCATTGCAACCCAGCACCAGGGTTTTGGCGCGCACCGAGCCCTCGGCGGTATGGACCTTGACCTCGGGGCCATAGTCAATGCGGGTCACGGCCGAGTGCTCGAACAGCTGGACCCCCAGTCGTTGTGCCGCTGCGGCTTCGCCCAAGGCCAGGTTCAGTGGATGCAGGTGCCCCGAGCCCATGTCGATCAGGCCACCGACGTAACGCGTGGAGCCGACCACGGTGTGCATCTCATTGGCTTGCAGCAAACGGGTCTCGTAGCGATAACCGAGGCTGCGCAGTTCTTCGGCATCCTCGGCGAAACCTTCAAGGTCACGGGGCTTATTGGCGAGATCGCAGTAGCCCCAGGTCAGGTCGCAGGGGATCTGAAAGCGCTCGACCCGTTGACGGACGATTTCCACGGCTTCCAGGCCCATGAGTTTCATTTGCCGCACGCCTTCGACACCGATGACATTGGTGAACTGATCGAGGCCGTGGCCGACGCCGCGAATCAGCTGCCCGCCATTGCGTCCACTGGCGCCCCAGCCGATTCTATGGGCTTCAAGCAACACCACGCTGAGACCGCGTTCGGCAATCTCAAGCGCCGTGTTCAACCCCGAAAACCCGCCGCCCACCACACAGACATCGGCCAGCACTTCACCTTTGAGCACCGGAAGCTCGGGCTGCGGCAGGCTGCTGGCGGCGTAGTAGGACGCGGTGTGGTTCAGGGCAGGCTGTTGAGCACGGGCATTCATGTGCGTGTTCCTGATTCTTACGTTTGGAAAACCTTACGGAGCATAAGCCGGACCTTCCCGGACGGGCAACATTGGTCGGCTGGTGCTGTCTGGATCGGGGCTTTTGCGTCAGAATCGCGCTCTATTCCGCTATTGGTCACCGCTTCAATGAGCTGCAACAGCCAGACAATCCGCACATTGCGACAACAGATTCCCTCGTTCGAGTGCGTTCCCGGCTGCCATGACTGCTGCGGGCCGGTGACCACCTCGCCCGAAGAAATGTCGCGTCTGCCGCGCAAGACCCACGCCGAGCAGGATGCCGCTATGGAAGAACTCAACTGTGTGCATCTGGGGCCGAATGGTTGCACGGTGTATGACGAGCGGCCGCTGATTTGCAGGTTGTTCGGCACCACCAAGACCTTGCCGTGCCCGAATGGGCGCGGGCCGGTGGAATTGATTCATCCGCGGGTGGAGAAGCAGGTGTTCGAGTACATGGCTTCGAACCGACAGGTGTTGGTTTAAGAGAGACCGAGTCGCCTGCATTCGCGAGCAAGCCCGCTCCCACATTCGATCTTCAATGAACACAGAGTTTGTGTTCGACACTGATCCACTGTGGGAGCAGGCTTGCTCGCGAAAGCGGCTGAACATGCACCGCGCATCTCAATCGGGAATCGGCAAAGTCAGGCTCTCCTTCACCTCTTCCATCACGATGTAACTCTTGGACTCGCGCACGTGGGGCAGCTTGAGCAGGATGTCGCCCAGCAACTTGCGGTACGAGGCCATCTCGGAAATCCGCGCTTTCACCAGGTAGTCGAAATCCCCTGACACCAGGTGACACTCCAGCACATGGGGCAATTTCAGCACCGCACGTCGGAACTCTTCGAAAGTATCGCCGGATTTGTAGTCCAGGCTGATCTCGACAAACACCAGCAGACTACCCTTCAGGTGCTGCGGATTGAGCCGGGCGTTGTAGCCCATGATGATCCCTTCGCGCTCCAGACGCCGGACCCGCTCAGTACAGGGCGTGGTCGAGAGCCCGACCTTTTCCCCAAGCTCCGTAAAGGAAATCCGCCCGTCCGCTTGCAGGATCCGCAGGATGTTGCGGTCGATCTTGTCCAGCTCACGTTTGGTCTGAGTGTTGGTACGCATAGGGGATGCGCCTCCGTGAAAAGGGTTTTTGCCGAGAATTGTCGCCAAATATAGGCGCTTATATAGTGAAAAGCACTGGCGAATCTTTTTTACACTGCGCGCATCTAAAGCTCTGAATAACAAACGTCAGCGGTTAGCCGCGATGAGGGATATGAAAATGCGCGTCATGGTCTTGGGTAGCGGCGTCATCGGTACCACCAGTGCTTATTATCTGGCCCGTGCCGGGTTTGAAGTGGTGGTTGTGGACCGGCAGCCAGCTGCCGCCATGGAGACCAGTTTCGCCAACGCCGGGCAGGTTTCGCCGGGTTATGCCTCGCCGTGGGCCGCGCCTGGCGTGCCGCTCAAGGCCATCAAGTGGCTGTTGCAGCGCCACGCGCCCTTGGCGATCAAGGCCACGGCCGACATCGACCAGTACCTGTGGATGGCGCAGATGCTGCGCAACTGCACCGCCAGCCGTTACGCGGTGAACAAGGAGCGCATGGTCCGTCTGTCCGAGTACAGCCGTGACTGCCTCGATGAACTGCGCGCCGAAACCGGCATTGCCTATGAAGGCCGCAGCCTTGGTACGACCCAACTGTTCCGCACCCAGGCTCAACTTGATGGCGCCGCGAAAGACATCGCCGTGCTGAAAGAGTCCGGCGTGCCGTTCGAGCTGCTCGACCGCGACGGCATTGCCCGCGTTGAGCCGGCCCTGGCCAGCGTCACTGACATCCTCGCCGGTGCCTTGCGCCTGCCGAACGACCAGACTGGCGACTGCCAGATGTTCACCACCAAGCTTGCCGAGATGGCCGCGAACCTCGGTGTGCAATTCCGTTTCGGCCAGGACATTCAGCGCCTCGACTTCGCCGGTGACCGCATCAACGGCGTATGGATCGACGGCAAGCTGGAAACTGCCGACCGCTACGTGCTGGCCCTCGGCAGCTACTCGCCGCAACTGCTCAAGCCGCTGGGGATCAAGGCGCCGGTGTACCCGCTCAAGGGCTACTCCCTGACCGTGCCGATCACCAACCCGGCGATGGCTCCGACTTCGACCATTCTCGACGAGACCTACAAGGTCGCGATCACCCGTTTCGACAACCGCATCCGCGTTGGCGGCATGGCTGAAATCGCCGGTTTTGACCTGTCGCTGAACCCGCGTCGCCGGGAAACCCTGGAGATGATTGTCAACGACCTTTATCCTCAGGGCGGCGATCTGGCCCAGGCCGATTTCTGGACCGGTCTGCGTCCGACTACGCCGGATGGCACGCCGATCGTTGGCGCCACCCCGTTCAAGAACCTGTTCCTGAACACCGGTCACGGCACGCTCGGCTGGACCATGGCCTGCGGCTCCGGTCGCTTGCTGGCAGACCTGATGGCGAAGAAAAAGCCGCAGATCAGCGCCGAAGGCCTCGATATTTCCCGTTATGGCAGCAAAACCCAGGAGCCTGCAAAGCATGTCAGTCCAGCGCCAGCTCACCAATGAGCGCATGAGTCAGATCGTCACCCATAACGGCACGGTTTACCTTGCCGGACAGGTCGGCGATGACATGAACGCCGGGATTGAACAGCAGACCCGTGAAACCCTCGCCAACATCGAGCGGTTGCTCGATCTGGCCGGCACCGACAAAAATAATCTGCTGTCGGTGACGATTTACCTGAAAGACATCGACGCGCATTTCGAAGGCATGAACGCGGTGTGGGACAAGTGGCTGCCAAAAGGCGTCGCCCCGGCCCGCGCCACAGTTGAATCGAAATTGTGCGAACCGGAAATCCTGGTCGAGCTGTCGGTTGTCGCCGCTCTGCCATAAGCTTTCAGACAGATCCCTCTCCCGGTGCTGTTGGCGGTTCACGCTGTCAGCCAGCGCCGGTTTTTCTTCCCGATAACCCGACCAGAAGTCTGCCGCCATGCGTCCTGCCCGTGCCCTGATCGACCTTCAAGCCCTGCGCAACAACTACCGAATCGCCCGTGAGCTCACGGGGGCCAAAGCCCTCGCGGTGATCAAGGCCGATGCCTATGGCCATGGCGCGGTGCGTTGCGCCCAGGCGCTGGAAGCCGAGGCGGACGGGTTTGCCGTGGCGTGTATCGAAGAGGCTCTGGAGCTGCGGGCAGCGGGCATTCGTGCGCCGATCCTGCTGCTGGAAGGTTTTTTCGAAGCCGATGAGCTGGCGCTGATCGTCGAGCATGATTTCTGGTGCGTGGTGCATTCACTGTGGCAGCTCGAAGCCATCGAGAAAGCGGGGTTGAGCAAGCCGATCACCGTGTGGCTGAAGCTCGATTCGGGCATGCACCGCGTGGGGCTGCACCCGGCGGATTATCAGGCGGCCTATCAACGGCTGCTAGCCAGCGGCAAAGTCGCGAAAGTGGTGCTGATGAGCCACTTTGCGCGTGCCGATGAACTGCACGAGCAGGCCAGTGCCGATCAGGTGGCGGTATTTGAAGCGGCGCGCAAGGGCTTGTCCGCCGAGGTCAGCCTGCGCAACTCGCCGGCGGTGCTCGGTTGGCCGCAGATTCCGAGCGATTGGGTGCGCCCGGGCATCATGCTCTATGGCGCCACGCCCTTCGAAGAAGCCAACGAAGTGGCATCGCGCCTGCAACCGGTCATGACCCTGGAGTCGAAAGTGATCAGTGTGCGCGAGTTGCCGGCTGGCGAGCCCGTCGGTTACGGCGCCAAATTCATCACCCCTAAACCGATGCGCATTGGCGTCGTGGCCATGGGTTACGCCGACGGCTACCCGCGTCTGGCACCGACCGGCACGCCAGTGCTGGTTGCCGGGCAGCGCAGCCAGTTGATCGGCCGGGTGTCGATGGACATGCTCTGTATCGACCTGACCGATGTGCCGCAGGCCGGTCTTGGTTCGACCGTCGAATTGTGGGGCAAAAACATCCTCGCCAGTGATGTGGCCATGGCTGCCGGCACGATTCCTTACCAGATTTTCTGCAACCTGCGCCGAGTGCCACTGCTCTATTCCGGGGCTTAGTGAGCAGGGCTCCAGACCGGAAGTCGCCTCGCTGAGCAGGATTCAGGTCAAGGTGTTGTAAATACTGAACGCTGTCGCCATGATAACGCTCACTATTCCAACAATCCTGAATCCTGGAGGCGCAAGCTTTGGACGTCGGTGAACGACTGCAATCCATCCGTAGGCTCAAAGGCCTTTCCCAGCGTGAGCTCGCCAAACGGGCGGGGGTCACCAACAGCACGATTTCGATGATCGAAAAGAACAGCGTGAGCCCTTCGATCAGTTCGCTGCGCAAGGTGTTGGGCGGGATTCCCATGTCCATGGTCGAGTTCTTTTCCGAAGAAATCCTGCAGGAAAAACCGACCCAGATCGTCTACAAGGCCAACGAGCTGATCGATATTTCCGATGGCGCCGTGACCATGAAACTGGTCGGTCGGGCGCACCCGAGCCGGGCTATCGCATTCCTCAATGAAATCTATCCGCCAGGCGCCGACACCGGTGACGAGATGCTCACCCATGAGGGCGAGGAAACCGGCATCCTGGTCGAAGGAAAACTGGAACTGGTGGTCGGTCTCGAAACTTTTGTCCTCGAAGCCGGCGATAGCTACTACTTTGAAAGTACCAAGCCACACCGTTTCCGTAATCCGTTCGATGTGCCGGCGCGACTAATCAGCGCAGCCACGCCGGCGAATTTCTAAGAAAAGAGGCGTCCTGCCAGCATCGCAGAGGCGCCCTGGCTGTTTTTCCCTCGCGGCCTAAGACCCCTCCGACTTTGGGGTTGTTTCAGTGCGACGGGGTTACCGCTATACTTGCGCCCGCCTGCGAACCGTGGCCGTAGGCGTGACTAGCCACCATTGAGGGTGAACGCGTGAACCTAATTATGAAAATGCTGGCTGCACCAGCAACCGTATTGGCCCTATGGGCTGTCAGTGTCAGCGCTCAGGCTGCGACCAACGACGAAATTGCCAAACGCCTTGAGCCAGTTGGCCAGGTTTGTGTTCAGGGTAAAGAGTGCAAGGGCATGGAAGTGGCCGCTTCGGCCGGCGGCGGTGGCGGTGCCAAGGCGCCTAAAGATGTTATTGCCAAACATTGCAACGCTTGCCACGGCACCGGCCTGCTGGGCGCGCCGAAAATCGGTGACAAAGCGGCCTGGAAAGAACGCGCCGATCACCAGGGCGGCCTCGACGGCATCCTGGCCAAAGCCATTACCGGCGTCAACGCGATGCCGCCTAAAGGCACCTGCGCCGACTGCTCCGACGACGAGCTCAAGGGCGCCATCAAAGAGATGTCCGGTCTGTAACCAGCCCGCCTCTTTCGCAAAAAAGCCGCTTTCAAGCGGCTTTTTTGTACCTGCAGTATCGATAAACGCCGCGACCCCTCTGTAGGAGCGAGCTTGCTCGCGAAGGACTCACAGACGCTGCGTGGTGTCAGACTCGCCGCGTTATCGTTGACGACCATCGCGAGCAAGCTCGCTCCTACAGTTTTTACAGGCTGTTCATTGCAGCAAAGACCCGGCAAGCTCGGTCCAACCCCATACCATGGAATGCAAGGGAGGATCGAATGGTTCAGCTCTGCTCTATCGAACAGGCAGTCGATGACGTCTTGGCACGGTTACCGGCGCATATCCACATGGGCCTGCCTCTGGGGTTGGGCAAACCCAATCACTTCGTCAACGCACTGTATCGGCGAATCGCACAGTCGCCCGAGCGACGGCTGACGATCTACACCGCGTTGTGTCTGGGGCGCCCGCCCTTGGGCGATGGTCTGCAAAAGCGATTTCTCGAACCCTTTATCGAACGGGTCTT
Source organism: Pseudomonas sp. BF-R-19 (assembly GCF_019956445.1). Lineage (NCBI taxonomy): Bacteria > Pseudomonadati > Pseudomonadota > Gammaproteobacteria > Pseudomonadales > Pseudomonadaceae > Pseudomonas > Pseudomonas sp. BF-R-19. Next base: position 260,768 of record NZ_JAHBDN010000037.1, read on the forward strand.
CGGCGATTATCCGGAGCTGGAATTTCTCGCCGACCTGCGCCGCGACGTTCTACCGGGCAACATCCACATCCAGCAGTTCTTCATGCAGCCCGGCAGCCTGCTCAACAGTGCCACGGCGCAACAGGATTACGTCAGCAGCAATTACAGCCATGCGGCGCGGGACATCAATGCCGCCGGATTGAATCTGGTGGCGCAGCTGGTGGCCAGCCATGCCGAACATCCCGACCGCGTGAGCCTGAGCTGCAACCCGGACATCACCCTCGACCTGTTGCCGTTGATTGCCAAGCGCCGCGCCGCCGGAGAAACCATCCTGATGGTCGGCCAGGTGCACAACGATCTGCCTTACATGCCCGGCGATGCGGAACTCGGCATCGACACCTTTGACCTGTTGATCGATGAGAAGGACAACACCACGCTGTTTTCCACGCCGAATATGCCGGTGGGGTGTCAGGACCATTTCATCGGCCTGCACGCCAGCACCCTGGTGCGTGACGGCGGCACCTTGCAGATCGGCATCGGTTCCATGGGCGATGCGCTGACGGCGGCTCTGCTGGCGCGGCAAGCCGACAACGACGGATACAGGGCTTTGCTGGCAGACGTAAACCTCAGCCACTGGACGCAACTGATCGAGCGCGAAGGCGGCATCGAAGCCTTCGCCAATGGCCTGTATGGCTGCAGCGAAATGTTCGTCAATGGCTTGCTGGTGCTGGCCGATGCCGGGATCGTGCGGCGCAAGGTTTATCCGGACGTGGCGACCCAACAGCAGGCAAATGCCGGCACCCTCGACGAGGCTGCGCAAACCGATGGCATCTCGGTGCACGGCGGATTCTTCCTCGGTCCGCGCAGCTACTACGAACGCTTGCGCGAATTGCCGCAAAGCAAACGGCTTGCATTCAACATGACCCGCATCAGCTACATCAACGAGCTCTACGGCCAGGAAGAACTCAAGCGCTTGCAGCGCCTGGATGCGCGGTTCATCAACACCGCGTTCACCGTGACCTTGCTCGGTGCCGCAGTGGCGGATCAGCTCGAAGACGGACGTGTGCTCAGCGGCGTAGGTGGGCAATACAACTTCGTGGTGCAGGGGCATGCGCTGGCAGGCGCGCGCTCGGTCTTGTTGCTGCGCAGCTGGCGTGAGTCTGGCGGCGATGTCAGCTCGAATATCGTCTGGGAGTATGGTCACTGCACGATTCCCCGGCACTTGCGGGACATCGTGGTCACCGAATACGGCATCGCCGATCTTCGCGGCAAAACCGATGCGGCAGTGATCGAGGCCTTGCTCAACATCAGCGACTCGCGTTTTCAGCCGGGATTGATCGAACAGGCGCAGAAAGTCGGCAAACTGCCCAAGGACTTCCGTCTCGATCCGCGCTTTACCGATAACAGTCCGCAGCGTTTGCGGGCGATTCAGGCGAGGCATCCGCAGCTGTTTCCGGAGTATCCGCTGGGCTGTGATTTCACCGAGGTCGAGCGTGATCTGTTGCGGGCACTGAACTGGCTCAAGAGCAAGTTCAAGCTGAGCGAGGTGCTGGAATTGGGCAAGGCGGCGCTGGATGCGCCGGAGCCTGCGTTGTTCCAGGAGCATCTGCAACGCATGCAACTGGCCAACCCGGAGGGGATGAAGGAGGACTTGTATCAGCGGTTGCTGCTCACAGGCCTCAAGGCCACCGCGCAATAACAGCCAACATAAATCAAATGTGGGAGCGGGCTTGCTCGCGAATGCGGTGTATCAGTCACAAACAAGTCGACTGACACACCGCATTCGCGAGCAAGCCCGCTCCCACAGGGGGGATTGCGGTGTGGCGGCTTACTCGATGAAGGTTACGACGCCATCTTTCAGCGATTTCACGCGGGCCAGCGACTCTACGCGATAACCCTGCGAATCCAGCTCCGCACGCCCACCCTGGAACGACTTCTCGATCACGATGCCCAGGCCCGCCACGGTGGCGCCGGCCTGCTTGATGATCGAAATCAGTGCCTGGGACGCCTTACCGTTGGCCAGGAAGTCATCGATGATCAGCACGCGGTCGCTGCTGGTCAGGTGGCGCGGGGAGATGGCCACGGTGCTTTCGGTTTGCTTGGTGAACGAGTACACGGTCGCCGACAGCAGGTTTTCGGTCAGGGTCAGGGACTGGTGCTTGCGGGCGAAAATCACCGGCACACCCAGGTTCAGGCCCGTCATGATCGCCGGGGCGATGCCCGAAGCTTCGATGGTGACGATTTTGGTGATGCCCGAATCCTTGAACAGCGTGGCGAATTCGTCGCCGATCAGCTTCATCAGGGCCGGGTCGATCTGGTGGTTCAGAAAGGCGTCGACTTTCAGGACCTGGTCGGAAAGCACGATGCCTTCTTCGCGAATTTTCTTGTGCAGGGCTTCCATGAAGCTGTCCTCTGTTGGCGCCTTGTGCGCCCTAAGGTTTTAAAAAAGTGGTCAATTCTAGCGCTTTAACATCGCGCGTATATCCGCCAATGCGTTGTTGCCTCGCACGGCCTTGACTTCGGTCGGTGTGTCGTCGTTGCCTTCCCAGGCCAGATCGTCCGGCGGCAACTCATCGAGGAAGCGGCTCGGCGCGCAGTCGATGATCTCGCCGTACTGCTTGCGCTTGGCGGCGAAGGTGAAGGCCAGGGTCTGGCGCGCGCGGGTAATGCCCACGTAGGCCAGGCGACGCTCTTCTTCGATGGTGTCGGCTTCGATGCTGGAACGGTGCGGGAGGATTTCCTCCTCCATGCCCATGATGAACACGTAGGGGAATTCCAGGCCCTTGGACGCATGCAAGGTCATCATCTGCACGCCTTCGGCGCCATCTTCTTCTTCCTGCTGGCGCTCGAGCATGTCGCGCAGGACGAGTTTGCCGATGGCGTCCTCGACGGTCATCTCGCCTTCTTCGTCTTTTTCCAGGGTGTTTTTCAGCGCCTCGATCAGGAACCAGACGTTACCCATGCGGTAATCGGCGGCCTTGTCGCTGGAGCTGTTGGTGCGCAGCCAGTTCTCGTAGTCGATGTCCATGACCATGCTGCGCAGGGCCGAGATCGGGTCTTCGCCGGCGCACTGCTCGCGCACCCTGTCCATGAAACGCTTGAAGCGCGACAGGCGATCGGTGAAGCGTGAGTCCAGATGCTCGCCCAAACCCAACTCGTCGGTGGCGGCGTACATCGAGATCTTGCGCTCGGTCGCATAGTTGCCCAGCTTCTCCAGCGTGGTCGAGCCGATCTCGCGGCGCGGCACGTTGATTACCCGCAGGAACGCGTTGTCGTCGTCCGGGTTCACGATCAGGCGGAAGTAGGCCATCAGGTCTTTTACTTCCTGACGCCCGAAAAAGCTGTTGCCGCCGGACAGGCGATACGGCACCTGGTGATGCTGCAACTTCAGTTCGATCAGCTTGGCCTGGTAGTTGCCGCGATACAGGATCGCGAAATCGCTGTACGGGCGGTCGGTGCGCAAGTGCAGGCTGAGGATTTCCATGGCCACGCGCTCGGCCTCGGCATCCTCGTTGCGGCAACGGATCACGCGGATCTCGTCGCCGTGGCCCATTTCACTCCACAGTTGCTTTTCGAATTCGTGGGGGTTGTTCGAGATCAGCACGTTGGCGCAACGCAGGATGCGGCTGGTGGAGCGGTAGTTCTGCTCCAGCATTACCACCTTCAAGGACGGGTAGTCGTCCTTGAGCAGCATCAGGTTTTCCGGGCGAGCGCCGCGCCAGGCGTAGATCGACTGGTCGTCGTCGCCTACCACGGTGAACTGGTTGCGCTTGCCAATGAGCATTTTCACCAGCAGGTATTGGCTGGCGTTGGTGTCCTGGTATTCGTCGACCAGCAGGTAGCGCACCTTGTTCTGCCACTTTTCCAGGATGTCGGCGTGCTCTTCGAACAGCTTCACCGGCAGCAGGATCAGGTCGTCGAAGTCCACCGCGTTGAACGCCTTGAGCGTGCGCTGGTAGTGGGTGTAGACGATGGCGGCGGTCTGTTCCTTGGGGTTGCGCGCGTTTTCCAGGGCCTGGGCCGGCAGGATCAGGTCGTTTTTCCAGGCGCCGATCATGTTCTTGATCTCGTCGACGCCGTCGTCGCCCGAGTATTCCTTCTGCATGATGTCGGTCATCAGGGCCTTGACGTCGGTCTCGTCGAAGATCGAGAAGCCCGGCTTGTAGCCCAGCCGCACGTGCTCCTTGCGGATGATGTTCAGGCCCAGGTTGTGGAACGTGCAGACCGTCAGCCCGCGACCTTCACCGGCACGAAGCAGCGTGCCGACCCGTTCCTTCATTTCGCGGGCGGCCTTGTTGGTAAAGGTCATGGCGACGATGTACTGGGCGCGAATGCCGCAGTTCTGGATCAGGTGCGCGATTTTGCGCGTGATCACGCTGGTCTTGCCGGAGCCTGCACCGGCGAGCACCAAAAGAGGGCCGCCGACGTAGCTCACGGCTTCTTGCTGCCGGGGATTGAGTCGGGACATAGGTAAATTCAGGAGTCAGTCACAAAATGGGCCGGCATTTTAACAGGCTCAGCGAATTGTGCTGCTCTGTCCGACTTGTGACGTACCACGCTATCTGTAATCGCCGGTTTTGTTATTTTCACGCAGGATGCGCAACGGATTTGCGGCTAATGTTCGTAATTCCGGATACAAAGGGCTCGTTTTGCCAACTGATGTCATTGTCATTGATCATCGGAACGGCATAATGCCCGTCGCCTACATCTTTGCAGAGTCTAGGGAGCTAGCTTGTCTACGCCTGTCGAACCCTTGCGTTTGCTGCTACTGGCTGAAGAGCCAGCGTGGGCAGCGTTGTTGCGCGAGTGTCTGGTTCCTATGGGGAGCTCGGCCGTTCTCATCAGCGCGCCGAGTTGGGAGTCGGTCAGCAGCCTGTTCGATGACAACCGCAGCGCGGTGTTATTGACCATCCCGCAACTTCAACCGGCGCCGGGCCGTTGCAGCCTGCCGACGGTGTTGCTGCTCGACCATGAGCCGCTGACCCCGCCCGACGGTGTGAGTGACTGGCTGGTGCGCGACCTGCTCGATTCCGGCATGTTGCGCCGCTGCCTGCGCCATGTGCGCGAGCGGGGCGTCCTGGAAAACACTCTGCAACGCCTGGCCGAGCAAGATCCGCTCACCGGCATCGCCAACCGCCAGGGTTTCCAGACCCTGCTGACGGCGCGGCTGGCGGAAAACGACGGTCGTGGCCTGGCCCTCGGTCATCTCGACCTCGACAATTTCCGTTACGCCAACGATGCCCTCGGCCATCAGGCCGGTGACCGCCTGATCTTGCAAGTGGTGGCGCGGCTCAAGTGCCAGCTTGAGGTCGGCGATCAACTGGCGCGCCTGGGCAGTGATGAATTCGCTCTGCTGATCGACACCCGTCGCGCTCCCCAGCGTGCCGAGTGGATGGCCGAGCGCATCAGCGAAGCGCTGGCCGAACCTTATTGGGTCGATGGCGAAAGCCTGCTGATCGGTTCCAGCCTGGGTATCGCCTACGCCCGGGCCCAGACCGATGCGGATCCGCTGATGTGGCATGCGCACATCGCCATGCAGCAAGCCAAAAGCACCCAGGGCTGCACCTTTCACATTTTCAACGAACGCATCAATCGAAATGCCCGCAGCATCGCCGACCTCGAAACCGAGCTGCGCCGGGCACTGCGTCGCGATGAACTGGAATTGCACTACCAGCCACGCCTGAACCTCGAAGACGGGCAGATCGTCGGCCTCGAAGCGTTGGTGCGCTGGCGGCATGCCGAGCGCGGCTTGCTGCCGCCGAGCGAATTCGTACCGCTGGCTGAGCAAAGCGGCCTGATCGTGCCGCTGGGCTATTGGGTGATTTCCCGGGCCTTGCGCGACATGCAGGCGCTGCTTGAACTGGGTTTGCCGCCGTTGCACATGGCGATCAACCTGTCGTTCCGGCAGTTCCAGGACAGCCAGTTGCTGTCGACCCTGAGTCGCCTGATTGCCGAGCGCGGTGTCGAGGCGCAGTGGCTGGAATTCGAGCTGACCGAAACCGCCGTGATGCGCCGCAGCGACCTGGTCAAGCAGACCATGGACGCCCTCGGGCGCCTCGGTGTGCGCTTCTCCCTCGACGACTTCGGCACCGGGTTCTCGTCGTTCGTGCACCTCAACAGCCTGCCGATCACCTTGCTGAAGATCGACAAGAGCTTTGTCGGCGGCATGGAACAGCGTGAGGAAAACCGCAAACTGGTCCACGCGATGATCAACCTGGCGCACAACCTCAACCTTGAGGTGGTCGCAGAAGGCGTGGAAACGCCGGAGCAACTGGATCTGCTGCGTGGGTTTGAATGCGATCAGGTGCAGGGATATTTGATCAGCATGCCATTGCCGCTGGCCGAGCTGGTGGAGTATTTGACGTTTGGCTCCAGTCAGCAGCCGATGTTGGAAGTCGTGAGCTGATCGCGACTTTTCAGTTGATCCAAAACCTGTGGGAGCGAGCTTGCTCGCGATGAGGCCAGTTCAGTCAGCATTGATGTCGACTGATACTCCGCTATCGCGAGCAAGCTCGCTCCCACAGGGGATTTCAGTCGGGCTGAGCGACAGTGAAACCGTCCCGCGCCACCGGCTCGCGCTTGATCATCCGCTTCATTTTCCACTCAAAACCCAACGTCAGGCTCACCGCCGCACACGCCAGCCCCAGCGCCAGCCCCCACCAGACACCCGTTGGCCCCCAGTCCAGGTGGAACGCCATCCACCACGCCGCCGGTGCGCCAATCAGCCAATAGCAACCCAGGCCGACGAGGAAAGTAGTCTTGGCATCCTTGAGTCCGCGAATGCAGCCCATGGCAATGGTTTGCACGCCGTCGAACAGCTCGAACCATGCCGCCACCGCCAGCAGGCTCACGGCAAGGTTGATGACATCGCGAAACGCCGGGTCGTTGTGGTCGAGAAACAGGCCGACCAACTGGTTTGGCAATAGCCAGAAGACCATGGCGAAACACAGCATCGCCGCCGCCCCGAACGCAATGCCGACCCGCCCGGCCAGCCGCGCATCCAGCAGTTGCCCGGCGCCGTAGTGCTGCCCGATGCGCATGGTGATCGCGTAGGAAATACCCGCCGGGACCATGAACGCCACCGAAACGATTTGCAGGGCGATCTGGTGTGCGCCCAGTTGCGTACTGCCCATGGTGCCCATGCACAGCGCGGCGAAGGCAAACAGCCCGACTTCCACCGCGTAGGTGCCGCCAATCGGCAAGCCCAGGCGCCACAGCTCCTTCAGGTACTGGCGGTTCAGCCGCGACAGGCCCTGGCGCAGTGGATAGGCCTCATAAGCCGGATGCCGACGAATGTGCCACGCCAGCGCAAGCGCCATCAGGTTGGCGACAATCGCCGTAACCAGCCCGATGCCCGTCAGCCCCAGTTTCGGCAGGCCGAACATCCCGGTAATCAGCGCATAGTTGAGCAGGAAGTTGGCAACCGTACCGCCAACGCTGATGACCATCACTGGCGTCGCACGGCCAATGGCGCTGGTGAACCCGCGCAGTGCCATGAAGCTCAGGTAGCCGGGCAGGGCGAACGGCAGGAAGATCAGAAACTGCCCGGCTGCGTTGACGTTGCTTTCGGTCTGGCCGAACAGCAGCAGCACCGGTTTGAGGTTCCACAGCAGCAAACCGGCGACCAGCGCCATCAGCCATGCCAGCCACAACCCGGCCTGGGTCAGCCGGGTAGCTCCGACGATATCACCGGCACCCTGTCGGATCGCCACCAGAGTGCCGACCGCCGCGATCACGCCGATGCAGAAAATCGACACGAACGAATAGGTCGCCGCACCGAGCCCGCCACCGGCCAGCGCCTCGGGACTCAGGCGCGCCATCATCAGGGTGTCGGTGAGGACCATCAGCATGTGCGCCAACTGCGAGGCAATCAGCGGCCCCGCCAGCCGCAGGATGGCCCAGAGTTCAGTACGTGCTGGATGCTGCATGGTCATCACGCTCGATTATCAAAGGGAACAGGAAAGCACCGATTCTCGGCGCTCTGCGTGGTTTGCACAAAGGGATAAAAAGGATGGATGGCATGATTCAAACTCATGCTGGAGAGTTTCTGCTAGTGTGGGCGAAACCCGCAGTAGGAGCTTTCCCAATGTCCCGTCGTCTTCCTCCCTTGTATGCTCTGCGCGCATTCGAAGCGGCGGCGCGGCACAGCTCGTTTACCCGCGCAGCCGAAGAACTGTCGATTACCCAAAGTGCGGTCAGCCGACATATTCGTACGCTCGAAGAGCATTTTGCCTGCCGCTTGTTTCACCGCAGTGGCCGTAACCTGCAGCTGACCGAGTCGGCCCGCTTGCTGTTGCCGGGCATTCGCGAAGGCTTCACGGCCCTGGAGCGCGCCTGCAATACCTTGCGCGCCGAAGACGACATCCTGCGTATGAAAGCCCCGTCGACCCTGACCATGCGCTGGTTGCTGGCGCGCCTCAGTCGCTTCCGTCATCTGCAGCCGGGTAACGAAGTGCAACTGACCAGTGCGTGGATGGACATCGATTCGGTGGACTTCAACGACGAGCCGTTCGACTGTGCGGTGCTGCTGGGTAACGGACATTTCCCCCCGGACTGGGAGGCGAGTTACCTGTTCCCCGAGGAATTGATCCCGGTCGGCGCGCCCAACCTGCGGGGCGACCAGCCCTGGGATGTCGAGCGCCTGGCCAACACCGAGTTGCTGCACCCGACGCCGGACCGCCGCGACTGGCGCAACTGGCTGGAGCGCATGGGGCTGGCCGATCAGGTGTCGCTCAAGGGCGGACAGGTGTTCGATACCCTGGAACTGGGCATGATCGCCGCCGCGCGGGGTTATGGCGTGTCCATGGGCGATTTGCTGATGGTGGCGGAGGATGTTGCGCAGGGACGTCTGAGTTTGCCGTGGCCGACCGCCGTCGCCAGTGGCGAGTGTTATTACCTGGTATGGCCGAAAACCCGGCCCGGCGGCGAACGCATGCGCCGGCTCAGTGACTTTCTGCAAAACGAAGTCCGGTCCATGGAATTGCCGGATGTCGTGCATCTGAGCTGAAACGATGAAACCGCCGCAATGGCGGCCTCAGGCAATCTCCCGGTATTCCACCGCGGGCTTGCGGCATGAGGTTGACCGGTTTCGTTGAGTCGCTGCCAAAGTCGCCATCGCGAGCAGACTCGCGATGGCATCAACTCAATTTCCGCTTGTCCCACATCTGCGGGTCAATTGTCTTTCTTTGCATTTGCCACCGATGTTTCGATTTTTATGCTTGCTGAAACGTTTCATCAAGTCTATAAAAATGGCACAACTCCAAGAAAGGCTATTGCCATGACTCCACTCAAACTCTTCGTTGCCCTCAGCGCACTGTCCGCTGCCTCCCAAGCCCTAGCCTGGGATTACGTCCTGCTCGACACCGACAAAGCCGCCCAGAACTGGCAAATCACCAGCCAGCAACTCGGCGTAAAAATCGACAAACCTTTCAGCGTGACCCTGCGCACCTTGCACGGCGGTCGGCAGGAAGGCGTCAGCATCGTCGACATCGATAACGGCACGATGAAACTTTCGGTAGTTCCAACTCGCGGCATGAACGTCCTGCAGGCCTCGGTCGGTAGCGTGCGCATGGGTTGGGATTCGCCAGTCAAGGAAGTGGTCAATCCGTCCTTCATCGAGCTCAACGGCCGTGGTGGCCTGGGCTGGCTGGAAGGCTTCAATGAACTGGTCACCCGCTGCGGCTACGAATGGGTCGGCCACCCCGGCATCGACAACGGCGAACTGCTGACCCTGCACGGTCGCGCTGCCAATATCCCGGCCAACAAAGTCACCCTGCACATTGATGAAAAACCGCCGTACGCCATCAGCCTGCGCGGCGAGCTGAAAGAGCAGGCTTTCAAGAAAGTCGACTTCTCGGTCGCGACCGAACTGGTCACCGAGCCCGGCAGCGTAGCGTTCGCCCTCAACGACACCCTGACCAACAACGGCGACTATCCAAAGGAATACCAGGCGCTGTATCACAGCAACTTCAGCACCCCATTCCTGGAGCAGGGCGCCCGATTCGCCGCGCCGGTGAAACAGGTGTCGCCGTTCAACGATAAAGCCAAAAGCGATTTGCCGGACTGGCAAACCTACCGCGCACCGACCAAGGACTACGACGAAACGGTTTACAACGTAGTGCCGTACGCCGATGCCAAGGGCGATACATTGACCGTCCTGCATAACAAGGCCGGCAGCCTGGGCGTCTCGGTCGGTTTCAACACTCAAACACTGCCCGTGTTCTCCCTGTGGAAAAACACCGATACCCAAGGGCAGGGCTATGTCACGGGGCTGGAGCCAGGCACGAGTTTTTCCTACAACCGCCGGTATCAGCGGCCACTGAACCTGGTGCCAATGATTGGGCCGAAGGAGCAGAAGCAGTTCCGCATCAGCTACGGCTTGCTGGCGGATAAGACCGCTGTGGATAAGGCGTTGAAGCAGGTGAGCGAGATTCAAGGTGGGCGGGAGACTGAGGTGCGGCAGACGCCGTTGGTTGACCTTACCAAGGGGTGATTTTCGCCATCTTTCCGAAAAACCGCTTATTGGTCGAAAAAAACATTTGGAAATGACGTTTTTCTCAAAAAAACACTTACAAATTTGAGCTACTGGCTTGTTGGCCGATATTGCAGCGCTTCGGCCAAGTGCTCGCGTCTGATCTCATCGACTTGTTCAAGGTCCGCAAGAGTGCGCGCTACCTTGAGCAGTCGATGGGCCGCTCGCAGTGACAAGGTCAGTCGTTCACACGCCGTCTCCAGCCAGGTTTCGTCTGTTGTGGATAACTTGCAGTGTCTGCGCAGGCCCGGCAAGTCGAGAAAGGCATTGGCACAGCCTTGGCGCTTTTGTTGCCGTTCTCGTGCATCGGCAACCAACTCGGCGGCGGTGGCAGTGTCGTCGCCGGGTTTTAACGCAGGATTCAATGCCGTGGCTTCGCGGGCAACAGTCAGGTGCAGGTCGATGCGATCGAGCAACGGCCCCGACAGTTTGTTGCGATAACGCTGCACCATGTCCGGCGTGCAGGAGCAGCGGCCCGTGGGCTCGCCCAGATATCCACAGGGACACGGATTCATCGCCGCCACCAACTGGAAGCGCGCCGGAAACCGAACTCGATCCTTCGCCCGCGAGATCACGATATGCCCGGACTCCAGCGGCTCCCTTAGCACTTCCAGCACTTTGCGGTCGAACTCCGGCAGCTCATCGAGGAACAGCACGCCATGATGGGCAAGGGTGATTTCGCCGGGTTGCGGTTTCGAGCCGCCACCGACCAGTGCAGGACCTGATGCCGAGTGATGCGGCTGGCGAAACGGTCGCTGCGGCCAGTGGCTCAGCGGCACACAGCTTGCGACTGACTGAATCGCCGCGACCTCCAGTGCTTCGTTTTCGGCCAAGGGTGGCAACAGCCCTGGTAATCGGCTCGCCAGCAGTGTCTTGCCCGTACCCGGTGGCCCGCTGAACAGCAGGTTATGCGCACCCGCTGCCGCAATCAGCAGCGCGCGTTTGGCCGCCATTTGCCCCTGAACTTCATTCAAATCAGGATAGGGTTTGCTGGCGTAGAGCAACCCGTTGGAAACGTAAGGTTCGATGGGTGTGTGCCCATTGAAATGCGCCACCGCCTGCAGCAGATGGTCCACTGCGATGACCTTCAACCCCGATGCCAGACAAGCCTCCTCGGCATTCGCCTGCGGCACCATCAACCAGCGCCCGGCCTTACGCGCCGCCAATGCCGCCGGCAGTACCCCGCGGACCGGCCGCACTGCGCCGGAAAGCGCCAACTCGCCCAGACACTCCACATCATCCAGCGTCAGCGTCGGCACCTGCACGCTGGCCGAGAGAATCCCCAAGGCAATCGCCAGATCGAACCGCCCGCCATCCTTGGGCAAATCCGCGGGCGCCAGATTCAACGTGATCCGTCGTGCCGGAAACTGCAGCCCCGAATTGATGATCGCGCTGCGCACCCGATCCTTGCTTTCCTTCACCGCCGCCTCGGGCAGGCCGACCATGGTCAGAGACGGCAAACCGTTGGCCAGATGGACTTCAACAGTAACGGCTGGCGCCTCCACGCCGACCTGGGCACGGCTGTGGACGATGGAGAGGGACATGGTCGTTCCTTGAAATTACGGGGAGCCGCTTCCTGCGGTTTTTCAAGGGTAGTCAGGAGATGAGCATTTCGCGTGGTGTCAGGGAAGGTGAATTTTCGCAGGATGTTGCGAGCCATCGCCGGACGGGCGGGCAGAAAAAACCGCCATTCGGGCGGTTCTTTGGTAGACAGTTTCAGGTTCTTTTACCGGCAAGTAAGCCCGGAGGTTCAAGGTCTTTACCGTGAGCCGCAGCGACATCAAGAAATCGTTGTTGATTGGCTGAAATCTTGCCGCCTAGCCGAAGTGCTTCAGCATGATATTGAATGATGAGTAAAAGCTTGGCTTTTCGCTTTCTTTGAATCATGGACACCTCCTGTGCCTGGGAGTGAGATCGATACTATTAATCGTCCAGGTAAATGACAAGTCGATTGTTCTGGTCGAAGCTGAATCCGAGGTTCTGGTAGTAGGGGACGACATTTGGGCCAGGATCCTGAATCTCTATTTCTTTGCACCCTAGCATTCGTGCATAGGTATCTGTAGCCAGCAGTGCCATCGGGGCGATCAAACCACGAAGAGGATGAGACCTGTCTGGGTGACCCTGCAAAAGAATTATCTTTATGCAAATAGCGCTTTTACGCGGAGTGGCATAACACAGACCACATAGTTTCTGTTCGTACCAGATGGCCAAATCCAATCCCTTGGCATCTTTGCACTTCCAGTTCGACACGCTTTCCCATGGGAAGAGTGCAGCTTCCAACCACGGGAGGCAGGCAGTAATCGCAGCTGGAGTTATTGGGTCGAACCTAACCGCTTCGGTGTTGAGTTTCCTGGCCCGAGATTTACAGTCCTTGACGAACATTTTATATGCGAGCTTTCGTGCATCTGATTTGTAAGTCTGGTTTCGAAGTTCGGTGCCTTTTCCTTTTCTTCTCATTGCTAGCGTCTATCGAGTAACAAGGCGAAAAGCGTAAAGAAAAGGGTGAGGACTGATAAATCAGGCCGGAGCGCCGCTTTTTGTAGGACCTTGCCGAGAAAGATGAAGGACATCGGTGAAAGAGCGTGGATGGCCTTGCCGGATGAAGGTTGCTGCTTATGATCTCGCTGAATGCAGCCTTAGGAGGCGTGAATGAACAGGAATGGAATGCGCCCGATTCATCCTGGCGAAATTCTCAGCGAGGAGTTTTTGAAGCCACTGGGCGTTACAACCGATGCTCTGGCTCGCTCGTTGAACGAGCCGGAGGCGGAAATAAGCGATGTTGTGAATCAGCGGAGCGGTGTCAGTGTTGGTCTGGCGCAAAAGCTATCCATCAACCTGAACACCACGCCCGAGTTCTGGCTGAATCTGCAATCGACCTACGAGTTGCGCTCAGCCCAGATCGAGCGTAGTTGAACGTTAAATATTCAAAGCGACTGCAAGATGAGTGAAGCCCGCTTCCACCACGGTTTTACCGGGCGTCTTGCCTGATCCTGCTCTGTCATCATCTGCGGCACATCCTGCAACCGAATCCACGGCTGGTTGTTCCAGTGCAGCAGGCTCAACGACATTTCCGGCCAGTTGAGCAGGCTCAGTTGCGGGCGTTCGGTTGTGGTGGGGTATTGGGCATCTCGCAGGGCGGGAACAACTTCGTGGGTGAGCCATTCACGCAGGGCTCTGTATTCGGGGCAGTAGTGGTAGACCAGTAATGCGTAAACGCCGGATTCGCTGATCAGCAGGATGTTTTCGATGTGACCGTGGATGAGGGTTTTGGCTGTTTGGTATTGGTCGGGATCGAGTTTTCGGAGTTGGCGGTCGTTGAGGTAGATGCGTAGCAATCGGCCTAGGTCGCGGGCGCTGAACCAGGGTTGGTTTTGTATTAGGAGAGCGTGGAGGTGGAGTTTGTGGCGGGTGAAGACGTGAGGTATTAGATAATTTTCGTCCATCGAGCAGTACCCAAATTCGCATGAAGGAAACTGCCGCTGTTCGTCGCCAAACGAAAAGGGTGGCAGCTGTGCGCGGGTTGGCGAACCGGTGCATGCGAAAAACCGGCAGACCCGAAGGTCTCCCACGCCCAGCCGCCATAATTCGAGAAGGGAATAATGCCCAGTATCGAACGTGGTTGCGGTGCGTCACATGCTATCCGGGTCGCCAAACCCAGTGCTGAATATTCAGCCGAGATGAGCTTAGGAACCGGGGCTTAGCGACGCAATCGGACGGCGGTGTGATGTTTGTAGGACGTTGCCGGGATTGTTGCGGGGCTGAAGATCAAAAGATCGCAGCCTTCGGCAGGTCCTACAGGTGAAGCGCAAGGTCGTTCCGACCTTCAATCGCGAGCAGGCTCGCTCCCACAAGGGGACTGCATTTCACAACAGAATTTATTCGGTCGGCGGATTGAGCTTCGCTTCCAGCTCCGCCACTTTCGCTTCAAGACTTTCCAGCCGAGCCCGGGTGCGCGCCAACACAACCATCTGGCTATCGAATTCTTCCCGACTCACCAGATCCAGTTTGCTGAAGCCGCTCTGCAGCAACATTTTGAACTGGCTTTCGATTTCAGCTTTCGGCAGAGGCGTGTCACCGCTGAAAAGGCGGGAGGCGGTGCCGGTGAGGGCGTCGAGGAAGTCTTTGGGCGCGAGCATGGGCAATGTCCTGGAAACAATGACGGGCAGTGTATCACGCAGTGTCTATAGTCATTTGCGCAGGCGAAGGGCGCACGCTTTTCGCGCATGGGGACGGACGGCGTCGCACCGTTATTGTGCGTAACCAGGCGAGTGTTGTTGCGATATGGCAGACATCTGCCAGCAAAAGATTGAAAACTATGAGTTTTGTGGAGATGGCAAGCTTTCTGCTTAGATGCTGGTAACCCATGCACTGATGCAGTCGCTGTGACGAATGCAGTGCGCCAGGCGGAACGCGGGGAGTGTTTCGCAAGGAGCGGTTAACTGGCGTCGGACGGGCAGGTAAGGCCGACGATGCGTTACAAAGCCAGGCACTGCGCTTAGACTTGAGTCGGGTTTGTTTTCCTGGGGCAAGTCCACCAATTCGGGAGAGAGTTTTCATGAAGCTAGTCACTGCCATCATCAAGCCGTTCAAGCTGGACGACGTACGCGAGTCGCTGTCCGAGATCGGCGTGCAGGGCATTACCGTCACTGAAGTCAAAGGCTTTGGTCGGCAGAAGGGTCACACCGAGCTGTATCGCGGCGCGGAATACGTGGTCGATTTCCTGCCCAAGGTGAAGATCGACGTCGCCATCGACGACAAGGATCTGGACCGGGTAATCGAGGCCATCACTAAGGCTGCCAACACCGGCAAGATCGGGGACGGCAAGATCTTCGTGGTCAATCTGGAACAGGCGATTCGCATCCGTACCGGCGAAACCGATACCGACGCAATCTAAGCCGCCACAAACCCAACGCCCCAGGAGAAAACAATATGACTCTGCGTAAATTCGCAGGGCTAGGCGCCCTGTTGTCCATCGTAATGCCCAGCCTTGCTCTGGCGGCAGACGAAGTGGCGGCCCCAGTCCTCAACTCCGGCGACACTGCCTGGATGATGACCTCGACAGCCTTGGTGCTGTTCATGACCATTCCCGGCCTCGCGCTTTTCTACGGCGGCATGGTCCGGTCTAAAAACATTCTTTCCGTGATGATGCAGTGCTTCGCCATTACCGGTTTGATCAGCGTCCTGTGGGTCATTTATGGCTACAGCATCGCGTTCGACACCACGGGCATGGAGCAGGGCGTCGTCAACTTCAACTCGTTCTTCGGCGGCATGGGCAAGGCATTCCTCGCCGGCATCACGCCAGCCAGCCTGACCGGCCCTGCGGCGCTGTTCCCTGAGGCGGTGTTCGTCACCTTCCAGATGACCTTCGCGATCATCACCCCGGCGCTGATCGTCGGTGCGTTCGCCGAGCGGATGAAGTTCTCCGCGATGCTGGTGTTCATGGGCATCTGGTTCACCCTGGTGTATGCGCCGATCGCGCACATGGTCTGGTCCGGCAACGGTGGCCTGATGTGGGACTGGGGCGTGCTCGACTTCGCCGGCGGCACCGTGGTGCACATCAACGCAGGTGTAGCAGGTCTGGTTGCCTGCCTGGTGCTGGGCAAGCGCAAGGGCTTCCCGACCACACCGATGGCGCCGCACAACCTCGGTTACACCCTGATGGGCGCGGCCATGCTGTGGGTCGGCTGGTTCGGTTTCAACGCCGGTTCCGCCGCTGCGGCCAACGGCACCGCCGGCATGGCAATGCTGGTAACTCAGATTGCTACCGCCGCTGCTGCACTGGGCTGGATGTTTGCCGAGTGGCTCACCCACGGCAAACCTAGCGCACTGGGCATCGCTTCGGGCGTGGTTGCCGGTCTGGTGGCAATCACCCCGGCTGCCGGCACCGTTGGCCCGATGGGCGCGCTGGTAATCGGTCTGGCAGCTGGCGTGGTGTGCTTCTTCTGCGCCACCACCCTCAAGCGCAAGCTCGGCTATGACGATTCCCTGGACGCCTTCGGCGTGCACGGTATCGGCGGTATCCTCGGCGCAATCCTGACCGGTGTGTTCGCTGCTCCGTCCTTGGGTGGCTTCGGCACCGTGACCGACATCGCCGCACAAGTGTGGATTCAGTGCAAAGGCGTAGGCTTCACGGTGATCTACACCGCGATCGCCACATACATCATCCTCAAGGTGCTGGATGCGGTCATGGGCCTGCGTATCAACGAAGAAGAAGAAGCGGTCGGCATCGATCTGGCGCTTCACAACGAACGCGGCTACAACTTGTAAGCAAGCACTAAAAAAACTGCCCGGCTTGCCGGGCATTTTTTTGTCTGGAATTTGTCGTTGAAGGCTGAGCTGAAAGGTTTTTTCCTACAGGTTTTACGATGTTTACGTCGGGTGTTTTTGTGCAGCCAAAGGCTTACAGGATTGAAGGAATATTAGGGTCTTTGTTTTTTCCCAGAGCGCGCTAGAATGCGCCCCGAACGTGCGGAGAACTGTATGTGGCAACAGACTCTGATTACCTTGCGGGCGAGGCCTCGGGGCTTTCATCTGGTAACGGACGAGTTACTCGCCGGCCTGCCTGAACTCAAGGCGTGTCGGGTCGGTCTGTTGCATTTGTGGCTGCAGCATACCTCGGCGTCGTTGACCATCAACGAGAACGCCGATCCGGCGGTACGTCGCGACTTCGAACGATTTTTCAATCGTCTGATCCCACAAGGAACAGACGGCTATGAGCATAACGACGAAGGCCTGGACGACCTCCCGGCGCACTTCAAGGCCAGCGTACTTGGCTGTCAGCTCAGTTTGCCGATAGCGGCAGGCCGGTTGGCGTTGGGGACCTGGCAAGGCGTTTATCTGGGCGAGCACCGTGATCATGGCGGTGCCCGTAAAGTCCTCGCCACCGTGCACGGTGAAGAGGCATAGCCGCTGGTCAGCAGCGGCTGTTGAATTTTTTCCTGCAGCCTTCGACAGAGGGCAAAGCTGGGCTATAACTAATCTGCTTTTCGCAAGTCATGAGGTAGAACATGAGCGACGATGATCTGGAAAACGACGACCTCGAAGTAGGCGACGACGACGAAACCGAAGAAGGTCTGGAAGCAGCGGCGGAAGACGTCGCTGAAGACGACGGCGGTGATGCGCCGGTCCCGACCGCCAAAGGCAAGGCCAAGGCAGCGGTATCGGTCGATGAGCTGCCGAGTGTCGAAGCCAAGAACAAGGAACGCGATGCTCTCGCGCGGGCCATGGAGGAGTTTTTGGCCAAGGGTGGCAAGGTGCAGGAAGTGGAGGCCAATGTGGTCGCCGATCCGCCCAAGAAGCCTGATAACAAGTACGGCAGCCGGCCTATCTGAGCCTGCTACCCGCTTGCTGAAAAAGCCCGCCGTCGCCGCGGGCTTTTTCATGCATGAAACAAAGCTTTTTGAGCTGGACGAAGTCCCTGTGGGAGCGGGCTTGCCCGCGAAGAGGCCATCACATTCAATATTGGAGGTGGCTGGTACACCGCCTTCGCGAGCAAGCCCGCTCCCACAGGTTTTTTCGTCAGGCCGACACCGAATTCCACCGCGCCAGCAATGCCGGCAAATCGGTCAGGCTGCGAATCTCCGCATCCGGCAGCCGTTCGGCTTCCCAGACCTTGCCTGCCGGGTTGAACCAGATTGCCCGCATTCCCGCTTGCTGCGCACCGGCAATGTCATCGCCAGGATGATCACCAATATGCACCGCCGTTTCAGCGGTCGCGCCACCGCGCTGCAAGGCCTCCTGGAACAGTCGTGCGTCGGGTTTGGCAATGCCGATGTCTTCGGCGCACAGCGCAAACTTGAAGTAATCCGCCAGGCCCAGCCGGCGCACATCGGCGTTGCCATTGGTGACCACGCCGAGGGCGTAATGGTTGGCGAGGATTTCCAGGGTCGGTTCGACCTCCGGAAACACATCGATCTGATGGCGAGCGTGCAGAAACACTTCAAAACTCTTGTCCGCCAGATCCGAGGCTTCTGCATGGGTGTAGCCAGACTCTTCCAGTGCATGGAACAGCACCCGCCGACGCAGGGCGCTGATGCGGTGCTTGAGGCCAGGCTCGTTGCTCAATACACGCTCACGAATAGTCCACAGATGCTCCACCGGCACCGCCCCCAGGTTGGGCGCGTGCTCGGTCAGCCATTCACGCAAAACGGCTTCGGCGCTGACGATTACCGGGGCGGTGTCCCACAGGGTGTCGTCGAGGTCGAAGGTGATCAACTGAATGCTCATGAATCGTCGCCCTTAATGCGTTTGGCCCGTGGGTGGGCGCTGTCGTAGACCGTGGCCAGGTGCTGGAAGTCCAGGTGGGTGTAGATCTGCGTGGTCTTGATGTCCGAGTGGCCGAGCAGTTCCTGCACTGCCCGCAGGTCCTGGGAGGATTCCAGCAAATGGCTGGCAAAAGAGTGCCGCAGCATGTGCGGGTGCAGGTTCTGCCCCAGTTCGCGCTCGCCGGCAGCCTTGACCCGCACCTGGATCGCCCGGGGGCCGAGACGTCGACCTTGCTGGCTGACAAACACTGCATCGTCCGCCGGGTTGGCCATGGCCCGCAGTGGCAGCCACTGCTCCAGGGCCTCGCGGGCCTTTTTTCCTACCGGCAGCAGGCGGGTCTTGCTGCCTTTACCGAGCACCTGGACCATGCCGTCAGCCAGGTCGAGCTGATCGAGATTGAGCCCCGTCAGCTCCGACAGCCGCAGCCCGGAGGAATAAAACAGTTCGAGAATCGCCTGGTCCCGACGTGCCAGAAAGTCATCCTCCACACCACCTTCCAGCAGTTGCAGCGCGCGGTCGGTATCGAGGGTTTTCGGCAGGCGGCGTTCGCCTTTGGGCGGCGCGAGGCCATTGGCCGGATCGTGGTCGCACAGGCCTTCGCGGTTCAAATAGTGATAGAGCCCGCGAACGGCCGACAGCAATCGCGCCAGGCTGCGGGACGATTGGCCCTGGGCGTGCAGACGGGCAATCAGGCTGCGCAGGCGCTGGATGTCCAGCGCCGTCCAGCTGCCGATATTCTGTTTGACGCACCAGCCCAGCACTTTATCCAGGTCGCGGCGATAGGCCGACAGTGTGTGCGGCGACACCTGCCGCTCACTGCGCAGGTGTTCGCAGTAAGCGTCCAGTTGTCGTTCCATGTTCAGCGTACCGAGCGCAGGGAGTTGTTGACCCGTGGCAGCACGCGACCCATGACTTCAGCGATGTAGCTCAGGAACAAGGTGCCCACCGAGCTTTTGTAGTGCTGCGGATCACGGCTGGCGATCGCCAGTATGCCGTGGATGCCCTGGTGGCTGATGGCGACGACCGCGGTGGAACCGATTTGCTTGCGCTGTTCTTCGCCGAACAGGAAGTCCAGTTCATGCTCGCGCAGGCTGCCGCTGACGCTTTTGTCTTCCGAGAGCAAACCGCCGATGGCCACTTGAGCTTCGGCGTGGGTGACCCAGCGGCCCACCGGCATGGCGTTGTCGCCGAGCAGGATGAGGCTGACGAAGGGCACCTGGAATTCCTGGCGCAGGCTGTCTTCGACGCACATCACCACGTCTTCCAGGCTGGCGGCATCCATCAATGCCAGGATCAGGCGACGGGTCTTTTCGAACAGGCGGTCGTTGTCCCGGGCCACGTCCATCAAATGCGACAGGCGATGGCGCAGTTCAATGTTGCGGTCGCGCAGGATGGTCATCTGACGCTCCACCAGCGAGACGGTATCTCCGCGCCGATGGGGGATGCGCAGGGACGGGAGCAGTTCTTCGTGCTCGACGAAGAAGTCCGGATGAGCCTCCAGGTACGCGGCTACAGCCGCCGCCTCCAGGCTTTCGGACGGTGATTCGTCAGCTTGTCGTGCGGGTACCGGAGGCTTGTCGGTCATGGATTTCGCTCACTCAAAGACGCACTTGTCCTTCATATACGCGCACTGCCGGGCCGGTCATTATCACCGGTTGGCCAGGGCCTGCCCATTCGATGGACAAGCGCCCGCCAGGCAGGTCGATCAATAGCGGCGAATCCATCCACCCCTGGCTGATCGCGGCCACTGCAGCGGCACAGGCGCCGGTTCCGCAAGCCTGGGTTTCCCCGGCTCCACGCTCCCAGACGCGCAACTGCGCGCGGCTCCGGTCGATGACCTGGAGAAAACCGACATTGACCCGTGCCGGGAAGCGCGGGTGATGTTCGATTTTCGAGCCCAGCTCATGCACCGGCGCGTTGTTGATATCGCTGACCCGCAGCACGGCATGGGGGTTGCCCATGGACACGGCGGCCAGATCGACCGGGGTGCCGTCGACGTCGACCTGATAACTCTTGGCCTGCTCCGGCGCCTGGAACGGAATATCCGCCGGCACCAGGCGCGGGGCGCCCATGTTGACGCTGATCTGGCCGTCGTTACGCACATCCAGTTCGATGACGCCGCTTTTGGTCTCGACGCGGATCTGCCGCTTTGCGGTCAGGCGTTTGTCGAGCACGAAACGGGCGAAGCAGCGCGCACCGTTGCCGCACTGCTCCACTTCGGAGCCGTCGGAGTTGAAAATCCGATAGCGGAAATCCACGTCCGGGTTGCTCGGTGCCTCGACGATCAGCAACTGGTCGAAACCGATGCCGGTGTGCCGGTCGCCCCATTGCTTGGCGTGCTTGGGCAGAATGTGCGCGTGCTGGCTGACCAGGTCGAGGACCATGAAATCATTGCCCAGGCCGTGCATCTTGGTAAAACGCAGCAGCATGGTTTTACTCCGGCAGCAGGCTTTCGCCAGCAAACAACTCGGCTACCGTTTCACGGCGACGCACTTCAAATGCCTTATCACCGTCCACCAACACTTCTGCGGTACGGCCGCGGGTGTTGTAGTTGGAGCTCATGACAAACCCGTAGGCACCGGCCGAATGCACGGCCAGCAGGTCGCCTTCTTCCAGCGCCAGCTGACGATCCTTGGCCAGGAAGTCGCCGGTTTCGCAGATCGGGCCGACGATGTCGTAGGCACGGGCAGCGGAGGCGCGCGGGCGCACGGCCGTGACGTCCATCCAGGCCTGATACAGCGCCGGGCGGATCAGGTCGTTCATGGCGGCGTCGACGATGGCGAAGTCTTTGTGTTCGGTGTGCTTGAGGTATTCGACCTGGGTCAGCAATACACCAGCGTTGGCGACGATGAAGCGGCCCGGCTCGAACACCAGCGCCAGGTCACGACCGTCGAGACGCTCGCGCACGGCCTTGATGTAGTCGGCAGCCAGTGGCGGCTCCTCGTCCTTGTATCGCACGCCCAGGCCGCCACCGAGATCGATGTGGCGCAGGTAGATGCCGCAATCGCCGAGGCGATCGACCAGGCCCAGCAGGCGGTCGAGAGCGTCGATGAACGGTGGCAGGGTGGTCAGTTGCGAGCCGATGTGGCAATCGACGCCGACCACTTCCAGGTTCGGCAGCTGCGCGGCACGCACGTACACGTCTTCGGCGTCGGCGATGGCGATGCCGAACTTGTTCTCTTTGAGACCGGTGGAAATGTACGGGTGGGTGCCGGCATCGACGTCCGGGTTCACACGCAGCGAAATCGGCGCGCGAACGCCCAGTTCGGCGGCGACCACCTGCAAGCGTTCCAGCTCGTCGGTGGATTCGACGTTGAAGCAGTGCACGCCGACTTCCAGGGCGCGACGCATGTCGTC
The DNA here is from genome assembly GCF_019956445.1 of Pseudomonas sp. BF-R-19. NCBI lineage: Bacteria > Pseudomonadati > Pseudomonadota > Gammaproteobacteria > Pseudomonadales > Pseudomonadaceae > Pseudomonas > Pseudomonas sp. BF-R-19. Next base: position 282,900 of record NZ_JAHBDN010000037.1, read on the forward strand.
ACGGGTCTTGCCGACGCCGGAGAACACGATCTTGTCGGCGCTGCCGCCAGCGGCCAGTACACGTTCCAGTTCGCCACGGGAGACGATGTCGAAACCGGCGCCCAGACGCGCCAGGACATTCAGTACGCCCAGGTTGGAGTTGGCCTTTACAGCAAAGCACACCAGGTGCGGCATGCCGGCCAGTGCATCGGCGTAAGCCAGGTATTGGGCTTCGATGTGCGCGCGCGAGTAAACGTAGGTCGGTGTACCAAAGCGCTCGGCGATGGCAGACAGGGCAACACCTTCCGCGAACAGTTCACCGTCACGGTAGTTAAAAGCGTCCATGAGGTTCCCTTATTATTGGTAGATGTCGTGCTTGTGTGCTTTGGAAGCAGGCTGCTGCTGCGACGACTTGGCTTGCTCGACAGGGTCCTGGTCTGCATCGGGCAGGTACAGCGGGCCTTTTTGACCGCAGGCCGACACAAGGCAGGCAACCGCGAGGAGCGCAGCAAAGGAAGAGATCAGGCGCTTCATGGCGAAATCCTTGAAAATGCATTAATTGCGCCGGAGTATACCGGCCACCCGGCAGCTTGCCTATGCAACGGACCGCCCGTCCGGCGGGGCTTGGCCCGTGGCCGGCCGGTATCACGCAATCCCTGTGGGAGCGGGCTTGCTCGCGAAGGCGTCGTGTCAGTCGACATCAACGTTGAATGTCAGTCCGTATTCGCGAGCAAGCCCGCTCCCACAGGTCGTTATTCTTTGCAATCGACGGGGCTCGGTCGTATCTTGCGGCGCTTGAGCCTGATCAGACACTTTTTGAGGTTGCCGTAATGAGTTTGTCCGAAGCGCGTTTCCATGACCTTGTCGATGCCACCCAGCAAACCCTGGAGGACATCTTTGACGAGAGCGACCTGGATATCGACCTCGAAAGCTCGGCCGGTGTGCTGACCGTCAAGTTCGAGAACGGCAGCCAGTTGATCTTCAGTCGCCAGGAGCCGCTGCGTCAGCTGTGGCTGGCGGCGGTGTCCGGTGGTTTCCACTTCGACTACGACGAAGAAAGCGAGCGCTGGATGTGCGACAAGAGCGAAGAGCAGCTGGGTGAAATGCTTGAGCGTATCGTCCAGCAGCAGGCCGGTGTCGAGCTCGATTTCGAAGGCCTGTGAGATCGTGACCCAGCCTGCGCCTGTCCGTGCGCCCAAGCCGCTCTACAGCAACGTCAGCCCGGCGGTGCCATCGCCGTGCAGCGGAGTTTGCCGGCTGGATGAGCAGAAAGTCTGCCTGGGCTGCTTTCGCCATGTCGAAGATATTCGTGAGTGGCGTTCGGCCGATGATCAGCGTCGGCGGGTGATTTGCGCCGAGGCTGCCCACCGTAAATCCTTGGCATAAGGGCTTTTGTGGCGAGGGGGCTTGCCCCCGTTCGGCTGCGCAGCAGTCGTAAAAATTTAGGGCCGCTGCGCGACCCAGCGGGGCGGTGCGGCGGTCCGACAAGCCCCCTCGCCACAGGAGTTCTCTACAAGTTCATAGCGTCTGTTTGGCCATGACTTGTATATTTTTTGAGCTGTGATAGTGTCCGGAAACGCCTCCACCTACCGAGGCTGATGAAAACCCCGCCTTTTTCTGGCGGGGTTTTGCTTTTTTCGTGCAGAAGAAAGGAGTCTGCCCAGATCATGACCGCACCTTCCATCACCCTTACCCGTCTGGACGTCCAGCGTCTGGAGCGTCTGATCGACAGCCTGGACGACACGCTGCCGGGCGTTATTGCGCTGCAAACCGAACTGGATCGCGCCGATACCCTGGTCGGCCACGATGAAGTGCCGGCGGATGTCGTGACCATGAATTCCCGAGTGCATTGCCGCGAAGAAGGCAGTGGCAAGGACTACCACCTGACCCTGGTGTACCCCAAGGATGCGAACGCCGACGAAGGCAAGGTCTCGATCCTGGCGCCGGTGGGCAGCGCGCTGCTCGGCCTGAAGGTTGGCCAGCACATCGATTGGCCGGCTCCGGGCGGCAAGACCCTGAAACTGACGCTGCTGGAAGTTGAATCGCAGCCGGCCAATGGCGGCGCGTTCCCCGAGTGACATCCCCTCAGGCCTGATCGAGCGCCTCGTTCAATGCGTGCTCCAGGTCAGCTTTGTAGCGCAGGTACAGATGGGTGGAACTCTGCCCTTCACCGAGCAGGCCTGACAGGTCCAGGTCGGTGATGTAGCAGCGGTAGCGTTCGGTTTCCCGGCGCTGCCCGACGATTTCCCGGGCGACCACGCGGAACAACTGGTCGCCATGTTCCAGCTCGGAAAACTCCCGTTGATTGCAAAACAACGTCACCTGCACCTGACCCGGTGCGGCTTTGCCGACGATCGCCTGCACGTCGTAGAACGGCTTGTTCACCGGCGTCTGCGGTGCCGGCCGGGCTTCGATGCGGCGCGCCCGGCCAGGGCCTGACGGCAGCAACTGGCAAAACAGGGTGTCGAGGCTCGAGGGGTGGGTCGCGTCCATCGGCAGCAGGGCATCACGGCGGTACTGGATCGATTGCAGGAAACGCTGCAGCGGCACCAGCAGGCTTTGCTCATCGTGCCAGGGCAGGCGTTGCTGCCACAGGGCATTGAACTCATCGAGCACGTACAGATCAGCCTGATCTTCGATAACCCGATAGAACACTTGAATGCAGTCCGGCTGGCCCGTTGGCAGGAATAGCGCGAGGTCGTGGTCTTCCAGTGCCTTTGGGTCCAGGTGAAGCGGGCTGTAGCTCGCCTTTTCCTTGCCCAGGTAATCGATCAGCGCCGGCAGAGTGGCCAGCGCGATGTGCTGGGCCTGGCCCGGCGCCAACTCCAGCACGTGGTAGTGCTGCTGGACCTGGATCAGGTAGCGATGATTGAGCCGGCTCAGCAGCAGGTTCTGCGCGGTATCGAGGATTTCCTCGACCCGTTGGGCAATGAACTGCGCGCGGTTATGGCAGAAGCAACGCACCCTCAGCTTCGGTTGTTGCGGCCCGGCCGGCAGGTTGTTGAGGTAATCGCGGATGCAGTCGAGCAGGGCATGGGGGCCGTGGTAGCGGCCGACCAGCACTTCGTTCCAGCTATTGAGCGTGACCTGGTCCAGGGTCAGCACCAGATTTTCCCGGACGCCGGCGTAGCTCAGGGAGTCGGTGCGCTCGGTGGTCATGAGGATGTTCAGGTCGCGATGATGCTTGAGCGGATCGATGCCGACATTCACCAGGATCAGCACTTCACTCGGCACGCTGGCGCGCAACAGAGGTTCTTCGGCGACGGTGGGCAAGGGCAGGGCGATGGTCTGTTGCAGGCTGCCGAGCAAGTTGAACAGTTCGAATTCGCTCAAGTCGCTGGTGCCGGGGTGCAAGGCCAGGCGGGTACTGCTGTCGATCACGCCATTGCGGTGGCACCAGGTCAGCAGTTCGAGCAAGTGACGGCTGCGTTTGATCGGCGCGAAATGCTCCCACTCCAGTGCCGTCAGGCTGCCGTTGTACAAGCCCCACTGGCCTTGCCCCGGTTCTTTCTTGTTCGGGGCGTACACCAGCGTCAGGGTGTCTTCAGCCAGGTCCGGGGCGATGCCGGGGTTGATGAATTCGACTTTGCCGGCCTTGCGCTCGAAAGCGGCGTACAGGCGCCGGCCGAGGACACTGAGGTCGCGCTTGTTGATGCGGCTGGCCGTTTGTTCGTGACGGGCAAACTGGGTGAGAAAGCGGTAGCTGTAGTTCAGCTCGTTGACCAGTGCCCGCCGCTCAGAGCTGACCTGGCGGACTTTCCACTGGCTGCGGCTGTCGAGCAGGGCCAGTTGGCGCTGGTCCCAGTGCCACTCGTGGGCCAGGCGTTCGAGCAAAGAGCGCTGCCAGCTCTGGGTGCGGTTGTTGCCGGTGAGTTTGCGATTGACCTTCAGGTACAGCGCGCGACGCACCAGCTCCAGCCGTTCCGGTTCGTTGCGGGCGATCAGGTATTCCTCGATGCGCCGGTACACCACGACGTACGGATCCAGTTCGTCGAGGTCGAGCCGGTTGGCGAACACCGCTTGCTTGAAGCGCAGGCTCAGGCAATGGACCCTGGGGTGCTCACTTGCGTAAACCTCGGTCAGCAGCAGCTTGAGTACCGACTTGTAGGGCGACTCGATGCCCTTGAACAACTGCCAGAGCCCGGCACCGATAAATTCGCCGGGCGGGATGTAGGCCAGGTTGCCGAGGTCGAGGGTTTCATCGGCACGGATGAAGCGTTTGGAAATCAAGGTGTGGGTGTAACGGTCGTAGCTCGACTCCTCGTAGACCGGCACCAGCCACCAGATCGGTGTACGTCCGGCGAGCCAGATCGCGGTGCGGTAAAACTCGTCCAGCAACAGGTAGTGCTGGGTGGTGCCGCAATCCTCCGAACTCAGCTGGGTATCGCGCTCGCCACGGACGAAACGGCTCGGGTCAATGAGGAAAAAATGCGCTTCGGCGCCTTGGCTGGCGGCCCAGGCTTCCAGCAACTGGCATTTTTTGCGCAGCTCGGCGAGTTCGTTCTCGGTCAGGTCCGGCCCATGGCAGACCCACACATCCATGTCGCTCTGGTCGGCCTGCGCCAGGGTGCCGAGGCTGCCCATCAGGAACAGTCCGTGAATCGGTCTCGGCGGGTTACTGCCGTGGCGCGGCTTGTAGGAAAACGAGCGGGTCAGGCGCTGGGCTTCAGCGAGGACATTGGCATCCGGCTCGAAATTCGACAGCCCGGCCGGCGTACTGCCAGAAACGTAGCCGGGCAACAGCGGATGGTTGACGTGGAAAAACAGCGGCAGCAAGGTCAGGACCCCTTGCTGGCGGGTAGACAACCCTTCCATGGCGCGAGCCATGCGTCCTTCGTTGAGTTTCAGGAAGCGTGCGCGCAGCTGGCTGAGAACCTTGCGGTCGATTCCCTCGTCCAGATCGGGGCGGATTTCATGGGTGCGCGTCATGTCAGCTCAAACCGGCTCGCAGGGCTCGGACGTGGGGGCTCAGGTGAGGGGGAGTTTAGCGCCTGGGTCACGGGACTTTTAAGCTGATTTTGTTTTTCTGGCGTCAGATTTCTATCGCGCGGGCTACAACGGGCATCGGAATGCGCCCACGGAAATCCTTCAGCAGGGGTTTCCGTGGGCGATGCGGGGGAATTCAGGCTGTTTCTTCGGCTCTCAGAATGGTGAGCACGGTTTGCACATTTTGCGCGGCGTCACGACCCAGGCTGGTCAGATAGCCGCCATCAGGCTGGTCGATCAGATCTTTTTCAAATAGGCGTTTGGCAGCGGCAATGGCTTTTGGGGCAGCGGTCTGATGAATTTTCAAACCTTCCTGGGAACTGTCCAGGTTGAAGAGTGCGAGGATTTCCAGTTCGGCAACCAACTCAGGGGTAAGCGACATAAGGACTCCAGACTTTCTAGGAATTGGACGACAGCGCCCCTAAGGTGAACCCGCTTGTCCGGCATGTCCAGTACTCGCGACAGGGTTTTTTCTTTGTAGGAGCAGCCGGTCGACGCTCGATTGCTCGCGAAGGTCGTCAACGATAACGCTGGAAACCTGATGCCCCGCGGCGCTCTCGGGTTTTTCGCGAGCGATCGAGCGTCGACCGGCTGCTCCTACAGGGAAGGGGTGGGTCTTACTGCTTTTCCGGCGGCAACTCGGGCAATGCGCGCAGCGCAGCTTCGTACCATTCGGTGTTGAACGCGCGGTCTTCTTCGAGGATCGCGTCGATTTCCACTGCCAATACGTGAGCCATCAGGTTGAGGATTTCTTCCCGCTCGTAACCCACCAGCGTCAGCTTGTTGAACGTCGCCTTGGCGGCTGGCGGGTTGTCGCTTTCGATCTGGTTTTCGATGGCCTGGATCAGGGTGCTTTCGGCGAACTCTTCTTCGTCGTTGTCGATATCGGTTGGCTCGCTCATGGCAGGCTCCTCAGGGAAAGGCGGCCAGTTTACCCGCATTCAGCGGCGTGATGCTGCTGGCAAGATAGCCTTGAGCGTTCTATAAACAGGCACTGCCCACCCCGCATGGCCTGGAGGCTTTGTGATGATCAAGCTTTATGGATTCTCCGTCAGTAACTACTACAACATGGTCAAACTGGCGCTGCTGGAAAAAGGCCTACCCTTCGAAGAAGTACCGTTTTACGCTGGCACCAGCCCCGAGGCACTGGCCATCAGTCCGCGCGGAAAGGTCCCGGTGCTGCAGGTAGAGCAGGGCTTCATCAATGAAACCAGCGTGATCCTCGAATACATCGAGCAAAGCCAGAAAGGCACGCCGCTGCTGCCGAGCGATCCGTTCGAGCGCGCGCAGGTGTTGGCACTGGCCAGGGAAATTGAGCTGTACATCGAATTGCCAGGCCGGGCCTGCTACCCCGAAGCCTTTTTCGGCATGACCCTGCCGGAAGCGATCAAGGAAAAAACCAAAGCCGAATTGTTGCTGGGGATGGCGGCGCTGGGCCGGCACGCCAAATTCAGCCCTTACGTGGCTGGCGACAGCTTGAGCGTGGCGGATCTGTATTTTCTGTTCAGCGTGCCGCTGGCGTGCGGGGTCGCCAAGAAGTTGTTTGGCATCGATCTGTTAGCCGAGATGCCAAAGGCCAAGGCGTTGCTGGAGCGGTTGGGGGGTAACCCGAACGTGCAGCGCGTGGCGGCAGACCGGGAAGCGGCTATGCCAGCGTTCATGGCGATGATTGCTGCCAAGAAGTAGTTCTGTGGGGTTTTGAAGTCAGTCATCGCGGGCAAGCCCGCTCCCACAAGATTGCGTAAACCCTGTGGGAGCGAGCCTGCTCGCGAAGCTTTTGGCGATTTAGCGGCTGGCGAGCAACGCCTGGCCGCGAGCCACGGCAGCCTTCACCTGCGCCGGCGCGGTGCCGCCGATGTGGTTACGGGCATTGACCGAGCCTTCCAGGGTCAGCACGGCGAACACGTCCTGATCGATCTGGTCGCTGAACTTGCGCAGTTCTTCCAGGCTCATTTCCGCCAGGTCCTTGCCGCTGTCCACGCCGTACTTCACGGCATGGCCAACGATTTCGTGGCAATCACGGAATGGCAGGCCGCGACGCACCAGGTAGTCGGCCAGGTCGGTGGCGGTGGAGAAACCGCGCAGGGCCGCTTCGCGCATCATCGCGTGCTTGGGCTTGATCGCCGGAATCATGTCGGCAAAGGCCCGCAGCGAGTCGCGCAGGGTATCGGCGGCATCGAACAGCGGTTCCTTGTCTTCCTGGTTGTCCTTGTTGTAGGCCAGGGGCTGGCCTTTCATCAGGGTCAGCAGGCCCATCAGTGCGCCGAATACGCGACCGGTCTTGCCACGCACGAGCTCCGGTACGTCCGGGTTTTTCTTTTGCGGCATGATCGAGCTGCCGGTGCAGAAACGGTCGGGCAGATCGATGAACTGGAACTGCGCGCTGGTCCACAGCACCAGCTCTTCGGAGAACCGCGACAGGTGCATCATCGCGATGCTGGCCGCCGAGCAGAATTCGATGGCGAAATCACGATCGGAGACGTTGTCCAGCGAATTGCCGCCAACTGCGTCGAAGCCCAGGAGTTGGGCGGTGTATTCGCGATCGATCGGGTAGGTGGTACCGGCCAGCGCCGCGCTGCCCAGCGGCATGCGGTTGGTGCGCTTGCGGCAGTCGACCAGGCGTTCGTAGTCGCGGCTGAGCATTTCGAACCAGGCCAGCATGTGGTGTCCGAACGTCACCGGCTGTGCGGTCTGCAGGTGGGTGAACCCCGGCATGATGCTGCCGGCTTCGCGCTCGGCCTGCTCAAGCAGGCCTTTTTGCAGGCGGGTGATTTCGGCCAGGATCAGGTCGATCTCGTCACGCAGCCACAGACGGATGTCGGTGGCGACCTGATCGTTACGACTGCGGCCGGTGTGCAGCTTTTTACCGGTCACGCCGATGCGGTCGGTCAGACGCGCCTCGATGTTCATGTGGACGTCTTCGAGGTCGATGCGCCAGTCGAATTGGCCGGCTTCGATTTCACCCTGGATGGTGTTCAGGCCATCGATGATGCTGTCGCGCTCGGCATCGGTCAGCACGCCGACCTTGGCCAGCATGGTGGCGTGGGCGATCGAGCCCATGATGTCGTGGCGATACAGGCGCTGGTCGAAGGTGACGGAGGCGGTGAAGCGGGCGACGAAGGCGTCGACGGGTTCACTGAAGCGGCCGCCCCAGGACTGATTGGTCTTGTCAGTGCTCATGAATTCGCTCGTATCGGCTTGAGGTAAGAAGGCGTGGAACGCTGGCGCGGATAATAACAGGGTTGCCAATCCTGTCGCTGACACTGGTCGATACGTTTTTTTGGGGGGGAGAGCCCTGGCCCGGGTAAGACCCGCGTATTTTTGCCGAACGATATTTTCCAATTGAGCTATATCGTCCCGGCAACCGTCTACAGTTGGACAGTAGGATCAGCGCACTTCTCGGTGCAGCCGCTGGCTATAAGAAGAGTGGGGTGTTCATATTGCGTATCAGCAAACCCTGTGGCGATGTGTCGCCAATGCGGACCTGGACCGCCAATCGCCCGGCAGATGAAAATTTAGCCGCCGGACCAGCGGCACTTTTTGACGCTCGCGCTAGTCTTAGCGTGGATCGCGGTGACGGACGTCACTTCACCTGTCTACGCTATCCTTGTGCGAGACTCACGCAGGAATCCAGCGCAATATGAATGTCCTGATCGTTGATGACGAACCCTTGGTCCGCGAGCGCCTGAGCCGAATGGTTGGCGAACTCGAGGGATACAGTGTCCTGGAGCCTAGTGCCACGAATGGCGAAGAGGCGTTGGCACTGATCGACAGCCACAAACCGGATATCGTGCTGCTCGATATCCGCATGCCCGGCCTGGATGGCCTGCAAGTGGCTGCGCGGTTGTGCGAACGCGAAACTCCGCCCGCCGTGGTGTTCTGCGCCGGGCCCGATGAATTTGCCGTGGAAGCCTTACAGGCCAGCGCCGTAGGCTATCTGGTGAAACCTGTGAGAACTGAACAATTACATGACGCATTAAAGAGAGCCGAGCGCCCCAATCGTGCCCAGCTCGCCGCCCTGACCCGCCCTGCTGCCGAAAGCGGCAACGGCCCACGCAGCCATATCAGCGCCCGAACCCGTAAAGGGATCGAGCTGATTCCGCTGGATCAGGTGGTGTATTTCATTGCCGACCACAAATACGTGACCTTGCGCCACGAAAGCGGCGAAGTGCTGCTCGATGAGCCGCTCAAGGCCCTCGAAGACGAATTCGGTGACCGTTTCGTGCGTATCCATCGCAATGCCCTGGTCGCTCGCGAGCGTATCGAGCGACTGCAGCGCACACCCTTGGGGCATTTTCAGCTGTTCCTCAAAGGTCTCAATGGTGATGCGCTGATCGTCAGCCGGCGTCATGTGGCTGGGGTACGCAAAATGATGCAACAGCTTTAAACAGCTGTTCGCAGGCCAATTTCACACCCGATTGCCGGACATCCGGGGCCAGGGAGGCCGAGTAGTATCTGATACAAGTCAAAGTGGATTTGGCTGAGCTGTTATTATCCGTCATATCTATTCAGTACGGATTGATCCATGTCCTCTCGCCAGATCCGCATCGCCACCCGCAAAAGCGCTCTCGCCCTGTGGCAGGCCGAATACGTCAAAGCCCGTCTTGAAGCAGCCCATCCGGGCCTGCTGGTGACTCTCGTCCCCATGGTCAGCCGTGGTGACAAGCTGCTTGACTCACCGCTGTCGAAAATCGGCGGCAAGGGCCTGTTCGTCAAGGAACTCGAAACCGCGCTGCTGGAAAATGAAGCCGACATTGCCGTGCACTCCATGAAGGACGTGCCGATGGACTTCCCCGAAGGCCTCGGTCTGTTCTGCATCTGCGAGCGGGAAGACCCGCGCGATGCCTTCGTTTCCAACACCTACACCAGCCTGGATGAGTTGCCCCAGGGCAGCATCGTCGGCACCTCCAGCCTGCGCCGCCAGGCTCAACTACTGACCCGTCGTCCGGACCTGGAAATCCGCTTCCTGCGCGGCAACGTCAACACTCGCCTGGCCAAGCTCGATGCCGGCGAATACGACGCCATCATCCTCGCCGCTGCCGGCCTGATCCGCCTGGGCTTTGAAGATCGCATCACCTCGGCCATCAGCGTCGACGACAGCCTTCCGGCCGGTGGCCAGGGCGCAGTGGGTATCGAATGCCGCAGCGCTGACATTGAAATCCATGCGTTGCTGGCGCCCCTGCATCACCAGGACACCGCCACCCGCGTGACCGCCGAACGTGCCCTCAACAAGCACCTCAATGGCGGCTGCCAGGTGCCGATTGCCTGCTACGCCGTGCTGGAGGGTGAGCAGGTCTGGTTGCGCGGATTGGTGGGCGATCCAGGCGGTGGCCTGCTGCTCAGCGCACAAGCCCGCGCCCCTCGCGGCGACGCCGAGGCGCTGGGTGTGCGAGTCGCCGAAGACCTGCTCAGCCAAGGGGCCGACGCCATCCTCAAAGCGGTCTATGGCGAGGCTGGTCACGAGTGATCGGCTGGCGCTTGCTGCTGACGCGTCCCGCCGAAGAAGCGGCGGCGCTGAGCAGTCTTTTGGCTGAGCAGGGGATATTCAGTAACAGTCTGCCGCTTTTGGACATCATGCCCATTGCGGCCACTGACACAATGCGCCAGGTGATTCAGGCGCTGGATCAGTTCTGCGCCGTCATCGTGGTCAGCAAGCCGGCAGCCCGGATCGGCGTCGACCTGCTCGAGCGATATTGGCCAACACCGCCTGGTGTGAAGTGGTTCAGCGTCGGCGCGGCGACTGCGCAGATCCTCGAGGATCACGGGCTGGATGTGAGCTTCCCGGCAGAAGGCGATGACAGTGAAGCCTTGCTCGAACTTTCCCGACTGCGCGAGGCTATCGCACAACCCGATGCGCGAGTGCTGATCCTGCGTGGGGAGGGCGGGCGCGAGTTGCTGGCTGAGCGTTTGCGTGAGCTTGGTGCTAGTGTCGAGTATCTGGAGCTGTACCGCCGGGCATTACCGAATTACCCGCCGACTGCGTTGCCGGAACGGATCCGGGCGGAACGCCTGAACGGGCTGGTGGTCAGCAGTGGGCAAGGTTTTGAGCACCTGCATCAACTGGCCGGCGATGCCTGGCCGCAGTTGGCGCGGTTGCCGTTGTTTGTACCGAGCCCCAGGGTTGCCGAGCTGGCGCGTGCCGCCGGGGCTAAAACAGTTGTGGATTGTCGCGGCGCCAGTGCCGCGGCCTTGCTGACGGCGTTACGGGAGCATCCCGTACCCGTTTTCTAATGCAAAGGATGGATACGTGAGCGAAACAGCCTTGCCTAAAGATGACGTGCGACCTGTGCTTGATGCACCTGTTGATGCTCCTGTTGATGAAATGCCGCCGCCGCCACCTGCTGCCGAGCAGCGTCGAGGCAATGGTCTGGCAATCATCGCGCTGCTGTTGGGTGCGGCCGGTGTCGCGGTGGGCGGTTGGGGTGTCTGGCAGGTGCGTCACCTGCAGGCCAATAATCAGCAGCAACTGAGCCAGGTGCAGGCGCTGAATGACCAGGCACAAAGCCTCAAGCTCAATGAAGAGCGCCTGAGTGCACGCCTGGCGCAATTGCCTCCCGCCGATGAATTGGAAGCACGCAGTCGTCTGGTGATTCAGCTGCAAGGTGATCAGCAGCGTTTGAACCAACGGCTGGAAACCGTACTTGGCGCCAGTCGCAAGGACTGGCGTCTGGCCGAGGCCGAGCACTTGCTGCGTCTGGCCAGTCTGCGACTGTCCGCCTTGCAGGACATCAGCAGCGCCCAGGCACTGGTCCAGGGTGCCGACGAGATACTGCGCGAGCAGAACGACCCGGGTTCCTTTGCCGCTCGCGAGCAGGTGGCCAAGACCCTGATCGCCTTGCGCAGCACCGAACAACCTGATCGCACCGGGCTGTTCCTGCGTCTGGGCGCGCTGCGCGATCAAGTGGCTAGCCTCACCGAGCTGGCGCCGGAGTACAAGGACCGTGGCGATTCGTTGCTGGGCCTGACTGCCGATGGCGACGGTGCCAGCCGCTGGGCGCAATGGTGGGATCAGATTTCGCGCTACATCCGTATCGATTTCAATGCCGACAAAAACGTTCGCCCATTGCTGGCCGGCCAGAGCCTGAGTCAGGTACGCCTGGCCCTGAGCCTGGCGCTGGAGCAAGCGCAGTGGGCCGCACTCAATGGCCAGGCGGCGGTTTACTCCCAGGTGTTGGACGAAGCGCGGGACATCCTCAAGGGCAACTTCAACCCGGACAACGCGCAAAGCAAAGTCATGCTTGAGCAGGTCGCCGAGTTGAGCAAGCAACCCGTTACCGTAGTCACGCCGGATATGACCGGAACTCTGAGCGCGGTGCAGGGGTATCTGGAGCGGCGCAACGTCAACGCCGAGGATTCGGTCAAGCCACTGGCCAGGCCTGCCGCGAACGCCGCGCCGGAGGCCACGCCATGAGACGCCTCTATGTGATCATGTTCCTCGTGATCGCCGCTGCCGCTGCGCTGGGGCTGGCGATTGCCGAACACTCCGGTTACGTGCTGATTGCCTACAAGACCTTCCGCTATGAGTCGAGCCTGTGGGCTACTTTGGCGCTGGTGGCTGTGCTCTGGCTGGTGGTCTGGGGCATCAAGTCGCTGGTCGAACTGGTGATGGCTTCCAGTGGCGTGGTCAATCCTTGGTCGCGACGTAACCGCAGCCGTCGGGTGCAGGTGGCGATAGAGCACGGTCAGCTGGACCTGGCCGAAGGTCGCTGGGCCAGCGCGCAACGGCACTTGCATCGGGCTGCCGAAGCCGAACGCCAGCCGCTGCTTTACTACCTCGGCGCTGCCCGTGCCGCGAACGAACTCGGCAATTACGAAGAAAGCGACAACTTGCTGGAGCGCGCCCTGGAGCGACAGCCTCAGGCCGAGTTGGCGATCGCCTTGAGCCACGCCCAGTTGCAGGCCGATCGCGGTGATACCGAAGGCGCCCTGGCCACCCTGCAAGCCATGCGTGAACGCCATCCTCATAACGCACAGACCCTGCGTCAGTTGCAGCGCCTGCTTGCGCAGCGTGGTGACTGGTCGGCAGTGATTCGCCTGCTGCCGGAGCTGCGCAAGGACAAAATCCTGCCGGCGGCCGAACTCGCCGATCTGGAGCGTCGGGCCTGGGGGGCGAACCTGTCCCTGGCGGCGCAACGGGAAGAAGACGGAACGGTGGGGCAGCAATCGCTCGAACGTGCCTGGCAACAACTGACCTCGGCACAGCGTCAGGAGCCGCAACTGGTGCTCGCGTATGCCGAACAACTGCGGCAACTGGGAGCTCAGGTCGAGGCCGAAGAAGTGCTGCGCACTGCTCTCAAACGCGGCTACGACAGTCATCTGGCGCGTCTCTACGGACTGGTTCGCGGCAATGATCCGACCCGCCAGTTGCAGGCCGCCGAAGGCTGGCTCAAGGACCATCCGGCCGATCCGGGCCTGCTACTGACACTGGGTCGTCTTTGCCTGCAAAACAGTTTGTGGGGCAAGGCCCGGGACTATCTGGAAAGCAGCCTGCGTGTACAACGCAATCCGGAAGCCTGTGCGGAACTGGCACGCTTGCTGGCGCAAATGGGCGATACCGAGCGCAGCAACCAGCTGTTTCAGGAAGGCCTGGGGTTGTTGGATGAACGCTTGCTCGCGGCCCCTCTGCCGGTGGCAGTCCGCGCTTGATCCCCCCCTCGCTGGCGCCGACCTCCGGCGTCTGAGTGATGACTTGCGACGAGGGAGCAATCGCCCTCGCCGCAGTGCGATGATTAGTTGAAATTCAGTCGCAAAATTTCGTCGCAGGCAAAGTCCTACAGAGGACTACATTTTATCCTCTCGCCTGCGTCGGGATTTCCCTACACCTGCGCTGAAGTCTCTGTGGGCACTTGCCTTGAAAGGCCGTCGCGCTTTCCTCTACCGTAATGGTCTGTCACCACTTTTACGGAAAAGCCATGTCTTTGGCCTGCTCACGCTCCTTGTTTTTCATGGCTTTCATTGCGGGTGCCCTGGCGATGGGTGTTTCCTACTACCTGGAATATGCAGTCGGCCTGCGGCCTTGCGGCTTGTGTCTTGTGCAACGGTTTTGCCTGGCGCTCTTTACCGGTGTCTGCCTGATGGCTTCGGTCCATGGCCCCGGTCGCATTGGCAACGTTCTGTATTGGCTGCTCAGTCTTTGTTGCAGCCTGGCCGGTACCATCACAGCGTGGCGACAGGTCCTGCTGCAAAGTCTTCCGGTGGAACAGGCAGCGACGTGCTCGACCCGTCTGGCGGACCTGTTGGCCAGTTCTCCGTGGCTATCGGTCGTACGGCAAATGTTCAAGGGCGCTGCCGATTGTGTGGAAATTTCCTGGACGCTGTTCGATCTGAGTCTCACCGAGTGGAGCCTGCTGTTCTTCGTCGCGATGATGATTCTGGCCGTTTACCAGTCATTGCGACTGGTCTGGACCAGCTATCAGCGACCACTCAGCGGCGAGTCGTCGCACCGGGCCTTTGCGGGCGATTAAACACTTGTATGAACTTTATCGCCTGCGTACCTTGAAGCCAGTGTCGTGCGGGCATAATCTGGCCCGCACGTGTCATTGGAATTATGTTGCTCGATGACGCTCTGCCTGACCGCCCACTGACGTTACAAGAGGCGAACGGGCATAGAGCAGCTGACCCACAAGGGAAGAGAGATCACCATGCTCGAAAGTTGTCAGAATGCTCAGGAACGCTGGGGCGGAGTGCACCTGCTGATCGATCGCTGGTTGCAGGAACGACACGAACTGATCGGGGCCTATGACGCTCTCGGCGCAAAGCCTGAGGCGCTGGGTGAGAACCGCAAGCCCTTGCAGGAATTCTGCGGCGTGCTGGTCGATTATGTATCGGCCGGGCACTTCGAGATCTACGAGCAGCTGACGGGGGAGGCCAAGGCCTTCAACGACAAGCGTGGCCTGGAGCTCGCCGAGACGATCTACCCGCGTATCGACGTCATCACCGAAAAGCTGCTCGCCTTCAATGACCTGTGTGACGCAGGAAAGTGTGTCGCCGAAGAGTTCAAGACACTCGGCGGACTGTTGCATGAGCGCTTTGAACTGGAAGACTGCCTGATCGAAGTGCTGCACACCGCCCACAAGGAAACCGATTCGGTCCAGGCCTGAAGCACTTCCTGCAAGATCCCGAAACGGCGTGCCAAGGCACGCCGTTTTTCGTTTGCGTCGTCAGCCGGTAGCGCCGCGCAATTCGACTTCGAACACCAGTGGAGTGAACGGTGCGATCACGTCACCGGCACCATCGGCGCCATAGGCCTGAGCCGATGGAATCACCAGTCGCCACTTCGCCCCGACTGGCATGTTTTGCAGCGCGCTACGCCATCCGGCGATCACGCTGTCGAGACTGAACCATTGTGGCTGACTGTTCTGATCGAACACCGTGCCGTCGGGCAAGCGACCGATGTACAGCACCTGCACCTTGCCGTTCGGTCCGGCCTTGGCGCCAGTGCCTGGCGTCAACTCGGTCAGCAACACGCCATCAGCCAGTTCGCGCACGCCGGGTCTGGCTTTCTCCGTGGCGAGAAAACGCTGTTCTTTTTCCAGTGCCATTTCGCTTTGCGGCTCGGCTGACTGCATGGCGATCCGGGCTTCATGCTCGGTCAATATCTGCTGGATCTGTTCGTCCTTCAGCACCAGCGGTTTGCCCTGATAGGCCTGCTGCAATCCTTCGACCAGTGCCTGGAGTTGCAGCCCGGGAGCCTCCTGGCGCAAGCGTTCGCCAAGGCTTGCACCCAGGCTGTAAGCGAGGTCGTGGGCTTCATTTTCCTGCGTTGTTGCAGCGGCTTGAGCCACTGGAAAAAACACGCACAGCGATAAAAAAAGGTAGCGCGACATGAGCACTCTCCGACCTGAAATGCGGGCGATTATGCCAGCGGGAATGCGCACAACGGTGAACTGCTTTTGCGCCGCGGCAGAAGTTTTTCAATCCTTTGCAACGTAGCGCTTTCGATAGTGTCAACATGCCCTAGCGGCGGTTGCAGCAGAGGTCTAGTATGAGCCGCACTCACTTCAGCCAGGAGGTAAACCATGTCGGCCACCAAGAAGCCAGTAAACACTCCATTGCACCTGCTCCAACAACTCTCGGGCAGCTTGCTCGAGCATCTGGAAACCGCTTGTTCCGAAGCCTTGGCTGATGCTGAAAAATTGCTCGCCAAGCTGGAAAAGCAGCGCGGAAAAGCGCAAGAAAAACTGCACAAGTCCCGCACCAAATTGCAGGACGCTGCGGCGGCCGGAAAAGCCAAGGCGCAAGCCAAGGCCAAGGGCGTAGTGGGCGATCTTGAGGGGCTGCTCGATGCCCTCAAGGATCGTCAATCGGAAACCCGCGGCTACATTCTGCAACTCAAGCGCGATGCTCAGGAAAGCCTGAAACTGGCCCAGGGCGTCGGTCGTGTACAAGAGGCTGTCGGCAAGGTGTTGTCCTTGCGTGCGGCCAAGCCTGCTGCGGCACCTGCGAAGAAAGCCGCTGCCAAACCGGCTGCTGCAAAAGCACCGGCCAAACCTGCCGCTGCAAAACCGGCAGCTGCCAAACCAGTCGCTAAAACTGCCGCAGCCAAACCGGTTGCGAGAAAACCGGCTGCTGCCAGCGCTGCAAAACCTGCGGCTAAAACCACGGCTGCCAAACCAGCTGCCGCACGACCTGCCGCTGCAAGAACCGCTGCTGCCAAACCAGCCGTGGCTAAAACCGCCGCCGCTAAACCGGCTGCAAAACCAGCTACAAAACCGGCCGCTAAACCAGCTGCCCGCACCGCTGCGGCGAAGCCTGCTGCAAAACCCGTCGCTGCAAAACCGGCAGCTAAACCGGCAGCCAAACCAGCGGCAAAACCTGCTGTAAAAGCGGCAGCCAAACCTGCTGCTAAACCAGCCGCAAGACCAGCTGCAGCGAAACCAGCCGTTGCCGCCAAACCAGCCGCTGCCAAGCCAGTTGCCGCCAAACCGGTTGCTGCAAAACCTGCTGCAAAACCAGCGGCCAAACCTGCAGTGAAAAAGCCGGTTGCCGCCAAGCCAGCCACCGCACCGGTTGCCAAGCCAGTCGCTCCGGCTGCGCCAGCAGCACCTGCTCCGGCAGCAACTACCTCGACAGCCGCGCCAGCGCCAACGGCGGCCGTAACTTCGAGTGTTGTAACCACCCCAGCCAGCGCTTCCTAAGTGCCGGTTACCGCGACGCGCAGCTGATGCAGCGCGTCGCGGTGCAGGTGGGCGGCTTCAGCCGTCGCACCTTCCAGCCAGGCCGATAGATCGGTCGCGGCATTTTGCGGCCAACTCTGCGCCGCTCTCTCCAGCCGCAATAACAGATGCCGTTCGGCTTCCAACTCCAGTGCCTTCACTTGTTCACGCAAGGTATGCAAATCGGCGTCTTCCATGGCCGCGGCTTTCCACTGCGCGCGCAAGGTGCGTAACGGCCGCACGACATCGGTGTCCCAGGCGACAGCCACGCTGCGTAGTTGCTGTAAGCGCTGCTCATCGCAGGCAACGCCTCGTTGTCCCAGCCACGCACCACACAGCAACAGGCACACATTGACCCCCGCCGACTGCAATTGCAGGCAAGCCTGCTCAACGCCCGGATGGGCGTAAGTGCTCAGGGAAAAGCTCCACAGGTCAGAGGACATAGTGCTACTCGCGCCAGTTGCGAGCGAAGCTGGTAGACTCCGCCGCCATTATGATTCGACTTCAGAACCTGACTTTACAGCGTGGCCCGCAACGTCTGCTAGAAGACGCCGAGCTGACGCTGCACGCCGGCCAGAAAGCCGGCCTCATCGGTGCCAACGGCGCCGGCAAATCGAGCCTGTTCGCCTTGCTTCGGGGCGAACTGCACCCGGACTCGGGTGATTGCTTCCTGCCGGCAGACTGGCGTATCGCCCACATGCGCCAGGAGGTCGACACCCTCGAGCGCCTGGCGGTCGACTACGTGCTCGATGGCGACTTGCGCCTGCGCCAGGTGCAACGCGACCTGGCGGTAGCCGAGGCGGCCCATGACGGTGCCGCTCAGGCCCGCCTGCACTCGGAACTCGACAGCGCCGACGGTTACACCGCCGACGCCCGGGCGCGCAAGTTGCTGGCCGGCCTTGGGTTCACCAACGAGCAGATGGATCGCCAGGTCGGGGATTTCTCCGGCGGCTGGCGGATGCGCCTGAACCTGGCGCAGGCCTTGATGTGCCCATCGGACCTGCTGCTGCTCGACGAACCGACCAACCACCTCGACCTCGACGCCATCATCTGGCTCGAAGAGTGGCTCAAAAGTTATCCCGGCACCTTGATGCTGATTTCCCACGACCGGGATTTCCTCGATGCCGTGGTCGATCACGTGGCCCACGTCGATCAGCGCAAGATCACCCTGTACCGCGGTGGCTACAGTGCTTTCGAGCGCGCCCGTGCCGAACGCCTGGCCCAGCAACAGCAGGCGTACGAGAAGCAGCAGGTGCAACGTGCGCACATGGAAAGCTACATCGCCCGCTTCAAGGCCCAGGCCACCAAGGCCCGTCAGGCCCAGAGCCGGATCAAGGCACTGGAGCGGATGGAAGAGCTGACCGCTGCCCACGTCGACTCGCCGTTCGATTTCGTTTTCCGTGAATCGCAGAAAATTTCCAGCCCGCTGATCGACCTGTCCGATGCCCGCCTGGGTTACGGCGACAAAGCCGTGCTGGAGAAGGTCAAACTGCAACTGACCCCGGGTGCACGGATCGGCTTGCTCGGCCCGAACGGTGCCGGCAAGTCGACCTTGATCAAGAACCTGGCGGGTGAACTCTCGCCGCTGGCCGGCCGCTTGACCCGTGGCGAGAACACCGTGGTCGGTTACTTCGCCCAGCATCAACTCGATTCTCTGGACTCCAAGGCCAGCCCGTTGCTGCACTTGCAGCGCCTGGCGCCTACCGAGCGCGAGCAAGCCCTGCGCGACTTCCTCGGCGGTTTCGACTTCCGTGGTGCGCGAATCGACGAACCGGTACTGAATTTCTCCGGTGGCGAGAAAGCGCGCCTGGCGTTGGCCTTGATCGCCTGGGATCGACCGAACCTGTTGCTGCTCGACGAACCGACCAACCACCTGGACCTGGAAATGCGCCTGGCGCTGACCATGGCCCTGCAGGAATTCAGTGGTGCGGTACTGGTGGTCTCTCACGATCGCCACTTGCTCAAAAGCACCACCGACAACTTCTATCTGGTGGCGGACGGCAAGGTCGAGGAATTCGACGGCGACCTGGAGGACTACACCCGCTGGCTGGTGGAGTATCGCCAGCGCAACGCCCCGGTCAGCAACACGCCGGTCAACCCGGACAAGACCGACAAGAAAGCCCAGCGTCAGGCTGCTGCTGCGTTGCGCCAGCAACTGGCACCGCACAAGCGCGAAGCTGACAAGCTTGAAGCCGAGCTGGGCAAGCTCCACGAAAAACTGGCGAAGATCGATGCCAGCCTCGGCGACAGCGACATCTACGAGCAGGCGCGCAAGAACGAATTGCGTGATCTGCTGGCCGAACAGGCCAAGCTGAAGGTACGTGAGGCGCAGCTGGAGGAAGCGTGGATGGAAGCCCTGGAATTGCTGGAAGGCATGCAGGCGGAGCTGGAGGCACTGTCCTGATGGACGCCTTCAAGCTGCCGCTGCCGGCGGTGTGGGTCGAGCCGATCTGGCTTGGCGTGCAAATCCTGCTGATTCTGTTGGCCGGTTACATCGCCCAGCGCTTTGTTGCCAAATGCCTGACTCGTCTCGGTGAGCGCTACCCGTTTCCGCCGCAGTTGCTGATGCCGCTGCGCGGGGGCCTGCGCTGGCTGATCATGGGCAGTGCGTTGATTTTCGTGCTGGAGCGCCTCGGGGTTTCGGCCACGGTGCTCTGGACCGCGCTATCGGGTTTCGTCGCAGTCGCGGCGGTGGCGTTTTTCGCCATGTGGAGCGTGCTCTCGAACCTGCTGTGCGCGATTCTGATCTTTACCGTCGGCCCGTTCCGCCTCGGTGATGTGGTCGAGTTGGTGGACACCACCGACAAGCCCGGCGTCAAAGGCCGGGTGGTGGCGATCAATCTCCTTTACACCACGCTGATCGAGACCGAAGAACTCGGCACTGGCAGCGCCATGGTGCAAGTGCCCAATAGTTTGTTCTTCCAGCGTTCGGTGCGGCGCTGGCGCGGGACGGATGTGTTTCCTTCCAGCGGGTTTGAAAAGTAAGCCTTCTGTTGCCTGACAGATTGCTTTCGCGAGCAGGCTCGCTCCCACAGTTGATCTTTAGTGGCCACAAATCTTGTGAACGACACGGGCCTAATGTGGGAGCGGGCTTGCTCGCGAAGAGGCCCTCAAGCCGCAAACGCTGGTCGGCCACCGACACATCCTGTAAAAAATCGATAGTCATCCAACCCAAGCCGCATTAGCTTAGACGTCTGTCACGAGTCTGAGTCGAGGTGTGCAATGGAGCTTCAAACATGGCTGGCGTTTTTTGCCGCCTGCTGGGTGATCAGCCTGTCCCCCGGTGCCGGCGCCATTGCGTCGATGTCCAGCGGTCTGCAATACGGCTTCTGGCGCGGCTACTGGAACGCCCTGGGCTTGCAATTGGGCCTGGCGGTGCAGATCGCGATTGTCGGCGCCGGTGTTGGCGCGATTCTTACTGCGTCGGCCACCGCTTTCTACGCGATCAAATGGTTCGGTGTAGCCTACCTGGTTTACCTCGCGATCAAACAATGGCGTGCGCTGCCCAGCGATATGAGCGATGACGCGGCAGTACGCCAGATCGGCAAGCCGATGGCCCTGGTGTTCCGTGGTTTTCTGGTGAACATCAGCAACCCAAAGGCGCTGGTGTTCATGCTGGCGGTGTTGCCGCAGTTCATTGACCCGCATGCGCCGCTGTTGATCCAGTACGTGATCATTGGTGTGACGATGATATGCGTGGATCTGATCGTCATGGCCGGCTATACCGGATTGGCCTCGAAGGTGCTGCGCCTGCTGCGCACACCCAAGCAGCAGAAACGCATGAACCGTACTTTTGCCGGGCTGTTCATTGGTGCCGCGGCATTCATGGCGACCTTGCGTAAAGCGGCGGTTTAACAACCCTCAGGTACAAAAAAGGCGACCTTTTCAGGTCGCCTTTTTCATTTGGGGTATGCCTGCAAACCACAACAAAGCTTGAGTGAAAGTGATTGGGAGGGAACAATATGTTACTTCGTGTTTCCAATTGAGATTCATTCATGATTGCCCCGTCCCGTTTCCTGGCCTGGCTGATAGCGCCAGTGTTTGCCTTGTGCAGCTTGAACCTGCTGGCCGACACGGTGGAAGGCGCACCGCAAGCCCTGCATTTACTCGACTACATTGGTGCGGATTACCCGCAAGCGGTGCAGGCAGGCAAGGTCGTCAACGAATCCGAATATCGCGAGCAACTGGAGTTCGTCCAGGCCCTGCAAGGTTTGGTGGCCGCCATGCCAGCCAAACCGGAAAAGGCCGGGCTGGAGCAGGGCATCAGCGCACTGCGTAACGCGATTGCTGCGCGTCAGGACGGCGCTGACGTTATCCGCCAGGCGCGGCAGCTCGGGGCGAAGCTGGCCGTGGCCTATGAAGTCAGCCAGGCCCCGATCATTACCCCGGACCCGACCCGTGGGGCGCCGCTGTACGCCCAGCATTGCTCGGTGTGCCATGGTGATGCCGGGGCGGGTGATGGCCCGGCAGGTGTCGGTCTGACGCCGCCACCGGCCAATCTGCGCGATAACGCGCGTCTGGATCACCTGAGTCTCTACGCGATCTACAACACCCTGGGCCTCGGGGTCGAAGGCACCGACATGCCAGCCTTCGCCGATCAGCTGGATGATCGTCAGCGTTGGGACCTGGCCAGCTATATCGCCAGCTTCAGTGTTGACCCGGCGACGGCCAAGGCTGAAAAGACCTACAACATCGCCGACCTGGCTCGTCAGACCCCGGCCGAAGTACAGGCCGCCGAAGGCCTGCAAGCCGCCGCGACCTTCCGTTCCCAGCGGGCGCAACCGCCGCAGGTCAAGCGTGGCCCGGCGCAGCTGCTCGACTACACCGCAGCCACTCTGGACAAGAGCATCGCGGCGTATCGTGCCGGTGAGCATGATCAGGCTTATGACTTATCGGTAGCGGCGTATCTGGAAGGCTTCGAGCTGGTTGAGAGCTCGCTGGATAACATTGACGCCAACGTGCGTAAAGACACTGAAAAATCCCTGATGGCCTACCGTCAGTCGTTGCAGGACGGCTTGCCGGTGAGCGAGGTCGAGCAGCGCCTGGACGTGGCCAAGGACAAGTTGAAGGCATCGGCCGGCCTGTTGGGCAACGAGGGTTTGAGCTGGTCGCTGAGTTACATTTCCGGCCTGCTGATTCTGCTGCGCGAAGGTCTGGAAGCGATTCTGGTGCTGGCGGCGATCCTTGCTTTCCTGCGTAACACGGATCAACAGGCGGCCGTGCGCAGCGTTAACGTCGGCTGGGGCCTGGCGTTTGTGGCGGGGCTGGGCACCTGGGCGCTGGCAGCCTATGTGATTGATGTCAGCGGTTCACAACGCGAGTTGCTGGAAGGCGCGACGGCGTTGTTTGCCAGCGTCATGGTGCTGTGGCTGGGCGTGTGGATGCATGACCGTCGTCACGCGGCGGCCTGGCAGGATTACATCAAGACCAGCCTGGTGGGCGGCGGCGGGCGTTTCGGTTTTGCGACCCTGGCGTTCTTCTCGGTGTATCGCGAGCTGTTCGAAGTGATTCTGTTCTACGAAACCCTGTGGTTGCAGGCAGGGCCCGCGGGGCACAACGCGGTGCTGGCCGGTGGGGCCACGGCGCTGGTGCTGCTGGTCGGCCTGGCCTGGGTGATTTTGCGCGGCTCGGCGAAGCTGCCGCTGGCGCTGTTCTTCAGCATCAACGCCGGTCTGCTGTGCGCCTTGTCGGTGGTGTTTGCCGGGCATGGCGTGAAAGCGCTGCAGGAAGCCGGGATATTCGGCACGCGGCCGGTGCCGTTCTTTGATTTCGAATGGCTGGGGATCCATGCCGATGCGTATTCGCTGAGCGCCCAGGCTGTGGCGATCATTGCGATTGTCGTGTTGTATGGTCGTAGCCGGGTGGTTGAGAGGCAGCGGGTGCAGGTTTCCTGAAAAGCATTCGCTGCGCTCACATTCGCGGGCAAGCCCGCTCCCACAGGATTGGGTATAACCTTTGGGAGCGAGCCTGCTCGCGATTTTTTTGGATGGGGAATATTTGATGCGTGTGTGGATCGATGCCGACGCCTGCCCGCGGGCAGCCAAGGATCTGGTGGTGAAGTTCGCCCTCAAGCGCCAGTTCGAAGTGGTGCTGGTGGCCGGGCAGCCGCAGACCAAACCGGGGCTGGCACTGGTCAAGCTGATCGTGGTGCCGAGCGGACCGGATGCTGCGGACGATTATCTGGTGGAACACGCGGTGCCCGGTGAGCTGGTGATCTGCAGCGATGTGCCGCTGGCCGATCGTCTGGTGAAGAAGGGCGTGGCAGCGCTCGACCCACGGGGCAAGGAGTTTGACGCGCAGAACATGGGCGAGCGGCTGGCGGTTCGCAACCTGTTCACGGATTTGCGCGAACAGGGGCAAATGGGTGGTGGACCGGCGCCGTTTGGCGACCGTGAGAAGCAGGCGTTTGCCAATGCGCTGGACCGGATTTTGACCCGGCTCACACGCAAAGCCTGACCTTTGCCAAGAACCCTGTGGGAGCGGGCTTGCTCGCGAATGGGCCAGTACATTCAACATTAATGTTGGCTGTCACACCGCTTTCGCGAGCAAGCCCGCTCCCACATTCTTGAACCGTGTCAGGCGTCGTTTTCGTGGGTCAGTTCGAGCACGCGGTCCACGAGTTTGTTGATGCCGGACGCCGCTTCACTGATCGATTGCGCCAGCATGTAAGCCGGTGTGCTCACCAGTTTGCGCGCCTTGTCCTCGACGATGTCACTGACCGCGCAATCGGTATGGGTCGCGCCCATCTTGTTCATCGCGGCAGCGGTGTCGGTGTCGTTGCCAATGGTGCAGGTGACGCCAGGTCCGTAGATCTTTGCCGCCAGGGCAGGGGAGATGCACATCAACCCCACTGGTTTGCCGGCCTCGGCAAATGCTTCGGTCAGTGCCAGAACATCCGGTTGAACGGTGCAGCCGGCGCCTTCGATGGCGAAGCTGGACAGGTTCTTGGCCGAGCCGAAGCCGCCGGGCACGATCAGCGCATCGAACTCATCGACGTTCGCGTCTCGGATATCCTTGATGTTGCCCCGGGCAATCCGCGCCGACTCCACCAGCACGTTGCGCGATTCGGGCATTTCTTCGCCGGTCAGGTGGTTGATCACATGCAACTGCGCGATGTTCGGTGCGAAACACTGCACCTGGGCACCGCGCTGGTCCAGGCGTAGCAGGGTGATGACGCTCTCGTGGAGCTCGGCGCCGTCGTACACGCCACAACCGGAAAGGATCACTGCAACTTTTTTGCTCATGGGCTTTTCTCCAGATTCATGGCGTTAAATGTCCACTAATTTGTCCTGCGTTGCCATAGGGTTAATTCACCGCTGCACATAGCATCTGTCCTCAAGATTCCGATCAGGGCGCGTCATGGACTTCATTCTGTATGCGGTGCCGTTTTTCTTTGTGCTGATCGCCGTCGAGCTGCTGGCCGACCGTTGGCGCGGGGTAAGCAATTATCGGGTGGCGGACGCGATCAACAGCATCAGTACCGGCGTGCTGTCGACCACCACGGGTCTGTTGACCAAGGGTGTGGGGCTGGTGACCTATGCCTTCGCTCTCAAGCACCTGGCACTGTTCGAGCTGTCGGCCGACAGCGTCTGGACCTGGGTGTTTGCCTTTGTCTTCTACGATTTCTGCTACTACTGGCTGCACCGCATGGGCCACGAGCGCAACATCCTCTGGGCCGCCCATTCGGTGCATCACCAGAGCGAGGACTACAACCTGTCCACGGCGTTGCGCCAGACCAGTACCGGATTCCTGTTGAGCTGGATCTTCTATCTGCCGATGGCGGTGTTCGGCATACCGCTGCTGGTGTTCGTCAGCGTCGCGGCGCTGAGCCTGCTGTACCAGTTCTGGGTGCACACGCGGCACATTCCCAAGCTTGGCTGGTTCGAATGGTTCTTTGTCACGCCGTCCAATCATCGGGCTCACCATGCGCAGAACGCTCTCTACATGGATCGCAACTACGGCGGCGTGTTCATTATTTGGGACCGCCTGTTCGGCTCGTTTCAGGAAGAGGACGACAACGAACCGGTGATCTTCGGCGTGACCACGCCACTGGCGAGCTGGAACCCCGTGTGGGCGAACGTGCAGTTCTACGCGCAGTTGTGGGCAGATGCGCGGCGTGCCGAAAGCACCTGGGACAAGCTGCGGATCTGGTTCATGCGCACTGGCTGGCGCCCGGCGGACGTGGCGGCCAGATACCCGATGAAAAAGCCGGACCTGAGTCATTTTCGCAAATTCGAGGTGGCGCTGGACGGGCGTCAGCAGCTCTACGTCCTCTTGCAGTTCTGCGTCTACATCGCGCTGGGCAGTTACTTGATGAGTCTTGAATCGAAGCTGCCAGTCGCCGCCCTGGTGTTGGGCTGGGGAGCGCTGGCGTTCGGTCTGTTTGTGCTGGGCGTGGCCCTGGAGAATCGCCCGTGGGCGTTGAAGCTGGAGCTGCTGCGGCTGGCGTCGAATCTGCCATTGGTATGGCTGGCCCCGATGATGGGGCTGTGGCCGGCCGGCGCGGTGGGCTGGGTCGGCCTGCTCAGCTACAGTCTGTTGAGCGGCATCGGTCTCTACTGTTGCAGAAACCGCATCACTCGGTTGGCGTCGTAGGGCCTTCGGTGCTGGTCCGCGTAGCTTTCAGGGCTTGTTCGTCGGCGTAGACCTGTTTGGCCAGGCGGGCATTCTTGAAGCGCCGACGCAGCCACAGCACGAAGCCCAGGACCAGCAGCGCACCGAGCACCCAGAGTTCATACTTCTTCACACTGCCGAGCATGCCTTCGAGCACTGCGCCGAAATGGTACGCGGCGGCCGCCAGGGCTGTGGCCCAGATCGCTGCGCCAATGCCGTTGAGCAGCAGGTAACGGCCCGGCGGATAGCCCGACAGCCCAATGGCCACCGGCATGACCGTGCGCAAACCGTAGACGAAGCGGAAACTCAGTACCCAGATGTCCGGGTGCTTGCGAATGTGTTCCAGTGCCCGGTCACCCATCATCTGCCAGCGGGGTTTGCGCGCCAGCAGTTTGCGGCCGTGCTTGCGTCCAAGGAAATACCACAGCTGGTCGCCGGCATAGCTGCCGAAGAAGGCCACGACCACCACCAGGTTGATGTCCATGTATCCACGGAACGCGAGGAAGCCCGCGAGTACCAGGATGGTTTCGCCTTCGAAGAACGTGCCTAGAAAAAGGGCAAAGTAGCCGAAGTCATGCAGAAATTGTTGGAGCATTGTCTGGGTGCTGGCGAAATGAACGCGCAGCCTAACCCTTCGGACACATTCAGGAAAGTGTCCAAATGTGTCTCGACGTGAACATTTCCTACAACGACAATGGAATGCGGCTACCTGTCACAGGGGTGCACACAATTGTAATACGTTCGTCATAATGGCCGCTTATAACTGTCACGCTCGCCCGTAAGCGCGGGCTCAGGAGTCTGCCGTGAGCTTTACCCCCGCCAATCGCTTGTTCCCCGCAACCCGCCTGCGCCGCAATCGTCGTGACGACTTCTCGCGTCGCCTGGTCCGTGAAAACGTCCTGAGCGTCGATGACCTGATCCTGCCGGTATTCGTGCTGGACGGTGAAAACCGTCGCGAAGCGGTGGCTTCGATGCCGGGCGTTGAACGCCTGACCATCGACCTGTTGCTGGAAGAAGCAGCCAAGTGGGTCGAACTGGGGATTCCGGCGCTGGCGCTGTTCCCGGTGACACCCGCGGAACTCAAGTCGCTGGACGCCGCCGAAGCGTGGAACCCGCAAGGTATCGCCCAACGCGCGACCCGTGCGCTGCGTGCGCGATTCCCTGAGTTGGGCGTGATCACCGACGTTGCCCTGGACCCGTTCACCACCCACGGCCAGGACGGCATTCTTGATGAAGAAGGCTACGTGCAGAACGACATCACCGTCGACGCACTGGTCAGGCAAGCCCTGTCCCACGCCGAAGCCGGCGCTCAGGTCGTGGCGCCGTCGGACATGATGGACGGTCGCATCCAGGCGATCCGCGAAGCCCTCGAAGTGGCCGGTCACGTCAACGTGCGGATCATGGCCTACTCGGCCAAGTACGCCAGCGCCTATTACGGCCCGTTCCGCGATGCGGTCGGTTCGGCGCTGAACCTGGGCAAGGCCAACAAGGCCTCCTATCAGATGGACCCGGCCAACAGCAACGAAGCCCTGCACGAAGTGGCGGCGGACTTGTCAGAAGGTGCAGACATGGTCATGGTCAAGCCAGGCATGCCGTACCTGGACATCCTGTGCCGGGTAAAAGAAGAATTCAAAGTGCCGACGTTTGTTTATCAAGTCAGCGGCGAATACGCCATGCACATGGCGGCGATCCAGAATGGCTGGTTGAGCGAAGGGGTTATCCTCGAGTCCCTGACCGCTTTCAAACGTGCAGGGGCTGATGGCATCCTGACGTACTTTGCCGTTCGTGCCGCTCAATTGTTACGAGAGCAAAAATAGCCCTCCCAGGAACATTCGATGAATACCGAAGTACTCACTGAAGTTGCCGTAAAAGACGCTCAACCTGTGGTGGAGCAAGTCGACGAGACCCCGCCGGAGCTGGAGCCAGCTCCGCCCGCGGCGGTCGTCGAAACCGCCGCGACAGCGCCAGCGCCAGCGCTGGCCATTCCCGGCCTGGATGACAGCAGCCTGTACATCCACCGCGAGCTCTCGCAACTGCAGTTCAACATCCGCGTGCTGGAGCAGGCGCTGGACGAGTCCTACCCATTGCTGGAGCGGCTGAAGTTTCTGTTGATCTTTTCCAGCAACCTGGACGAGTTCTTCGAGATTCGCGTCGCCGGCCTCAAGAAGCAGATCACCTTCGCCCGTGAACAGGCCGGCGCCGATGGTCTGCAACCGCATCAGGCGCTGGCGCGCATCAGCGAACTGGTCCACGGTCACGTCGATCGCCAGTACGCGATCCTCAACGACATTCTGTTGCCGGAGCTGGAAAAACATCAGGTCCGCTTCATCCGTCGCCGTAACTGGACGACCAAGCTCAAGACCTGGGTCCGCCGCTATTTCCGCGACGAGATCGCACCGATCATCACCCCGATCGGCCTCGACCCGACGCACCCGTTCCCGTTGCTGGTGAACAAGAGCCTGAACTTCATCGTCGAGCTCGAAGGCATCGACGCCTTTGGTCGCGATTCCGGTCTGGCGATCATCCCGGCGCCACGCCTGCTGCCGCGGATCATCAAGGTGCCGGAAGAAGTCGGTGGCGCTGGCGACAACTATGTATTCCTGTCGTCGATGATTCACGCTCACGCCGATGACCTGTTCCAGGGCATGAAGGTCAAGGGCTGCTACCAGTTCCGCCTGACCCGGAACGCTGACCTGGCGCTGGACTCCGAAGACGTCGAAGACCTGGCCCGCGCCTTGCGCGGCGAATTGTTCTCCCGTCGCTATGGCGATGCAGTGCGTCTGGAAGTGGCCGACACGTGCCCGAAACACCTGTCCGACTACCTGCTCAAGCAATTCAACCTGAGCGAGACGGAGTTGTATCAGGTCAACGGTCCGGTGAACCTGACGCGGCTGTTCAGCATCACCGGCCTGGACAGCCAGCGCGAGCTGCAATACCTGCCGTTCACCCCGCAGATTCCGAAACTGCTGCAGAACAGCGAGAACATCTTCAGCGTGATCAGCAAGCAGGACATCCTGCTGCTGCACCCGTTCGAGTCGTTCACCCCGGTGGTCGACCTGCTGCGCCAGGCCGCCAAGGACCCGCACGTGTTGGCGGTGCGCCAGACCCTGTACCGTTCCGGCGCCAACTCGGAAATCGTCGATGCGCTGGTGGATGCGGCGCGTAACGGCAAGGAGGTCACGGCAGTGATCGAATTGCGCGCGCGGTTCGACGAGGAATCCAACCTGCAGCTGGCCAGCCGTCTGCAAGCGGCCGGTGCGGTGGTGATCTACGGTGTGGTCGGCTTCAAGACCCACGCCAAGATGATGCTGATCCTGCGTCGCGAGGCCGGAGAGATCGTGCGTTACGCGCACCTCGGCACCGGTAACTACCACGCCGGCAACGCCCGCCTGTATACCGACTACAGCCTGCTGACCTCCGACGACGCCTTGTGCGAAGACGTCGGCAAACTGTTCAGCCAGTTGATCGGCATGGGTAAAACGCTGCGCATGAAGAAGCTGCTGCACGCGCCGTTCACTCTGAAAAAGGGCATGCTCGACATGATTGCCCGGGAGACCCAGTTCGCCCTCGACGGCAAACCGGCGCACATCATCGCCAAGTTCAACTCGCTGACCGATCCGAAGATCATCCGCGCGTTGTACAAGGCCAGCCAGTCAGGTGTGCGTATCGATCTGGTGGTGCGTGGCATGTGCTGCCTGCGGCCGGGCATTGCCGGGGTTTCCCACAACATCCACGTGCGTTCGATCATTGGCCGCTTCCTGGAACACACCCGGGTCTTCTACTTCCTCAACGGTGGCGACGAGCAGATGTATCTGTCCAGTGCCGACTGGATGGAACGCAACCTCGACAAGCGCGTCGAGACTTGCTTCCCGGTGGAAGGCAAGAAGCTGATCATGCGGGTCAAGAAAGAGCTGGAGTTGTATCTGACCGATAACACCCACAGTTGGAGCCTGCAGTCGGACGGTCGTTACATCCGTAACACGCCGACCGGCAACCAGAACCCGCGCAGCGCCCAGGCGACATTGCTGGAGCGTTTGGGCAGCCCGATCCTGGCGGTTCGTTAACGCCAGCAACCTGTGGGAGCGAGCTTGCTCGCGATAGCGGACGGTCAATCAACACATTGTTGCCTGACACACCGTCATCGTCGGATCGCCGCCCGGAGCAAGCTCGCTCCCACAGGGTTAGTTGGCGTTTGCAGAATCGCAGACAAAAAAAGGCCTTCCGAAGAAGGCCTTTTTCAATTTCAGCGAGCGGTCAACACGATGTCGACCCGGGTCAGCCATTGCGCTTCAATTTCGAAGTCGGCCTGAGTCAGCTGGTTTTCGTCCAGCCAGTTTTCCGGGAACACCACTTCCAGGTGGTTGCCATTGGCGTTCAATTCCACCTGGGGCATTTGCTGGGTGCCACGGATGTGGTGGAACAGGATCGCAAAGCGCAGCAGCGCGCACAGGCGAATCAGCTTGATGCCGTCGTCGCCGAAATCGGCGAACCTGTCCTTGGGAATGTTGCGGCGGTGACCGCGTACCAGCAGCGCGAGCATCAACTGGTCTTCGCGGGAGAACCCGGCGAGGTCCGAATGCTCGATCAGGTAGGCGCCGTGCTTGTGGTACTGGTAGTGAGCGATGTCCAGGCCCACTTCATGGACCTTGGCCGCCCAGCCGAGCAGTTCGCGCCAGACGCCGTCTTCCAGATCCCAGTCCTCGGCCACCTGATCGAATGCATGCAGCGCCTTGCGCTCGACCCGTGCCGCCTGTTCCTGATCGACGTGGTAGCGCTCCATCAGCGAAGTGAGGGTGCGTTCGCGCACGTCTTCGTGATGATGGCGGCCCAGCAGGTCATAGAGCACGCCTTCGCGCAGGGCGCCTTCGCAGTGATCCATGCGTTGCAGTTCGAGGGCGTCGAAGATCGCTTCGAGGATCGCCAGACCCGCCGGGAAAATCGTCCGGCGATCCGGTTTGATGCCTTCGAAATCGATTTTTTCGACGTCGCCCATCTTGATCAGTTTGCGCTTGAGCCAGGCCAGGCCTTCGGCGTTGACCTCGCCGGTGCCGTGGCCGCCAGCCTTCAGCGCCAGACCGATGGCGCGGATGGTGCCCGAGGAGCCGATGGCTTCATCCCAGGTCAGGCGGTGCAGGGCGTGTTCGATGCTCATGATCTCCAGCCGTGCCGCGGTGTATGCCTGGGCGTAACGGGCCGGGGTGATCTTGCCGTCCTTGAAATAGCGCTGGGTGTAGCTGACGCAGCCCATCTGCAGGCTTTCGCGCAGCAGCGGTTCGAAGCGCTGGCCAATGATGAATTCGGTACTGCCGCCGCCGATGTCGGCCACCAGGCGCTTGCCCGGGGTGTCGGCGAGGGTGTGGGACACGCCGAGGTAGATCAGGCGCGCTTCTTCACGGCCGGAAATGACTTCCACCGGGTGACCGAGAATTTCTTCGGCGCGATGGATGAATTCGGCGCGGTTGCGGGCTTCACGCAAGGCGTTGGTGCCGACGATGCGAACGGCGCCGGTGGGCATACCGCTGATCAGTTGGGCGAAGCGCTTGAGGCAGTCGAGCCCGCGCTGCATCGATTCTTCGTTGAGATGGCGTTCTTCGTCGATGCCAGCGGCCAGCTGAACCTTCTCCCCGAGACGCTCGAGAATTCGGATCTCGTCGTTCTGGGACTTGGCCACGACCATGTGAAAGCTGTTGGAGCCCAGGTCGATTGCGGCGATCAGGGACAGATTCTTGGCTTGGGATTGCGGCATGGTCAGGGGTCTCGGTCGATAACCTCGACATCGTGCCACGATCAAAGGCTGCCGCCAACGCGTAGGTGACCGCTTCGCGGTCAATCGCGAGCAAGCTCGCTCCCACAGGGTTCCAAGGTTGCCTCTAATCCTGCGACCGGCGCAGGCCCCATGTGGGAGCGAGCTTGGTCCGGGCGGCGTTCCGACGATGACGGCCTCGCTGGCGCTGAAGCTCTGTCAGCCCGCCGCCTCAACCGTCCCGATGAAATTCGCCAGCTCCGCCGTCTGCGGGTTGGCGAACAGTGCTTTCGGATCCCCAACCTCATGCACCTTGCCCTGGTGCATGAACACCAACTTATCCCCAACCTCCCGGGCGAAGCGCATTTCGTGGGTGACCATGATCAGCGTCATGCCCTCCCTGGCCAGTTGCCGGACCACGCTCAGCACTTCATTGACCAGTTCCGGGTCCAGGGCCGAGGTGATTTCGTCGCACAGCAAAACCTTCGGCGACATCGCCAGTGCCCGGGCAATCGCCACCCGCTGTTGCTGCCCGCCGGACAGCCGATCAGGGAAGGCATCGAACTTTTCCCCCAGCCCGACTCTTTCCAGCATCTGCCGCGCCAGTTCGGTGGCCTTGGCTTTCGGTACTTTCTGCACCACTTGCGGCGCGAGCATGACGTTTTCGCCGACGGTCAGGTGCGGGAACAGGTTGAACTGCTGGAACACCATGCCGACTTTCTGCCGCAGGCTGCGCAGATCGGCGCGGGCGGCGTCGAGGTACTCGCCGTCGACTTCGATCACGCCGTCGTTGATCGACTCCAGGCCGTTGAGGGTGCGCAGCAGGGTGGACTTGCCCGAGCCGCTGCGACCGATGATCGCCACCACCTGGCCTTCCTCGATGCTCAGGTCGATGCCTTTGAGCACATGGTGATCGCCGTAGTATTTATGCAGGGCGGAAATTCTAAGCAGAGGCATGCAGTCTCCTTTCCAGGTAGTGCGCACTGAGCGACAAGGGGTAGCACAGCAGGAAGTAGCCGAGGGCGACGAGGCCGTAGACCATGAAGGGTTCGAAGGTGGCGTTGGCGAGCATGCCGCCGGTCTTGGTCAGTTCGGTGAAGCCGATGATCGAGGTGACGGCGGTGCCTTTGACCACTTGCACCGAAAACCCCACCGTCGGCGCCACGGCAATGCGCAGGGCCTGCGGCAGGATCACGTAGCGCAGTTGCTCCAGTGGGTTCAGCGCCAGGCTCGATGAGGCCTCCCACTGACCGTTGGGAATCGAATCGACGCAACCGCGCCAGATCTCCGCCAGATAAGCGCTGGTGAACAACGTCAGTGCAATCGCCGCCGCCATCCACGGCGAAATCTCTATCCCGGCCAACGCCACGCCAAAAAACACCAGGAACAGCTGCATCAATAGCGGTGTGCCCTGAAACAGTTCGATGTAGGTGCGGGCGAAACTGCGCGGCAGGGGTTTTTTCGAGATGCGCATGACCATGATCAGCAAGCCGATCAGCCCGCCGCCAATGAACGCCACCAGCGACAGCGCCAGCGTCCATTGCAGGCCCGTGAGCAGGTTGCGCACGATGTCCCAGAAGGTGAAGTCGCTCATCGGCTGCTCCTTGCAATGAAGCGGTGGCCGATCCAGTTCAGCAACTGGCGGATCAGCAGCGCCATGCACAGGTACAGCAGTGTGGTCAGGGCGTAGGTTTCAAAAGCGCGGAAGTTGCGCGATTGAATGAAGTTGGCAGCGAAGCTCAGCTCTTCGGTGGCGATCTGCGAGCAGACTGCCGAACCGAGCATGACGATGATGATCTGGCTGCTCAGGGCCGGCCAGACTTTGCCCAATGCCGGCAGCAGCACCACATGACGGAACGCTTCGAAGCGCGTCATCGCCAGTGCCGCCGCAGCCTCCAGCTGACCCCGGGGGATCGCCTGGATGCCGGCGCGGATGATCTCGGTGGAATAGGCGCCGAGGTTGATGACCATCGCCAGCACCGCCGCCTGCCATTCGGAAATCTGCACGCCCAGGGACGGCAAGCCGAAGAAGATGAAAAACAACTGCACCAGGAATGGCGTGTTGCGGATCAACTCGACGTAGACCGCGAAAATCCCCGCGAAAGGCCGGATGTTCCACGCCCGCACCAGCGCCCCGACGATGCCCAGCCCCACGCCGAGCAAAGCGCCGATGGCGGTCAGCTCAAGGGTGAACAACGCACCGCGCAACAACAGGTCGGTGTTGTTCACCACCGGCAGGAAATCGAACTGATAAGCCATAAAACGTCTCCAGCGCGCCGAATCAGAGATCGGCCGGCAGCGGTTCTTTCAGCCAGGTCAGGGCGTTCTTTTCCAGCGCGCCGTCACTCTTGGCGGTCACGAGGATCTGGTTGACCTTGTCCAGCAGCGCCGGCTCGTTCTTGTTGACGCCGACGTAGACCGGCGAATCCTTGAGCTTCACTTTCAACGCCGGCACGCGTTTCGGGCTCTTCTCGCTGATCGCGACCATCACCACGTTGCCGCTGGCGATCAGGTCGACTTGCCCGGCCAGGTACGCGGCAATGGTCGAGTTGTTGTCTTCGAAACGCTTGATGGTCACGCCTTCGGGGGCGACCTTGGTCAGCTCGATGTCTTCGATGGCGCCACGGGTGACGCTGATGGTCTTGCCCTTGAGATCGTCCAGGCCTTTGATGTCAGCGTCTGGCGGACCGAACACGGCGAGGTAGAACGGCGCGTAGGCGCGGGAGAAGTCGATGACTTTTTCGCGCTCCGGGTTCTTGCCGAGGCTGGAGATCACCAGGTCGACCTTGCCGGTGGTGAGGAACGGGATGCGGTTGGTGCTGTTGACCGGGGTCAGTTCGAGTTTGACCTTGAGCTGGTCGGCCAGCAGTTTCGCGGTGTCGATGTCGAGGCCGCGGGGTTTCATGTCCGGGCCGACCGAGCCGAAGGGCGGGAAGTCCTGGGGCACGGCGACCTTGAGGACGCCGCGCTTGACCACATCCTCCAGACCGTCGGCGTGGGCGGGTGCCTGGCTCAGCATCAGGCTGGCAAACAAGGCTGCGAGGAGGGCGCTGTAACGCTGGGTCATGGCAAATCTCCGGATCGGCAATAAGTGATTTCTGCGGATCGACAGAGCATGGGCCATGCCAACATAGGGTTTTGGGGGCGCCAGAGCGCGGTTTTGCTGGCGTCGCACGGTCTTACTGGTCTGAACAGTCAGGCTGCGTTTCGCACCCCGATGGCGCAGCCGTGAAAATCATCGAACCCCCATGGGGCACGACTTGCCGGGCGTCGCGAATAGCTTTACAACTGAGCGCACATTGGCCTGGTTCGTCTGGAAAACCATGAACTCGATCTCCCGCGCCGTACCTGAAGTGGCGCTGCAAGCCATCCGCAAACTGATTACCGAACAGGGCTTCGGGCCGGGGGATGCCTTGCCCTCGCAACGGGACCTGGCGGTGCAATTGGGGGTTAGTCGGGCGTCGTTGCGCGAGGCGTTGTCATCGCTGAGTGCGCTGGGCGTCATCAGCATCCAGCCGGGCAAAGGCGTGTTCGTGCAATCGCCTGTGGAGTTGCCGCGAGGCGATGCGGCGCCGGGCTGGCCGTTCGCGGCGCAGGCTTCACCGCTGGACATCTTTCAGTTGCGCTATGCGCTGGAAGGTTTTGCTGCGGGGTTGGCGGCCGTAACCTTGAGTACCGACGAACTCGATGTGCTGGAAGACAATGTCGCCGCCATGCGCAACGAACTGAAGTCCGGCGACTTCGAAGCCGCGGCCCGCCTGGATTTCGAATTCCACCGCCGTATCCTGCTGGCCAGCGGCAATCAGGCGATGCTGAGCATCCTGACCGCCAGCGCCGACATCTTCCTGGAGAGCCAGAAGCTACCGTTCATCCGGGTCGAGCGGGCCATGGAAACCTGGCAGGAACACCGCAAAATCCTTCGTGCGCTGGCTCGCCGAGCGTCTGGCGCCGCGCAAAAGGCCATGCAAGAGCACGTACGCAATGCCGCATTGCGCACCGGAATCGCGTTCATCGCTCCCGTCACTTCATGACCTGAGCTATACCCAAACTCATGAATCACCATAGCGAGACTCAATCATCTGCACCTTCCTGAACGAGGGAAGGGCAGCTATGATGGGCCACGTTTTTTTGCTTACAACCTGGAGAATTCCATGAGCAGCGATCTTATCAAACACGTTAGCGACGCTAGCTTCGAGGCCGACGTACTCAAGGCCGAAGGCGCTGTACTGGTCGACTACTGGGCTGAATGGTGCGGCCCTTGCAAAATGATCGCTCCGGTTCTGGACGAAATTGCCGAGACCTACAAAGGCAAGCTGACCGTTGCCAAGCTGAACATCGACGAAAACCAGGAAACCCCGGCCAAGCACGGCGTGCGCGGTATCCCGACCCTGATGCTGTTCAAGAACGGCAACGTTGAAGCGACCAAGGTCGGCGCACTGTCGAAGTCGCAACTGGCTGCCTTCCTCGACGCCAACATCTAAGCGTCGCTGCAAAGTATCCTGAAAAAGCCCCGCAAATAGCGGGGCTTTTTGCGTATTCAGGGCTAGACGCTCCTAAACTCAGGTGGTACATTCGGCCCCGCACTGGTTTCTCCATTGCCCCCTGCTAGCCGTCGCCGACGCACTCCTTTTCGAATAAGTACGCGATCCTGTCGCCTTCTCCGCGGCGCGGCCTCATTAAGCCAAAAGCTTAATTTCCCCCCTCCATAAATGATTACGTCATTCCTATATGAATCTGACTGAACTCAAGCAAAAGCCGATTACCGAACTGCTCGAATTGGCCGAACAGATGGGCATAGAAAATATGGCCCGTTCGCGCAAGCAGGACGTGATTTTCTCCCTGCTCAAGAAGCACGCGAAAAGCGGTGAGGAAATCTCCGGTGATGGCGTGCTGGAGATTCTCCAGGACGGCTTCGGCTTCCTGCGCTCCGCTGACGCTTCCTATCTCGCCGGCCCAGACGATATCTACGTCTCGCCGAGCCAGATCCGTCGTTTCAACTTGCGCACCGGTGACACCATCGTTGGCAAGATCCGCCCTCCAAAGGAAGGCGAGCGTTATTTCGCGCTGCTCAAGGTCGACACGATCAACTACGACCGTCCGGAAAACGCGAAAAACAAGATTCTCTTCGAGAACCTGACCCCGCTGTTCCCGACCGTGCGCATGAAAATGGAAGCCGGTAACGGTTCCACCGAAGACTTGACCGGTCGTGTCATCGACCTGTGCGCCCCGATCGGTAAAGGCCAGCGCGGTCTGATCGTTGCACCGCCGAAAGCGGGCAAGACGATCATGCTGCAGAACATTGCCGCGAACATCGCGCGCAACAACCCTGAAGTTCACCTGATCGTGCTGCTGATCGACGAACGTCCGGAAGAAGTAACCGAAATGCAGCGCACCGTGCGCGGCGAAGTGGTTGCCTCGACGTTCGACGAGCCGCCAACCCGCCACGTGCAGGTTGCCGAAATGGTGATCGAGAAGGCCAAGCGCCTGGTCGAGCACAAGAAAGACGTGGTGATCCTGCTCGACTCCATCACTCGTCTGGCTCGCGCCTACAACACCGTGATCCCGAGCTCCGGCAAAGTGCTCACCGGTGGTGTCGATGCCCACGCCCTGGAGAAACCGAAGCGTTTCTTCGGTGCTGCGCGGAACATCGAAGAAGGCGGCTCGCTGACCATCATCGCCACCGCGCTGGTTGAAACCGGCTCGAAGATGGACGAAGTGATCTACGAGGAATTCAAAGGCACCGGCAACATGGAACTGCCGCTGGATCGCCGTATCGCTGAAAAGCGCGTCTTCCCGGCCATCAACATCAACCGTTCCGGCACCCGCCGCGAAGAGTTGCTGACTGCCGACGACGAGCTGCAGCGCATGTGGATTCTGCGCAAGCTGCTGCACCCGATGGATGAAGTGGCTGCCATCGAGTTCCTGGTCGACAAGCTGAAAACGACCAAGACCAACGACGAATTCTTCCTGTCGATGAAGCGCAAGTAACATCGCCCGTTGAGTTCAAGAGAATGGCGCCCCGGTGGGGCGCCATTTTTTTTGCCCGCATTTTTTGCCCAGGCCATGGGAGGTTTTTGATTGGCCAAGGTCAGTTGGTTAGCACTTCAACCAGCCGCGTTAGCAGTCATCTCCGGGGGTGATGCTCAAGCGCGCTGAAAACAACGATCTGACTGGTTTTATGTTTATGAGCTCACTGGCTTATCGAAGGGATATCGACGGCTTGCGCGCAGTGGCGGTGATCGCTGTCGTGCTGTTTCATTTTGGCGTTCCGGGGTTTACCGGCGGCTTTGTCGGCGTGGACGTGTTTTTCGTGATTTCCGGTTTCCTGATCACGTCGATCATCTGGAATCAGCGTCAGGCCGGGCAATTCAGCTTCGTCGATTTCTGGGCCCGGCGTGCGCGGCGGATTTTGCCGGCGTTGTTCGCGATGATCATCGCGGTGCTGGCGGTCGGCTGGCTGTTGCTGGCGCCGAAGGATTACGAAGAGCTGGGGCGTTCGGTGCGTTACCAGGTGATGTTCGTGTCCAACATCCTGTTCATGCGCCAGGACGGCTATTTCGATATCGCCTCCGATCTTAAACCCCTGCTGCACACCTGGTCGCTGGCGGTGGAGGAGCAGTTTTACATCGTCTTCCCGTTGCTGCTGACACTGCTGTCGAGCCGTCTCAAGCATTGGCGACTGGCACTGTTCGGCGTATTGCTGCTGTCCTTTGGCTTGAGTGTGTGGGCCGTCGCCCATCATCCGGAAAAAGCCTTCTTCCTGTTGCCTATGCGTGCGTGGGAGCTGTTGGCCGGTGCGATGCTGGCGGTCGCGCCCAGGCATGGGTGGCGTCTCAAGCCGATGGCGGCGCAGTGGCTGAGCCTGCTCGGCATGCTGTTGATCCTGTTGGCGGTGTTCGGTTATGACAAGGCCACGCCATTCCCGGGCGTTGCGGCGTTGCTGCCGGTGCTTGGCGTGGTGCTGCTGATTCTGGCCAATGGTCATCGTGAAACCTGGGTTGGTCAGTTTTTGAGCAGTCGGATAATGGTCGGCCTCGGCCTGATTTCTTATTCCTGGTACTTGTGGCACTGGCCGGTGTTCGTATTCTCCAGCTATGCCAGCGTCGGTGAACCGAGTGCTGTCGACAGTACCGGGTTGATTTTGCTGACGCTGTTGCTGGGTTATCTGTCCTGGAAATTCGTCGAGACCCCGTTTCGTGAGCGTCGCCTGCTCGCCGGGCGCCGGCAGATTTTGCTGGCCGGTGCCTGCGGTGTCCTGGTGCTCGGCCTGGCCGGGCAGACCTTGCGCTGGACCGACGGCTTGCCGTGGCGTCTGTCTGACCAGGCCCTGCAATACGCCAAGGCTCGCGAATGGCGGCCGGAACTGATGGCCTGCCTGGCCGATGACAAGACGCCGGATGACAAGTTGTTCTGCCGTTATGGCGTGCAAAACCGCCTGCCCCCAGCGCTTGTCTGGGGCGATAGTCATGCCACGGCGTTGATTCCGGTTTTCGACGAGGGGGCCAAGGCCCATGGTGTCAACGTGATGCTTGCCAGTTCTGCTGGTTGTTTGCCTGTCGAAGGCCTGGAGCACGATGCGCGTTGTGCGCGGTTCAATCGGCGCCTTGAACAGGCCTTGAAGCCGCAAGCTGTCAGCGATGTGGTGTTGGTCGCGCACTGGAGCCTGTACCTCTACGGCGATGGCAAAGGTGATCTGGATCACGCTCTGAAAAGCGCTGACGGGCATTACGACCGCGCTAGTGCCGAACAACGTCTGGCCGATGGCTTGCGTACCCGGGTCGCGCAATTGCGTGCCGGCGGGCATCGGGTGTGGCTGGTAAAAGAGGTGCCGTTGCAGGCCTTCAGCCCGCCGTATCGCCTCACCCGTCTGGCAATGCTGGACCGTCCGGTCGACGATGTTGGGCTGGCGCTCGCAGAGCATCACAAGCGCCAGGCATTCATCAGTCAATTGTTCGCACAACTGGCGCAAGATCCGGCGGTACAGGTGGTGGATCCGGCGCCGAGGCTATGTGATGCGAGTGGCCTGTGCCGCGCCGAACGCGGCGGCTACTCGTTGTACACCGATGACAATCACCTCTCGGAGGTGGGAGCGCGGTGGGTGGCGCCGATCCTCGAACCGCTGTTTGTCAGTCTGCAAGCCAGGGCAAACCCGGGGAAACCGCAGGTGAATGCATCCAGATAAGCAGCGATAAGCTGCCAGCGGCCGGCAGAGCAGGTAGGATGTACGCCTATTTTTCGGGTGCCATCATCAATGAAATTCAAGGATCTTCGGGATTTCGTGCAGCAGCTTGAGCAGCGCGGAGAGTTGAAACGCATCCAGATCCCCGTCTCTCCAGTGCTGGAGATGACCGAGGTGTGTGATCGCACGCTGCGTGCCAAAGGCCCGGCGCTGTTGTTCGAAAAGCCGACAGGCTATGACATCCCGGTGCTCGGCAACCTGTTCGGTACCCCCGAGCGGGTCGCCATGGGCATGGGTGCCGAGTCGGTCAGCGAGCTGCGCGAGATCGGCAAGCTGCTGGCGTTCCTCAAGGAACCCGAGCCGCCGAAAGGCTTGAAGGATGCCTGGTCCAAGCTACCGATATTCCGCAAGATCATTTCGATGGCGCCGAAAGTCGTCAAGGACGCGGTGTGCCAGGAAGTGGTCATCGAAGGCGACGACGTCGACCTGGCCATGTTGCCGGTGCAGACCTGCTGGCCGGGCGACGTCGGTCCTTTGATCACCTGGGGCCTGACCGTCACCAAAGGCCCGAACAAGGATCGCCAGAACCTCGGCATCTATCGTCAGCAGGTGATTGGCCGCAACAAGGTCATCATGCGCTGGCTGAGCCACCGTGGCGGCGCGCTGGATTACCGCGAGTGGTGCGAAAAGCACCCGGGCCAGCCGTTCCCGGTTTCCGTGGCCCTGGGCGCTGACCCGGCGACCATCCTTGGTGCCGTGACCCCGGTGCCTGACAGCCTTTCCGAATATGCCTTCGCAGGCCTCCTGCGCGGTAACCGCACCGAGTTGGTGAAGTGCCGGGGCAACGACCTGCAAGTGCCGGCCACCGCCGAAATCATCCTCGAAGGCGTGATCCATCCGGGCGAGATGGCCGATGAAGGTCCGTACGGCGACCACACCGGTTACTACAACGAAGTCGATAGCTTCCCGGTGTTCACCGTCGAGCGCATCACCCACCGGATCAAGCCGATCTACCACAGCACCTACACCGGCCGTCCGCCGGATGAGCCGGCGATCCTCGGCGTGGCGTTGAACGAAGTGTTCGTGCCGATCCTGCAGAAGCAGTTCCCGGAGATCACCGATTTCTACCTGCCGCCCGAAGGCTGCTCGTACCGCATGGCCATCGTGACCATGAAAAAGTCGTATCCAGGCCATGCCAAGCGGGTAATGCTGGGTGTCTGGTCGTTTTTGCGACAGTTCATGTACACCAAGTTCGTTATTGTCACCGACGACGATATCAACGCCCGGGACTGGAACGACGTGATCTGGGCCATCACCACGCGCATGGACCCCAAGCGCGACACGGTGATGATCGACAACACGCCGATCGACTACCTCGACTTCGCCTCGCCGGTTTCCGGCTTGGGGTCGAAAATGGGCC
The DNA here is from genome assembly GCF_019956445.1 of Pseudomonas sp. BF-R-19. Classification (NCBI taxonomy): domain Bacteria; kingdom Pseudomonadati; phylum Pseudomonadota; class Gammaproteobacteria; order Pseudomonadales; family Pseudomonadaceae; genus Pseudomonas; species Pseudomonas sp. BF-R-19. The sequence continues at coordinate 323,975 of NZ_JAHBDN010000037.1, forward strand.
TCGATGCCACGCATAAATGGCCGGGTGAAACTACCCGCGAATGGGGTCGAGTCATCGTCAAGGACGATGCCGTGACCCAGCGGATCGATGCCATCTGGAATCAGTTAGGAATAGATTGATGCGTGTAACCTTGCAGCCCTCCGGAGCAGTGCTTGAGATATTGCCCGGCGAGCGGATTCTCGATGGCGCACGACGTCTGGGCTACGAATGCCCGCAAAGCTGCCGCAACGGCAATTGCCACGTGTGCGCGGCGTTGCTGGTGGAAGGCCGGGTCGAGCAGGCCGGCAATGTGCGTGACCATGGCGAGTTCTACACTTGCATAGCGGAGCCGCTGGAAGACTGCATCGTGCTGTGGGATGGTGTGCTCGCGCTGGGAGAACTGCCGGTGCGCAGCGTGTCGTGTCAGGTCATTGAGTGCAAGGAGGTGGGCGGCGACACCTGGCGCGTGCGTCTGCGGGCTCCGGCCGGCAAACCACCGCGCTACCACGCCGGCCAGTACCTGATGATCGAGCGCGAGAACGGCGAAAAGTCCGCCTTCTCCCTCGCCTCGGCCCCGCATGCGGGGCGCGACCTGGAAATCCACGTACTGGCGCGCGAATCCAGTGCGCTGAGCCTGATCGAACAGCTCCAGCGCAACAGCATGGTGCGGGTCGAGTTGCCGTTTGGCGATACCCACCTGGAGGAGTTGCCGGACGGTTCTCTCGTGCTGATCGCCGCTGGTACCGGCATGGGCCAGATCCACAGTCTGATCGAGCATTGCCGGGCCTCGGGTTTCAAGCATCCGGTGCATCTGTATTGGGGCGTGCGTCGTCCTGAAGATTTTTATCAAATCGAACATTGGGACGAATGGCTGAAGCTGCCCAACCTGTTCCTGCACAAGGTCGTCAGCGATCAATGCGGCTGGGAAGGGCGGTGCGGCATGTTGCATGAGGCGGTCTGTGAAGACTTCCCTGACCTCAAGCCGCTGCATGTGTACGCCAGTGGCTCTCCGGCCATGGTCTACGGCACGCTGGATGCGCTGGTGGAAGCGGGGATGGACGCTCACCAGATGCGTGCCGATGTGTTTGCCTACGCACCGCGCTCTTGAGCCTGGATCCTGATGCTGCTCCCCCTGTAGGAGCGAGCTTGCTCGCGATGGAGGTCAACGATAACGCTTGCAGTCTGGAGGAGCGCGTTGACCTTGAGTGCATCGCGAGCAAGCTCGCTCCTACAGGTTTATAACTCTATATATAGCCAATCGGCATTTATAAACTTCTATAAATGTCGGTAGGTTATATGTCATTCAGGCATTTAAATAAGTCCGGTGCCATGGCATTCAAATTGCCTTAAAACTTATGTGCCTTATTGTTACAGCTGTGCGTTCTATTAAGTAATTCTTCACCCGCGGGGAGCTGAACGCTATTCGCCATGAGCGCCATTGAATCTGCTTTTTTGAATCTGGCTTATCCTCCGCGGCTCGATCTGGGGCCGCAGCTCACGCACGAACAATTGCTCAGCTCGATGCAGTCGACCATGGCGCGCCACAAGGGTGGGCCGGTCTGGTTGTTTGCGTATGGTTCGCTGATCTGGCGCCCTGAATGCACGGCGGTTGAGCGAGTTCGCGGCCGGGTGCATGGCTATCATCGCGGGTTGTACCTGTGGTCCCACGAACATCGTGGCACACCGGAAATGCCCGGCCTGGTGTTTGGCCTGGATCGCGGCGGTTCTTGCAGCGGTTTCGCCTATCGCTTGCCCGAAGAGCAACTCGAAGCCTCGCTGTACGCACTTTGGCAGCGCGAGATGCCTTTCCCTTCCTACCGCCCGCACTGGCTCAACTGCCGTCTCGAAGATGGCAGCCAGGTTCAGGCATTGGGATTCGTTCTGGAGCGACATCTGCCCAGCTATGCCGGCAACTTGCCGGACCATGTGCTGAGCCATGTGTTCGAAAACGCCTGCGGGCGCTACGGCACCACTCGCGACTATGTCGAGCAGACCGCGCACGCCCTGCGCAGCCACGCCATGCCAGACCGGAATCTGGAGGCGCGACTCAAGCGCTGTAAATCAACGGCCGATCAAGCGAGTGCTTCGCGGCCCTGACTGGCGATTTGTTTGTGCCGTAGCGTCGGGGCCAGGAAGGCCATCGCCAGCAGGCAGGCGCCGACCAGCAACACGAAACCGCCGTCCCAGCCGAAATGGTCCACGGTGTAGCCCATCGCTGCACTGGCCGCGACCGAACCGCCCAAGTAACCGAACAGACCGGTAAAGCCCGCCGCCGTACCGGCAGCTTTCTTCGGTGCCAGTTCCAGCGCCTGCAGGCCGATCAGCATCACCGGGCCGTAGATCAGGAAGCCAATGGAAAGCAGCGCGATCATGTCGACCATCGGATTGCCGGCCGGGTTGAGCCAGTAAACCAGCGTCGCGACCGTCACCAGCGCCATGAACACCATGCCGGTCAGGCCACGGTTGCCACGGAAGATCTTGTCCGACATCCAGCCGCACAGCAGCGTGCCCGGAATACCTGCCCACTCGTAGAAGAAGTACGCCCACGAGGTTTTATCCACGGTGAAACCCTTGGCTTCCTTGAGGTAGGTCGGCGCCCAGTCCAGCACGCCGTAGCGCAGCAGATAGACAAAGACGTTGGCCAGGGCGATGTACCAGAGCATTTTGTTGCGCAGCACGTATTTGACGAAGATTTCCTTGGCGCTGAATTCCTCTTCGTGGCTGGCGTCGTAGCCTTCCGGGTAGTCGTTCTTGTATTGCTCGATCGGCGGCAGGCCAACCGATTGCGGGGTGTCGCGCATGGTCACAAAGGCAAACACCGCTACTGCCAGCGCCACGGCTGCCGGCACGTAGAACGCGGCGTGCCAGTCATTGAACAGGCCCATGCCGAGCAGGAACAACGGGCCGATCAGGCCGCCGCCGACGTTGTGCGCCACGTTCCACACGGACACCACGCCGCCACGTTCCTTCTGCGACCACCAGTGCACCATGGTCCGGCCACTCGGCGGCCAACCCATGCCCTGGGCCCAGCCGTTGATGAACAGCAGAATGAACATCATGGTCACGCTGGACGTCGCCCAGGGCGCGAAACCGAAAACGAACATCACCCCAGCCGACACCAGCAGGCCGAACGGCAGGAAGAAGCGCGGGTTGGAACGGTCGGACACCAGGCCCATGAGGAACTTCGACAGACCATAGGCAATCGCGATGGCGGACATCGCCAGGCCCAGCTGACCACGGGAGTAGCCCTCGTCGATCAGGTACGGCATGGCCAGGGAGAAGTTCTTGCGCAGCAGGTAGTAACCGGCATAGCCAATGAAGATGCCGGCGAAAATCTGCCAGCGCAGGCGTCGGTAGGTGCTGTCTATTTTTTCTTCAGGCAATGGAGCCTGATGTGCGGCAGGACGAAAGAAAGCAAACATTCAAGAGCTCCAGATTTCTTGTTTTGACTGCGGATACGAATGTTACAGTTTCGTTACCGAAAATAGCACCGGTTCTCATCGGCAAAACAGCGGAAATGTTGGATATCGCGCGTTCCTTTATGAACGTGTCGCTCAGATGTAAGTGAGGGGCGTTGTAGGAAGCGTTACCTGTTTGGTTAGCAGGCGCTTGATGTGCCTGAAATAGGGCAGGTCTTTAGGAAAGGTCCTTCGTTTAAAGCAGAAGTCATGGCGTTATGCCGAATGACCCAGCGCTTTAACCTTTGTGCCGTTGCCAGGTCTGGCGTTGCAGGCGAAGGGAGAGGGACATGCGGTGGTGGGTATGCATGGTGGTGTTGGTGGCGTCCCTGGATGTCAGGGCCGGGGAAGTGTTCCTGATACCCGAGAATAATCCCAAGCCGGTTTATCCGGTGGCGCTGCATCGGGCGGGTGTCACCGGCATGGTGCGTGTCAGCATGACTGTGAAGGCCGATGGATCAGTCAGTAATACCGTGATTGCGCAAAGTGCACATCCCGAACTCGAAGAGGCGTCATTGGCCGCAGTCAACCAATGGCGATTCAAGCCGTGGACAATTACCAAGGATCAGCCTGCGCAAATCATCGTGGTCGCACCTATGGAATACAGGCTGGACAGAGAACATCCCTTCCACGTCAACAAGGAATTGGAGCGTCTGAAATGCAGCGCTATCGCACGGGCATCGTTGAACATCGCCACTTCCTCGTGGGTGGACCTGCCGGTTTTCAGCTGGCCCCGCAGTTACCTGACCCACTCGCTTTCACCGACGCAATTGCCGGAAGAGAAGCGTCTGGCGCTGATTGCCAAGCTCAATGCCAGCGTCCCTTCGATTGTGCAGCGCTGTAACGCACATCCGGCGAGCCGGTATGTGCGGTTTTTGCCGGAGGAGATTCGGGTGTTGCTTTGACGGCAAAAAAAGCGCGGCTAAATGGCCGCGCTTTTTGCAGAGAGATTCAGCGAACCTGCACCACCACTTTCCCGACCGCCTTGCGCTGGCCAAGATCATTGATGGCTTGGGCTGAATTACTCAGCGGATACACCTGCGACACCAGCGGTTTCAACTTGCCCTCGGCAAACCAGGTAAACAACTGCTGGAAGTTCGCCGCGTTGTCTTGCGGCTGGCGTTGGGCGAACGAGCCCCAGAACACGCCGAGCACTGCCGCGCCCTTGAGCAAGGCCAGGTTGACCGGCAGTTCGGGAATGCGTCCGCTGGCGAAGCCGACCACCAGCAGGCGGCCGTTCCAGGCGATGGCGCGGATCGCCAGGTCGAACAGGTCGCCGCCCACCGGGTCGTAGATCACGTCGGCACCCTGGCCGTCGGTCAGGCGCTTGATTTCGTCCTTCAGGCTGGTTTCGCTGTAGTTGATCAGTTCGTCGGCGCCGGCGGCCTTGGCCACGGCGAGTTTCTCTGCGCTGCTGGCCGCGGCGATCACCCGGGCGCCCATGGCTTTGCCGATTTCCACCGCCGCCAGGCCGACACCGCCGGACGCACCGAGGACCAGCAGGGTTTCACCCGGTTGCAGGTTGCCGCGCTGCTTGAGGGCATGCATCGAGGTGCCGTAAGTCATGCTGAAGGCGGCGGCAGTGTTGAAGTCCATGGACGGCGGGATTGGCAACACGTTGTAGCCCGGCACGGCAACCTGCTCGGCAAAGCTGCCCCAGCCGGTCAGGGCCATGACTCGGTCTCCGACTTTCAAGTGGCTGACCTTTTCGCCCACTGCGCTGACCACGCCGGCCGCTTCACCACCCGGCGAAAACGGGAAGGGCGGCTTGAACTGGTATTTGCCCTCGATGATCAACGTGTCGGGGAAATTCACCCCGGCGGCGTGCACGTCCAGCAGGATTTCGTTCTTCTTCGCGACAGGACTGGCGACGTCTTCCAGCACCAGCGATTCGGCAGGGCCGAAGGCTTTGCACAGCACGGCTTTCATCAGGGCTATTCCTTTGGGAGTGATGGCCGATAAGTGTAGGTGTGTGGGTCGATGGGTCAACGAGCATGCCCGGCCCTGATAGTCAGCCATAAGCTTGTGCTTGCGCGGCGGGTCGTTATGCCAGGCCGCAAACCGGATAAGGAGCGAATTTTGAAAGCGTGGATCATGTTGATGCTGGCCCTGTCTTTGCCTGTGGCAGCGGTGGCCGAAGAAGCCAAAGAAGATGCAGCTCCGAAGGTCAGTTACATCACCCTGAGCCCGCCGTTCGTGGGTAACTACGGGCTGGACGGCACGCCGAAACTGAAGGTCTACAAGGCCGATGTGGCGTTGCGGGTGACCGGTGACGAGGCCGCCAAAGCGGTGAAGGCCAATGAGCCGTTGATCCGCAATCAATTGGTCGCGCTGTTCGCCCAGCAGACCACCGAGACGATGAACAACGTCGAGGCCAAGGAAAAGCTGCGTCAGGAAGCGTTGAAGCAGACCCAGCAGGTGATGAACGATGAAACCGGCAAGCCGGTGGTTGAGGATTTGTTGTTTAACAACCTGATCATTCAGTAATTCTTCTACTGTCAGGGCCGGCCTCTTCGCGGGCAAGCCCGCTCCCACTGTGGATTTGTGTTGAAATACAATCAAATGTTCGCCACAGAACCTTGTGGGAGCGGGCTTGCTCGCGAAGAGGCCGGTACAGGCAACAAATGACTCAAGGCTTTAAGGCAATCACCGCCGCCCACTGCTCCGCCGTCACCGGCATCACCGACAACCGCGAGCCTTTCTGCACCAGCGGCAACTCGGCCAGCGCCGTCTGCTGCTTCAGGTAATCGAGTTTCAGCACCCGGGCAAACGTCTCGACATGCGCGACATCGATCGCACTCCAGGCGTTTTTGTCCGGGGTGGCCTTCGGGTCAAAATAATGGCTCTGCGGCTCCAGCGCCGTCGGGTCCGGATACGCGGCTTCGACAATCTTGCCGATTCCGGCGATGCCCGGCTCAGGGCAGCTGGAATGATAGAAAAAGAACTCATCACCCACTGCCATGGCCCGCAGGAAGTTGCGTGCCTGATAGTTGCGAACCCCGTCCCAGCGCGTTTTGCCGAGCTTTTCCAGCCCCTTGATCGAGAGTTCGTCGGGCTCGGATTTCATCAGCCAGTAGGCCATGTCTTTTGCTCCTTGCGTGGTGATTGGGCAGCTTGTCGGCGATTTTATGACAAACCGACAGTCGGTTGGCGTCAGCATTTGCGCAGCGGTTCACGTTGTCGCAAAATGCCGGCCTTTAAAGCTTGACGCTGCTGCACGGCCTACAAACGGAAACCGCTGCTGTCATCGTGTTGATGTGCCTTTGGGGGGCAATCGATGAAACGCAAACCGGATTTACTATGGATTTTGGTCATTTTGTTTGGCCTTGGCGTCGTGACCACTGGCTATGCCCAAAGCCTGTGGGCCAACAAGACCGATGCGCCGGTCGAACTCGCCCAATTGCAGCAACAGTCCACAGCCTTCAAGCGCTGATCCTGTTGCCTCGGCGCCACTGATCGAAGTGGCGCCTAGCCTGCGTAATACCAGGCCTTGTCCGTCACCGTTCCTTGCAGCGGCACATCCCAGCTTGCCTGAGCCAATCGCGCCACCTTCTGACATTCATGGGCCAGCCCCAGCAGCGTCGGCTTGCGCCAGTCGTTTCGTCGCGCCAGGTAGGCCAGGCTCCGGTCGTAGAAGCCACCGCCCATCCCCAGGCGTCCACCGACATCGTCAAATCCCACCAAAGGTAAAAGCACCAGATCCAGCGCCCAGACTTTACGTTGCCGGGCGAGGTTGTGCCTTGGTTCAAGAATGCGGAAGCGGTTGGGTTTGAGTTTTTCCCCGGGACGGATGCGCTGGAACACCATTTTGGTTCGCGGCCAGGCGCTCAGCACCGGCAGATAGGTGGCTTTGCCCCGGCGTTGCGCGGCGCGCAGCAACAGGTGCGGATCGATCTCACCGTCGGTCGGCAGGTAGAGCGAGATGTGTCTGGCGCGGCGGAACAGCGGTTGCTGGGCCAATTGCTTGTACAGCCCGCGAGCGGCCTGGCGCTGCTGACTGGGTGTCAGTGCGCGGCGGGCCTTGCGCAGCATGCGTCGAAGTTGCGGGCGGGGGAGCAGCGCAGGTTCGGTCATGTATTCGGGCTTCAACAATGCGGATACGTGAAGCGTACCCGTAAAAACGCCAATGCCGGTATCAAAACCGGCATTGGACTGGAATCAGGCTCCCCGAATGTGCCGCTGTCGACTTAGCCCTTGAACCCGAAAGTTCAAGGTGGAAGATGCAGTAGGCTTTAAGGCTTTCCGTCTAGCGGACATGCACACCAGCCCAACGTGCAACCTCCAGGGTATAGCAAATCGGCTCAGGGACATCGCCAACTGGCAAGCACCCCAGGGAGTGAGGGGATTATACCGCAAGCGGCGACGCGAATCAGCCTTTGGTGACGTCCGGATCGGTGGCGAGCGCCAGATCGACGCGATCGAGCAGGTCACGCACCTGTTCGCGGGTCGATCCGCCGGCCTGGATATCCGGGCGTTCTTCCTTGTGCAGCAGGTCGTGGGTGATGTTCAGCGCGGCCATCACGGCGATACGGTCGGCGCCGATGACTTTGCCGCTGCTGCGGATCTCGCGCATCTTGCCGTCCAGATAACGGGCTGCGCTGACCAGATTACTGCGCTCTTCCTGAGGGCAGATGATCGAATATTCTTTGTCGAGGATCTGCACGGTGACGCTATTGCTTGAACTCATGAGTCTTGCTCCAGGGCCTTGAGGCGCGAAATCATCGATTCGACCTTACGCCGGGCGATTTCGTTTTTTTCAATGAGGTGCGCGCGTTCCTCGCGCCAGGTCTTTTCCTGAGCTAGTAAGAGTCCATTTTGACTCTTAAGTTGCTCGACTCGGGTAATCAGCAGCTCGAGTCTGGCCATCAGCGCTTGCAGGTCGGTGTCTTCCATTGTGTCCACTGAGTTCTTGTCTGACGGGAGGTAGTGGGCGGACCACTGTAGGAGCGAGCTTGCTCGCGATGAACTTGAGAACGCCGCAGGGTGTCAGGTACCCAGCGTTATCGTTGACGACCATCGCGAGCAAGCTCGCTCCTACAGGGGTAGTCGATGTAGGATACAAGGCCTTCATTCTAGACATAGCGCCGTCTGGCGCCTAGCTGCCCATGACCATTCAGAATTCCCCGTACCAAGGCTTCGCCACCCTGCTGACTTCCAGCGGTCACAACGTCTCGCCCGCTGAACTGCACGGCCTGTTGCTCGGCCGCAGTTGCGCTGGCGCCGGTTTCGACGCCGAAGGCTGGCTGATCGACGCTGCCGAATTGCTCGAAAGCGAGCCGCAGGACAACGTTCGCAACGCCCTGATCGGCCTGCAAGCGATGGTAAAAGGCGAGCTCACCGGCGATGACGTGACCGTCGTTCTGCTTTTGCCGACCGACGACGCCCCGCTCACCGAGCGTGCCGCCGCACTGGGCGAGTGGTGCCAGGGATTCCTCAGCGGCTTCGGCCTGAACTGCCGTGACAGCAGCACCCTGAGCACCGAGGCCACCGAAGTGCTGCAGGATCTGGCGGCCATTTCCCAGGTGCAAGACGCGCTGGAGGAGTCCGAAGACGGCGAAAGCGACTACATGGAAGTCATGGAGTACCTGCGCGTCGCACCGCTGCTGCTGTTCTCCGAGACAAAAAAAGACGTGCCGGCCGCGGCCAAACCGTCTTTGCACTAATCGTAAGACAGGGAAAACCATCTGCCCATGATCCATATCCCGAAATCGGAATACAGCCGTCGCCGCAAGGCCCTGATGGCGCAGATGGAACCCAACAGCATCGCCATCCTGCCCGCCGCCGCGGTGGCCATTCGTAACCGCGACGTCGAGCACGTCTACCGCCAGGACAGCGACTTCCAGTACCTCAGCGGGTTTCCCGAGCCCCAGGCCGTACTGGTGCTGATGCCGGGGCGTGTGCATGGCGAATACATCCTGTTCTGCCGTGAACGCAACGCCGAGCGCGAGCTGTGGGATGGCCTGCGTGCCGGGCAGGAAGGCGCGATCCGCGATTTCGGTGCCGACGACGCCTTTCCGATCACTGATATCGACGACATCCTGCCGGGCCTGATCGAAGGCCGTGACCGGGTGTATTCGGCCATGGGCAGCAACCCCGAATTCGACCGCCACCTGATGGAGTGGATCAACGTGATCCGCTCCAAGGCCAACCTCGGTGCCCAGCCGCCGAACGAATTCGTTGCCCTGGATCATCTGCTGCACGACATGCGCCTGTATAAATCGGCGGCAGAAGTGAAAGTGATGCGCGAGGCGGCGCGGATTTCCGCCCAGGCGCACGTACGGGCAATGCAGGCCTGTCGCGCCGGGTTGCACGAATTCAGCCTGGAAGCCGAGCTCGATTACGAATTTCGCAAGGGCGGGGCGAAGATGCCGGCCTACGGGTCGATCGTCGCGGCGGGGCGCAACAGCTGCATCCTGCATTACCAGCAGAATGACGCGCTGCTCAAGGACGGTGATCTGGTGTTGATCGACGCGGGTTGCGAGATCGACTGCTACGCCAGTGACATCACCCGGACCTTTCCGGTCAGCGGCAAGTATTCAGCGGAACAGAAAGCGATTTACGAATTGGTGCTGGCCTCCCAGGAAGCCGCCTTTGCCGAAATCGCCCCGAACAAGCACTGGAATCAGGCGCATGAGGCCACGGTCCGGGTCATCACGGCCGGGCTGGTCAAGCTGGGGCTGCTGCGGGGCGACGTTGACGAACTGATCGCCAGCGAAGCCTACAAGGCGTTTTACATGCACCGCGCCGGCCATTGGCTGGGCATGGATGTGCATGACGTCGGCGAATACAAGGTCGGCGGCGAGTGGCGTGTGCTGGAAGTCGGCATGGCGCTGACCGTGGAGCCGGGGATCTATATCGCCCCGGACAACCAGAATGTTGCGAAGAAATGGCGCGGCATTGGCGTGCGCATCGAGGACGACGTAGTGGTCACCAAAACTGGCTGTGAAATATTGACGAACGGCGTGCCGAAAACCGTCGCCGAGATCGAGGCCCTGATGGCCGCCGCGCGGACACAGGCAGCATGAGTCGAGTCAACCTGGCAATCATCGGTGGCGGGCTGGTTGGTGCAAGCCTGGCACTGGCGCTTCAGGCCGGCGCCAAGGCCCGAGGCTGGAAGATCGTGCTGATCGAGCCGTTCGCCCCTGGCGACAGCTATCAACCGAGTTACGATGCCCGTTCTTCGGCGCTTTCCTTCGGCTCGCGGCAAATCTATCAACGGCTGGGCGTCTGGCAGGAAGTCTCGCGCCGCGCCGAGCCGATCAAGCAGATTCATGTTTCCGACCGTGGTCGGTTCTCGACGGCGCGGTTGTCGGCGATGGAGGAGGGTGTTCCAGCGCTGGGTTATGTCGTTGAAAACGCTTGGCTCGGCCAATGCCTGTGGCAAGGCCTGGACAAGGACGTGATCAGTTGGCGTTGTCCGGCGGAAGTCACCCGCATGGAGCCCTTGACCGATGGCTACCGCCTGACCCTGAACGATGAAACCACCCTGGAATGCGACCTCGCGGTGCTCGCCGATGGCGGCCGCTCCGGCCTGCGCGAACAACTGGGGATCGGCATCCGCAAGCGTCCGTACAACCAGAGCGCGCTGATCGCCAACATCACCCCAAGCGAAGCCCACAACGGCATGGCCTTCGAGCGTTTCACCGACGAAGGCCCGATGGCGTTACTGCCGCTTCCGGATAATCGCTGCGCACTGGTCTGGACCCGCCTGGGCATGGACGCGCAACGCCTGGCGGCCCTCGATGAGCGCAGCTTCCTCAGCGAGTTGCAGGGTGTGTTCGGTTATCGCCTCGGCACATTGAAACAGGTCGGTGCGCGGCATCTGTATCCGCTGACACTGGTCGAGGCCGAAGAACAGGTGCGCCCGCATCTGGCGATTCTCGGCAACGCGGCGCACAGCCTGCATCCGATTGCCGGCCAGGGGTTCAACCTGTCCCTGCGCGATACCCAAGCCCTTGCCGATGCCTTGCTCGCCAGCGACAAACCATTGGGCGACTTAGCCACGTTGCAGGCCTATCGCGAACGCCAGCGTCTCGATCAGGACCTCACCGTGGGCTTCTCCGATCAGGTCACGCGCCTGTTCGGCAGCACCCAGCCGCTGGTGTCCCTGGGGCGCAACATCGGCTTGCTCGGCCTCGATCTGCTGCCACCGGCCAAACGCTGGTTTGCCCGGCAGGCGATGGGGTTGGGTACGCGACCGGATGCGTAACTGGCTGATCCGCCGATTCGGCAAGGCGCGATTGATAAAAAATATCTGCCGCAATTGCAGGTTCGACATTCATGACGGCTCCTGCCACCTGGTGGCGCGAGTCGGGAAAACCCTTTACGTGCGGCTCAAGCCGCAAGAGAGACAGGCTTAAAGCATGGAAATGCGCGCAGATCTGCTGATTGTCGGGGCCGGAATGGTCGGCAGCGCCCTGGCGCTGGCGTTGCAGGACAGCGGGCTGGAAGTCCTGCTGCTGGACGGCAGCCCCATGAGCGTCAAACCGTTCAACGCGCAGGCTGCGTTTGAGCCGCGGGTGAGCGCCTTGTCGGCCGCCAGCCAGCGGATTCTCGAGCGCCTGGGTGTGTGGGACGGCATCGCCGGGCGGCGCAGCAGCCCCTACACCGACATGCAGGTCTGGGATGGCAGCGGCACCGGGCAAATCAACTTCTCAGCGGCCAGCGTGCATGCCGAGGTGCTGGGGCATATCGTCGAGAACCGCGTCGTCCAGGATGCCTTGCTCGAACGCCTGCACGATTGCGACTTGGGGTTGCTGGCCAATGCTCGCCTGGAGCAGATGCGCCGCTCCGGCGATGACTGGCTGCTGACCCTGGCCGACGGCCGCACCTTGCGCGCGCCGCTGGTGATCGCGGCGGATGGCGCCAACTCGGCGGTGCGACGCCTGGCCGGTGTGGCGACTCGCGAATGGGATTATCTGCACCATGCCATCGTCACCAGCGTGCGTTGCGCCAAACCGCATCAGATGACGGCCTGGCAGCGCTTCACCGATAACGGTCCGTTGGCGTTCCTGCCTCTTGAGCGCGACGGCCAACAGGATTGGTGTTCGATCGTCTGGTCGACCACACCCGGCGAAGCCGAACGCCTGATGGCGATGGATGAGCAAGGTTTCTGCAAGGAACTGGAGCGGGCCTTTGAAGGTCGGCTCGGCGAGGTACTGAGCGCCGATCCGCGCCTGTGTGTGCCTCTGCGCCAGCGGCATGCCAAGCGTTATGTGGCTGAAGGCCTGGCATTGATCGGTGATGCCGCCCACACCATTCACCCGTTGGCCGGGCAGGGAGTGAATCTCGGATTCCTCGATGCCGCCGTGCTGGCCGAAGTGTTGCTGCAAGCGGCAACACGTGGCGAACGCCTGGCGGATGTGAAGGTCCTCAGCCGTTACGAGCGTCGACGCATGCCCCACAACCTGGCGCTGATGGCGGCGATGGAAGGCTTCGAGCGATTGTTCCAGGCCGATCCGTTGCCGGTGCGCTGGTTACGTAATACCGGGTTGAAAATGGTCGAGAAAATGCCGGAAGCCAAGGCGCTGTTCGTGCGTGAAGCGCTGGGGTTGACCGGGGATTTGCCGACGCTTGCCAAGCCCTGAGATTTTTGTTGAGGTTAAAGGCCCCATCGCGAGCAAGCTCGCTCCCACAGGAATTCAGGTGTTAATGCAATTTGTGTGAACGCTGGAGAACCCTGTGGGAGCGAGCTTGCTCGCGATGGCGGCAGCCCAGTCACCTCATATTCCAGCTCAAGCAACATCTGGTAACTCCTCCGCTGCCAGGTTCGATTGAGAAGCTAAATGTGAGTCCTTATCATTTGTCCTCATTTTTCAATCGAGAGACCGCTCCCATGTTGGCACCGAAGCGTCTACTGACTGCACTGGCCTTGACCCTGATCGGCAGCACCGCCGCCCAGGCCGCTGACGAGGTGGTGGTCTACTCCTCGCGTATCGACGAGCTGATCAAGCCAGTATTCGATGCCTACACCGCCAAGACCGGCGTGAAGGTGAAGTTCATCACCGACAAGGAAGCGCCACTGATGCAGCGGCTCAAGGCCGAGGGCGCGAATACGCCGGCCGACCTGCTGCTCACCGTCGATGCCGGCAACCTCTGGCAAGCCGAGCAGATGGGCATCCTCCAGCCGTTCACCTCGAAAACCATCGACGCCAACATTCCGCTGCAGTACCGGGCCGCCTCCCATGCCTGGACCGGCCTGAGCCTGCGGGCGCGGACCATTGCCTATTCCACTGATCGGGTTAAGCCGGGTGAACTGACCACCTACGAAGCGCTGTCCGACAAGCAATGGGAAGGCCGCCTGTGCCTGCGCACGGCGAAGAAGGTCTACAACCAGTCCCTGACCGCGACCATGATCGAAGTGCACGGCGCCGGGAAGACCGAGGAAATCCTCAAGGGTTGGGTCAAGAACCTCTCCACTGACGTGTTCTCCGACGACACAGCCGTGCTGGAAGCGATCAATGCCGGCCAGTGCGACGTCGGTATCGTCAACACCTACTACTACGGCCGCCTGCACAAGCAGAAGCCAGACCTGCCGGTGAAACTGTTCTGGCCGAACCAGGCTGACCGTGGCGTACACATCAACCTGTCGGGTATCGGCCTGACACAACACGCGCCACACCCGGAAGCGGCCAAGGCCCTGGTGGAGTGGATGACCACCCCTGAAGCACAGAAGATCTTTGCCGACGTGAACCAGGAGTTCCCGGCGAACCCGGCCGTGCAGCCATCGGCTGAAGTCGCCGCATGGGGCAAGTTCATCGCTGATACCTTGCCTGTGGAAATCGCCGGCAAGCGTCAGGCCGAAGCGATTCGCTTGATGGACAAGGCTGGCTGGAACTGAGCCTGCTGTTTTAAAGGTCAAAAGATCGCAGCCTCCGGCAGCTCCTACAGGTTGATCACCAACCCAATGTAGGGGCTGCCGGAGGCTGCGATCTTTTTGCGTTTTCTCTACACTTCAAAATTTCGCGAGAGATTTTCCTTGGCTCATCCCGCCCAACGCCGCTGGTATCCAGTCGTCTTCGCCATCGCTGCGCTGGTCCTGTTGCCCCTGAGTGTCCTGCTGCTTTCCTGGCAAACCATCGATCAACAAATCTGGTCCCATCTCTGGGACACACAGATGCCGCGTTTGCTGGGCAATACCCTGACCCTGGTGCTAGGCGTCGGTGTCGGCGTGACAGTCCTGGGTGTCAGCCTGGCTTGGCTCACCAGTCTTTGCGAATTCCCCGGCCGGCGCTGGCTGGACTGGGCGCTGATGCTGCCCTTCGCGATCCCGGCCTATGTGCTGGCCTTCGTCTTCGTCGGCCTGCTGGATTTTGCCGGCCCCGTGCAAACCCTGCTGCGCGAATGGTTTGGCAGTGGTCTGCGCCTGCCACGCGTGCGTTCCACGGGCGGCGTGATTGTGGTGCTGGTGCTGGTTTTCTATCCCTATGTCTATCTGCTGGCCCGCACCGCCTTCCTCGCCCAAGGCAAAGGCCTGATGGAAGCCGCGCGAGTCCTTGGCCAATCGCCCTGGCAAGCGTTCTGGCGGGTGGCGTTGCCCATGGCGCGACCAGCCATTGGCGCGGGCGTGGCATTGGCGCTGATGGAAACCCTGGCAGACTTCGGCGCAGTGTCGGTGTTCAACTTCGATACCTTCACCACCGCCATCTACAAGACCTGGTACGGTTTTTTCAGCCTGTCGTCCGCCGCGCAACTGGCCAGCCTGTTGCTGCTGGTGGTGATGCTCGTGCTCTACGGCGAGCGACGTGCCCGTGGGGCCAACCGGGCGAGCAACGAGCGACCTCGGGTCAAGGCGCTGTATCACCTGCGAGGCGTCAAGGCACTGGCGGCCACGACGTGGTGCGGTCTGGTGTTCGCCTGCGCTTTCGTTATCCCGATGCTGCAATTGGTGGTGTGGTTCTGGCTGCGCGGGCGCTTCGATCTCGACGAGCGTTACACCGGGTTGATCGTCCATACCTTGTACCTGGGTGCGATGGCGGCGTTGATCACCGTCAGCGTCGCCTTGTTACTGGCGTTTGCCCGACGATTGGCGCCCACCCGGGTCATTCGTTCCGGGGTCAGTCTGGCCAATCTGGGTTATGCCTTGCCCGGTTCGGTGCTGGCGGTGTCGATCATGCTGGCGTTCAGTTACCTGGATCGCGAACTGGTGATCCCGCTCTCGAGCTGGCTCGGTGGCGCGGGTAAGCCGCTGCTGCTGGGCAGTCTGTCGGCGTTGCTGCTGGCCTATCTGGTGCGCTTCATTGCGGTGGCCTTCGGGCCACTGGAAAGCAGTCTGGCGCGTATACGGCCATCTTTGCCCGAAGCGGCACGTAGCCTTGGCGTCAGTGGGCCACGACTGTTTTTCAAAGTGTATCTGCCATTATTGCTACCCGGCACGTTGAGCGCCGCGCTGCTGGTGTTCGTCGACGTGCTCAAGGAAATGCCCGCGACCTTGCTGATGCGCCCGTTTGGCTGGGACACGCTGGCGGTGCGAATCTTCGAAATGACCAGCGAAGGCGAATGGGCACGGGCGTCTTTGCCGGCGTTGACACTGGTGCTGGTCGGGCTGTTACCGGTCATCGGATTGATCCGGCGTTCAGCACATCGAAACAGCTAGGTGTCAGTCCTACACCTTGCGGCTACAATGCGCGGCATTCGGTGCGGTCCGTCTGACAGACCAGGTAGTTGAAATCGGCTGAAGGCCCTTTGTTACAAGGCATTCAGTCCGTACAGCACCTGCCCGCGCCTTCGCCACGCCCGGAAGGAGAAACCCATGGGACAGCGTACGCCTCTGTATGACCTTCATCTCGCACTCGGCGCGAAGATGGTCGATTTTGGCGGTTGGGACATGCCTCTGCATTATGGATCGCAGGTCGAGGAGCACCATCAGGTGCGCCGCGATTGCGGTGTCTTCGATGTATCCCACATGACCGTAATCGATGTCGGCGGCGCCCAGGCCAAAGCCTGGCTCCGGCATTTGCTGGCCAATGATGTCGAACGCCTGCACAGCCCCGGCCGTGCGTTGTACAGCACCATGCTCAACGAGCAGGGCGGGATCGTCGACGACATGATCGTCTATCGTCTCGATGAGGGTTATCGCCTGGTGGTCAATGCCTCCACCCGCGATCAGGACATGGCCTGGATGCAAGCGCATCTCGACGGTTTCGACGTGCAACTTCGCGAGCGTTCCGAGTTGGCGATGCTGGCCATCCAGGGCCCCCACGCCCGGCAAAAAATTGCCGAACTGGTCAGCCAGTCCCGCGGCAACCTGATCCAGCTCCTCAAGCCCTTCGAAGGCCTGTCCGATGGTGACTGGTTCATCGCACGCACCGGGTATACCGGTGAAGACGGCCTGGAAATCATTCTGCCGGCCGATCAGGCGCCAGGCTTTTTCAACGATCTGGTCGGTGCCGGGATTTCTCCCATCGGCCTCGGCGCGCGGGATACCTTGCGGGTCGAAGCCGGCATGAACCTTTACGGTCAGGACATCCAGCAGGATATTTCCCCCTTGGCCTCCAATATGGCCTGGAGCATTGCCTGGGAACCCGCCACCCGGCAGTTCATCGGGCGCAAGGCGCTGGAAGCCGAGCAGGCCGCCGGCGTGCAGCACAAACTGGTCGGTCTGGTCCTTGAGGAGCGCGGTGTTTTGCGCGCTCATCAGGTGGTCCGCATCGCCGATGTTGGCGAAGGGGAGATCACCAGTGGTAGTTTCTCTCCTACGCTAAGCAAGTCGATTGCACTGGCGCGCGTGCCGATGGCAACAGCCGACCGCGCTGAAGTGGAAATCCGTGGCAAGTGGTACCCGGTCCGGGTGGTCAAACCGACCTTCGTACGCCACGGCAAAACCTTGATCTAACCTTTTCTGGCGGGCATGACCGCCGACCATTTCCTGAGGACACAGAACATGAGCGATATCCCTGCCGACCTGCGTTTTGCCGAAAGTCACGAATGGGCACGTCTGGAAGCCGATGGCACCGTCACCGTGGGCATCAGCGATCACGCGCAGGAAGCGCTGGGTGACGTGGTGTTTGTCGAGCTGACTGAAGTCGGCAACGTGTTTGCTGCCGGTGATCAGTCGGGTGTCGTTGAATCGGTTAAAGCCGCTTCCGACATTTATGCACCGATCAGCGGTGAAGTGATCGCCGTCAATGAAGCGCTGAGCGGTGAGCCTGAGCTGCTCAACTCCGATCCGTACGGCGCGTGGATCTTCAAGCTCAAGCCAAGCAACACCGCCGAGCTGGAAAAACTGCTGGATGCCGCTGGCTACAAGGCCGCCATCGGCGAATAAGCCTTCAGCGTCATCCAAAGCCCCGACTCGTCGGGGCTTTTTGTTGTCTGGCGAATTTCCCTTGTAGGAGCGAGCTTGTTCCGGGCGGCGTTCCGACGATGGTCGTTAACGATAACGCTGCAACCTGAGACCCCGCGGCGCGCTCGGGGTCATCGTCGGATCGCCGCCCGGAGCAAGCTCGCTCCTACAGAGTGGCTGCTATGCTGGTTTGACCGTGTTGCATCGACGCTGAGCGCCAGTCAAGAGAGAGCCCGTCATGTCCCAATTGCCGTCCCTGAGCCAGTTACGCGACCCCAATGCCTTTCTGCGCCGCCACCTCGGGCCCGATGCCGCCGAGCAACAGGCGATGCTCGACAGCCTCGGCCTGGGCAGTCGGGTCGAATTGATCGAGCAAACGGTGCCGCCGGGCATCCGCCTCAACCGGGCGCTGGACCTGCCCCCGGCACTCGATGAAGAGGCCGCGCTGGCCAAACTGCGCGGTTATGCCGAGCAGAACCAGGTCTGGACCAGCCTGATCGGCATGGGCTACCACGGCACCCTTACACCGGCGGTCATTGTGCGTAATGTGCTGGAAAATCCCGGCTGGTACACCGCGTACACCCCCTATCAGCCAGAGATCGCCCAAGGGCGGCTCGAAGCGCTGCTGAACTTCCAGCAACTGACCATCGACCTGACCGGCCTGGAGCTGGCCAATGCCTCGCTGCTCGATGAAGCCACCGCCGCGGCGGAAGCCATGGCCCTGGCCAAGCGGGTCGCCAAGTCCAAAAGCAACCTGTTCTTTGTCGACGAAAACTGCCACCCGCAAACCATTTCCGTGGTGCAGACCCGCGCTGAAGGTTTCGGCTTCGAGCTGATCGTCGACGCTGTGGATAACTTGAAGCAGCACCAGGTGTTCGGCGCGCTGCTGCAATATCCCGACACCCACGGTGAAATCCACGACCTGCGGCCACTGATCGATCACCTGCACGCGCAACAGGCCCTGGCCTGTGTCGCCACGGATTTGCTGAGCCTGTTGTTGCTGACCCCGCCGGGTGAACTGGGGGCCGATGTGGTGTTCGGCTCGTCCCAGCGATTTGGCGTGCCCATGGGTTACGGCGGGCCGCACGCGGCATTTTTTGCCAGCCGCGATGAATACAAACGGGCAATTCCCGGGCGGATCATCGGTGTTTCGAAAGATGCACGGGGCAACATCGCCCTGCGCATGGCCCTGCAAACCCGCGAGCAACACATCCGCCGGGAGAAGGCCAACTCCAACATCTGCACAGCCCAGGTGCTGCTGGCCAATATCGCCAGTTTCTATGCGGTCTATCACGGCCCCGAAGGGCTGAAGCGGATCGCCCAGCGGGTTCATCGGCTGACCTGCATCCTGGCCACCGGGCTTGAGCGCAACGGTATCACCCGGGTCAACCGGCACTTCTTCGACACCCTGACCCTGGAAGTCGGCGGAGCCCAGACCGCCATCATCGAAAGTGCCCGGGCCGTGCAGATCAACCTGCGCATTCTCGGGCGCGGCCAACTTGGCCTGAGCCTCGACGAGACCTGTGACGAAGGCACCGTGGCGAAGCTGTTCGACGTGTTCCTGGGGGCCGATCACGGGCTCAGCATCGATGACCTGGATGCAGAGGTCTTGCCTGGCGGAATTCCCGAAAGGTTGGCGCGAACTTCGCCTTATCTGCGTCATCCTGTGTTCAGCGCCCATCACAGCGAAACCGAGATGCTGCGCTACCTCAAGCAACTGGAAAACAAGGATCTGGCGCTCAATCAATCGATGATCCCGCTGGGCTCCTGCACCATGAAGCTCAACGCCACCAGCGAGATGATCCCGATTACCTGGCCGCAGTTCGCCAACCTGCACCCGTTCGTGCCCAAGGAACAGGCTGCCGGTTATGGGCTGATGATCGAAGAGCTGGAGCGCTGGTTGTGTGCGATCACCGGTTTCGACGCGATCTGCATGCAACCCAACTCCGGTGCCCAGGGCGAATACGCCGGGCTGCTGGCGATCCGCAAATACCATGAGAGCCGGCAACAGGGCGGCCGCGATATCTGCCTGATTCCTTCGTCGGCTCATGGCACCAATCCCGCGTCGGCGCAAATGGCCGGGATGCGCGTGGTGATCGTCGAGTGTGACGAGGCGGGCAACGTCGACCTGGATGACCTCAAGGAAAAAGCCGCGCAGGCCGCAGACAAACTCGCCTGCCTGATGGCGACCTATCCTTCGACCCATGGCGTGTATGAGGAAGGCATCAGCGAAATCTGTGAAGTGATCCACCAGCATGGCGGTCAGGTGTACATGGATGGCGCCAACCTCAACGCCCAGGTCGGATTGGCGCGGCCGGCCGACATTGGTGCCGATGTCTCGCACATGAACCTGCACAAGACCTTCTGCATTCCCCATGGCGGCGGTGGGCCGGGCATGGGGCCGATTGGTGTTCGGGCGCATCTGGCACCATTCGTGGCCAACCATCCGGTAGTGCCGATCGACGGGCCGCACCCGCAAAATGGCGCCGTCAGCGCAGCGCCCTGGGGCAGCGCAAGCATTCTGCCGATCAGCTGGATGTACATCGCGATGATGGGGCCGCAACTGGCGGACGCCAGTGAAGTGGCGATCCTCGCCGCGAATTACCTGGCGCGGCATTTGTCCGGTGCTTTCCCGGTTCTTTATACCGGGCGCAACGAGCGGGTGGCCCACGAATGCATCCTCGACCTGCGACCGCTCAAGGCGTTGACCGGCATTACCGAAGAGGACGTGGCCAAGCGCCTGATGGACTACGGCTTCCATGCCCCGACCATGTCGTTTCCGGTGCCGGGGACGCTGATGGTCGAACCGACCGAAAGCGAATCGAAGGCGGAACTGGACCGGTTCATCGGGGCGATGCTGAGCATCCGCGCGGAAATCAACGAGGTGCAGAACGGTAATTGGCCGGCGGAAGAAAACCCGTTGAAAGGTGCGCCGCATACGTTGGCCGATATCACCGGCGTGTGGGAGCGGCCGTACAGCATCGTGCAAGCGGTCACGCCGGACGCGCACACCAAGGCTCACAAGTACTGGCCGGTGGTGAACCGGGTGGACAACGTGTATGGGGATCGGAACCTGTTTTGTGCGTGTGTGCCGGTGGATGACTATCGCTGACATTTCAGGATGCACATAACCCCTGTGGGAGCGAGCTTGCTTGCGATTGCGGTGTGACAGTCAATGAAGTTTTTACTGATCCACCGCTTTCGCGAGC
This sequence comes from Pseudomonas sp. BF-R-19, assembly GCF_019956445.1. Classification (NCBI taxonomy): domain Bacteria; kingdom Pseudomonadati; phylum Pseudomonadota; class Gammaproteobacteria; order Pseudomonadales; family Pseudomonadaceae; genus Pseudomonas; species Pseudomonas sp. BF-R-19. Next base: position 344,905 of record NZ_JAHBDN010000037.1, read on the forward strand.
AAGCCCGCTCCCACAGGGGGGACTCGGTGAACCTTGGACCTGTGTTCGCAAGGCAAAAAAATGCCGCTCATGTGAGCGGCATTTTTCATTCGCAACGCTTATTCAGAAGCCACGGCATTCTTCGCCAGGATCGCGTTCGCCAGCTCCATGTCCGTGGCTTGCAGGCCAGGGTTGTCGGCGCGGACTTTCTGCATGGCTGCTTCCAGGTACGGACCGCGGATACTGCCATCACTGGCGACGAAGCTGCTGGCATCGTCCTGGGCCGCGACGACCAGCTTGTTATCCTTGGATGTCAGATAGCTCGAACCGGTGGTTGCACCGGACGTAAGAACGTTACGCCAAAAAGTATCGGCCATCGCCGAACCGACAGGCAGGGACAACAGCGCGACGGTAGCGACAGCAAGTTTGAAACGCATGACAGGGTGACTCCACTGGGTTGACTACGCGGTTGGATTGCCAACCCCCAATCGAGTTCCGTGGTTGCCTATTCCTCTACTTCGACCAGCAGGATCGCGCCTTGCTGGCCGACCACCCGCACGCGGCTGCCAATGGCGGCGTCCGGTCCGCGGGCCATCCACACGCCGTCGGCCACCTTGATCTTGCCGCGACCGTCGACAATCGCTTCATGCACCACGAAGGTCTTGCCGACCAGTTCCTGGCCGCGCAGATTCAGGTGCGGCTGATCGCTCGGACGCGCCGCCGTGCGCTGACGCCGCCACCAGTACAACGCGGTGGTGATCGACAGCAGGCTGAACAATAGAAACTGCCATTCCCAGGACAGGTCCGGCAGCAGGAAGATCAAGACGCCCACGGCTGCCGCGGCCATGCCGATCCACAGCAGGTAACCGCCAGCGCCGAACACTTCAAGAATCAACAGCACCGTGCCCAGCGCCAACCAGTCCCAGAACGAAAGGTGCTGCAAAAATGCCCACATGGCGCGCCTCAGGCTTTCTTGTTATCGAAAGTGGCCTTGACGATTTCGCCAATGCCGCCCACCGCGCCGATCATCGAACTGGCCTCCAGCGGCATCAGGATCACCTTGCTGTTGTTGGCTGAGGCCAACTTGCCCAGCGCATCGATGTACTTCTGCGCCACGAAGTAGTTGACCGCCTGCACGTTGCCGCTGGCGATGGCTTCGGACACCACTTTGGTCGCCTGGGCTTCTGCCGCGGCTTGCCGCTCGCGGGCTTCGGACTCCAGGAAGGCGGCCTGGCGACTGCCTTCGGCTTCGAGGATCTGCGCCTGCTTCTTGCCTTCGGCGGTCAGGATCGCTGCGGCGCGCAGGCCTTCGGCCTCCAGAATTTGCGCACGCTTGATCCGCTCGGCTTTCATCTGCCCCGACATCGCCGCCATCAGGTCGGCGGGTGGGCTGATGTCCTTGATCTCGATCCGGGTGATCTTGATGCCCCACGGCGCGGTCGCTTCATCGACGGTGCGCAACAGTTTTTCGTTGATCCCGTCGCGCTGGCTGAGCATGGCATCGAGTTCCATTGAGCCGAGTACCGTACGGATGTTGGTTTGCAGCAGGTTGCGGATGGCGTGTTCGAGGTTGTTGACCTCGTAGGCCGCCTGGGCCGTGTTGACCACCTGGAAGAAGCACACGGCGTCGATTTGCACCGTGGCGTTGTCGGCGGTGATGACTTCCTGCGGCGGAATATCCAGCACGCTTTCCATCACATTCATCTTGCGCCCGATGCGGTCCATGACCGGAATGATGACGTTCAGCCCCGGCTTGAGCGTGTTGGTGTAGCGACCGAAACGCTCGACGGTCCATTCAAAGCCTTGGGGCACGACCTTGAAACCCATGAACAGAATGGCGACCACCAGGCCGACAAAAAGCAAAAGCACACTACCGATCTGCATAACGATTCCTTGTTGATGTGTGGATCTGTGGAGTTGCAATCGCTGGAGTGTAGCTGTGCCGATGCCGGATAAGTACAGCCGGGCTCAGTTCTGCTCGCTCTGGGGCGTCACTCGCAGAACCTCCTCGATGGTCGTCAACCCGGCGGCGACCTTTTGCGCTCCTGACAGCCGCAGGCTGCGCATGCCTTCCTTGAATGCCTGGCGTCGCACGGCCAGCAGGTCGGTGTCGGGACTGATCAGCGCTTTGATGCCATCGCTCAGTTGCATGATTTCGTAGACCCCGGCGCGACCACGATAACCGGTGTCGCGGCATTCCACGCAACCGATGGCTCGTTGGGCATTGGTCGGTAACGGTGCTTGCCAGGGACGGGTCAGGGTTTGCCAGTCGTCTTCGCCCAGCGTCAGCGGCGCCTTGCAGTGCGGGCACAGGGTTCGCACCAGTCGCTGGGCCATGACGCCGAGCACTGTGGCCTTGATCAGATAGTGCGGCACGCCGAGTTCCAGCAGGCGGCTGATGGCGCTGGGCGCGTCGTTGGTGTGCAGGGTCGACAGCACCAGATGCCCGGTGAGCGCCGCCTGGATCGCCATCTCCGCGGTTTCGAGGTCGCGGATCTCGCCGATCATGATGATGTCCGGGTCTTGCCGCATCAGCGCGCGCACGCCGGCGGCGAAGGTCAGGTCGATGTTGTGCTGGACCTGCATCTGGTTGAACGCCGGCTCGACCATCTCAATCGGGTCTTCGATGGTGCAGAGGTTGACCTCCGGTGTCGCCAGTTTTTTCAGGGTGGTGTAGAGGGTGGTGGTCTTGCCCGAACCCGTCGGCCCGGTGACGAGGATGATGCCGTGGGGCTGGCGGGTCATGTCCTGCCAGCGGCGCAGGTCGTCGGCGGAGAAACCAAGCTGGTCGAAGTCCTTGAGCAAAACTTCCGGGTCGAAGATCCGCATGACCATTTTTTCGCCGAAGGCCGTGGGCAGTGTCGACAAGCGCAGTTCGACTTCACCGCCGTCCGGGGTCTTGGTTTTGACCCGGCCGTCCTGGGGTTTGCGTTTCTCCGCGACGTTCATGCGCCCCAGGGTTTTCAGGCGACTGACGATGGCCATGGTGACCTGGGGCGGGAATTGATAGACGTTGTGCAGCACGCCGTCGATGCGAAAGCGCACCGTGCCTTGTTCGCGCCTGGGCTCGATGTGGATGTCGCTGGCGCGTTGCTGGAACGCGTACTGGAACAGCCAGTCGACGATATTGACGATGTGTGCGTCGTTGGCGTCCGGTTCCTGGTCGCTGGCGCCGAGGTTGAGCAGCTGTTCGAAATTGCCGAGGGTACTGACTTGCGGGTCGGCGCTGTTCGCTCCGGTGACCGATTTGGCCAGGCGGAAGAATTCGACGCTGAAGCGCTGGATGTCCACCGGGTTGGCCACCACACGCTTGATCGGCAATTTGAGCACGTGGGTCAGGTCAGCTTCCCAGCCGCTGACATAAGGCTGGGCGCTGGCCACGGTTACTGCCTCGCGGTCGATCGCTACCGCGAGGATCTTGTGACGCTGGGCGAAGGCATAGGACATTAGCGGGGTCACGGCCGCGACATTGATCTTCAACGGATCGATGCGCAAGTAAGGCTGGCCGGCCTGCCGGGATAGCCACAGGGTCAGGCTCTCGAGGTCCAGCGGTTTGCCGGGGCGGCTGAGATCGTCCAGCTGTTGGCTGGCAATGAACTCCAGCGGATGCATCTGGCCAAGGGAGGCATTGCGGCGGCGGGCATTGAGCGCGTGTTCGGCCGAATCCTGACTGATAAAGCCTTGGGCGACCAGTTCGCGCAGCAGGTCATTGAGATCCAGCCAGCGGTCCTGAAAGGCGAGATGTACGGACATGCGGGCTCCTTTTGAACGACAGTGCGCAAAGGATAGCCGTGGCCCGGCTGACCGCTGGGCCACTACCCGACAAAGCCGTTTCGGAGTTTTTCAGCCCGTCGCTTGAACCGCTTCGGCCCATGGGGAATCAGCTTCTTGCAGCTCCACCGAGCAGACGCTGATCAGGTTACGAAGTTTTTCCGCAATCACTTGCGCGCGGTGCCAGCTCAAACCGTCGATGACGATTTCGATGGTCAGCCAGTCGTCCTGGCGCTGCACGTTGACCTGTTCCGGCGTGAGCAATTGCAAAGCGAACAGATTGAGAGTGCGACACAACAGGTCCGGTTCTGCCTCGGCCAACATTTGATAGCGAACCCGGCAATGGGCGTTGCCGACGTTCCAGACATCGGCGCGGGCAGGTGGGGTGTTCACGGCTTCGAGGTACGGCATGGTCAGGCTCCAAAATCATTGGAGAAATGTTTACATCCTGTGCCGGGTATTTCTTCTCTATGATGGGCCTTATTGCAGAAATGAAGAATCAATCAATTCACTTGTTACTCGGTTAAGGGTTTTTTTATGCAAAGCGAACTGGACAGCTACGACCGCAAGATCCTCGCCTTGCTGCAAGAGGATGCTTCGCTTTCCAGCGCACAGATCGCCGAGCAGGTGGGGCTCTCGCAATCGCCGTGCTGGCGGCGGATTCAGCGGATGAAAGAGGAGGGCATCATTCGCGGCCAGGTGACCTTGCTCGACCGCAAGAAAATCGGCCTGAACACGCAGATCTTCGCGGAGGTGAAACTCAATGCCCACGGGCGTTCGAATTTCACCGAATTCACCGAGGCGATTCGCGGCTTTCCGGAGGTGCTGGAGTGTTACGTGCTTATGGGGGCGGTGGATTTCTTGCTGCGGATTGTCACGGCGGACATCGAGGCTTACGAGCGCTTTTTCTTCGAGAAGCTGTCGATGGTGCCGGGGATTCAGGAAGTGAATTCGATCGTGGCGTTGTCGGAGATCAAATCGACCACCAGTTTGCCGGTCTGAAATCTTGTGGTGACTGTGCTGGCCTCATCGCGAGCAAGCTCGCTCCCACAAGGACCGCATAAATCCTGTGGGAGCGAGCCTGCTCGCGAATGCGGTATTACAGACGCAGCAACATTTTCCAGGCACGGTTCTGATACACCGCGATCGCCTGTTGCTTGCGCGCATCCAGGACTTCGTCGGTGATCGACTCGTTGGCCAGTTGCGCCAGTTTGTTCAGCTCGCCGTAGAGGCGATCCATTTCCGGGATCTCCAGCACGTTACGCGCATGGTGCAGCCAGACCTGGATGCGTTCGATGCGCGGCAGTTGCTCGGCCAGGTCTTCCGGTTGTTGCTGGTAACGTTGCAGTTGCAACGAAGTGGCTTCTTCGCCCAGCAGGCGCGGCAACCAGCTGCCCAGTTGCGCAGCGCCCTGGCGATTGCCACGGGTGTTGCGGTCGGCGGCCCAGGTGCGGGCCAGCAGCCAGCGCGAGGTGGTCAGGGAGAACAGGCCCCAGCGCGGGTCTTCGAGCTCTTCGAGGAACTGCTCGGGCGCGGCTTTGCGCACGTCTTCATCATCCAGGCCGGCCTGGACCAGCGGACGCCAGTCTTCCAGCAAGGCATCGAGGGCGATACGCAGATCGTGGGTCGACTGACGTGGTGCGGCCTGGCCCAGGCTGCTGATCAGCGCGCGCATTTCCGCCAGGCATTCGACCCAGTCCTGCAACAGGCGCCAGTGACCATTGAAGCGATACTGCTCGGCCAGACGCTGGCTGCTGCCCAGCAAATGCCAGCTCAGCGCGGCGAACGCGTCGTCCAGCGGCGTTTCGGCGGTGATCTGCGGCGCCGGCAGGCTCAACGAATAGCTGTGGGCGTCGTACAGGCGATAACCGCGCTCGGCCTTGCTGATGTCGCAGGGCATCAGGGCCAGTTTCTCGGCCAGTTCGGCGGCCAGTTCCAGCAGGGCTGCCGGCTCGCCTTCGCGCAGTTCCAGTTCCAGCTCGCAGATTTCTTCTTTCTGCTTGCCAACCACGACGTGACCCAGGTCCAGCGCGGCTTCGATGACCACTTTGGTCTTGCCGCGACCCCAGGCGATTTCCGCGCGTTCGCGGACGAAGTCGGTGGTGAAGATCGGCTTCAGGGTCTTCTTGTCGAGCTCGGCCAGTTCCTCGGGCCAGCATTCGCCGTCGAGTTTCTTCAGGTCGAGCTTGGCCTTGGGCAGGGGCCAGTTGAATTCATTACGCTCGGACAAGCCGGCGACGCTCTGGCCACGGGTCTTGAGGGTCTGAATCACTTCGTCGCCATCTTTGCGCAGGCGCAGGGCGACTTTGGCCTGGGCCAGGTCGCGCTCGGGCGTGTCGAAGTACTGATTCATCAACTCACGGCGTTCCCAGCCACTTTTGTTGCGTTTTTTCAGTAACGGGTGCTCGCGCAGGGCGGCGAGGGTTTCGCGGCTGACGCGGAGTTTGATTTCGGTTTCTTTCTGCATGGCCGGAAAATCCAGGATCGGGAGCGCAGCCGGGGGAATGTGTGGCTGCCAAGGTCGTGCAGTGTACAGGACTCAAGGTTAGTACGCGCCGAGACGGTTTATTCCTGTCATCGGTTGGTTCTATGATGGACTTCAATTCGGGTGCCGGGAGTCAGCGATGCCATTGCCGTCGATGAAAGAACAATTCGCTGCGTTGATCGCCGCACCGTCGGTCAGTTGCACACAGCCCAGTCTCGATCAATCCAACCGCCCGGTCATCGATCTGCTGGCGACGTGGCTCGGTGAGCTGGGCTTTACCTGCGAGATCCAGCAGGTCAGCCCCGGCAAGTTCAACCTGCTGGCCAGTTTTGGTTCCGGCCCCGGCGGCCTGGTGCTGGCCGGGCACAGCGACACCGTGCCGTTCGACGGTGCGCTGTGGCAAACCGACCCGCTGAAGCTGACTGAAGTCGACGGTCGTTGGGTCGGCCTGGGCAGTTGCGATATGAAGGGCTTTTTTGCCCTGGCCATCGAGGCGGTCAAACCGCTGCTCGATCAGCCGTTCAAACAGCCGTTGCTGATTCTCGCCACCTGTGATGAAGAAAGTTCGATGTCCGGTGCCCGCGCGCTGGCCGAGGCGGGGCGGCCGCTGGGGCGGGCGGCGGTGATCGGCGAGCCGACAGGACTCAAGCCGATCCGCATGCACAAAGGCATCATGATGGAGCGCATCGACATCCTCGGTCAGAGCGGTCATTCCTCCGACCCGCGCCTGGGCCACAGCGCCCTGGAAGCCATGCACGATGCCATCGGTGAACTGCGTGGCCTGCGCCTGTTGTGGCAGCGCGAATTCCGCAATCCACAGTTCGGCGTGCCGACGCCAACGATGAATTTCGGTTGCATCCATGGCGGCGACAATCCCAATCGCATCTGCGGCCAGTGTTCGCTGGAATTCGATTTGCGGCCATTGCCCGGCATGGACCCCAAGGTCTTGCGCGCCGAGATACTGCAGAAGCTCAAGCCGGTTGCCGAACGGCATCAGGTCAAGATCGATTACGCGCCGTTGTTTCCCGAAGTGCCGCCGTTCGAGCAGGCCGAGGACGCCGAGTTGGTGCGCCTTGCCGAAAAGCTCACCGGTCACAGCGCCGAAGCAGTGGCGTTCGGCACCGAAGCACCTTATCTTCAGCGCCTTGGCTGTGAAACGCTGGTGCTTGGCCCGGGTGATATCGCCTGCGCCCACCAGCCGGGGGAATACCTCGAAATGTCACGTTTGCAGCCTACGGTGCATCTATTAAGGCAACTGATCGAACACTATTGCCTGGCACCGGCAACTTGATCATGTGGGAGCGGGCTTGCTCGCGAAGGCGTCGTGTCAGCCACCTCAATACCTGTCTCTTATAAACATCT